>DATFAE010000088.1:0-7766 GCA_035254945.1 Arthrobacter sp. | reverse complement strand
CAGTCACTGGGAGCGCTTGAGGCACGCTTCGAAATGTCCCGGTTCGGGATCGCCAAGCACCTCAAACTACTGGAAGATGCCGGACTGGTGGTGACCCGCCGTCGGGGCCGCCAGAAACTGCATTTCCTGAATCCGGTGCCCATCCGGCTCATCCACGACCGCTGGGTGAGCAAATATGCCGAACCATGGGCCGCTGCCCTCAGCGACCTCAAATCCAGATTGGAAAGTCCCATGGAAAAGATCTTCGAAATCTACATCAAGACCACCCCGGAACGGCTCTGGGAAGCCATCACGAACAGCGAGATACGGAGCAAGTACCAGTTCGGAATGAATATCTCCTCGGACTGGACGCCGGGGTCGCGGTTCGAGATGTCGCCCAAAGGCGGCGACCTGTTGGGCGAAGGGGAAAACAAGGAGCTGGACCCGCCGCGGAAGCTGGTCCAGACCATGCGCGCCCTGTGGGGTGAGGACGTCAAGGCCGAGGGCTTTTCAACCATCACCTGGGAAATCGAGCCGGTGGGCGATTCCTGCCACCTGACCGTCACGCACAGCGACCTCCGGGAAGGCGCCAACGAACAGCTCTACGGCGGCTGGCCGATGATCCTCTCCGGCCTCAAGACCTGGCTGGAGACCGGAGAAAAACTCACCACGCCGGGTTCGCTGATGTACACCTGACGCCCGCCTGCGCATACCGGCGGGCCCATGCCGGCATGCCAGTAGCGCTCCGGGAGGTTCTACCCATGGCGCACAATCTGCCAGCGCGTAGAGTCAGGCCCGGCTGGCAGCGGCTTAGCCTGAAAACGCGCGCACACACATTAGCGCGACCTCATCGGCAGGACGACACCAACAGCGTCAGGAGGCGGAGGCGATGGCTTCCATGAGCGGAACAGTGGCACTGGTGACCGGTGCGGCAGGTGGAATCGGAAAAGCCGTGGCAACGGGCCTCGCGCGTGAAGGCGCCACAGTTGTGGTGGTGGGGCGCTCCGCTGCCCGGGCTGAGGATGCGGTGAAGGGCGTCCTCTCGCAGGTTCCGGACGCCGTGCTTGAGCCGCTGGTGTGTGACCTCTCCGTCCAGGCATCGATCCGTTCTGCGGCGGCTGACTTCCTGTCCCGACATGACAGGCTCGACGTCCTCGTCAACACTGCGGGCGTGTTCCGGAAGGAGCGCCACGTGACTCCGGACGGGCTCGAGCTGACCTTCGCCACGAACGTGATGGCCTACTTCCTGCTGACCAACCTGCTCCTGGATGCGCTCAGGCACGCCGATGCGCTCAGGCACGCCGCGGTGACGGGACGGGCAAGCACTGGACCTGCGGAGCGGCCTGCGGCCGGTCCGAGGACCTCCCGGATCGTGAACATCGCCTCCAAGTACGGCAACACCAAGATCAAATTCGACGACCTCCAGACGGCGAAGGGCAGGTACAGTTACCTCCGCTCAACCCCGCCCACAATGCTTGCCCGCGTCCTCCTCACCCAGGAGTTCGCTGAGCGGCTGCGCGGCTCGGGTGTGGTGGCGAACGCCGTCCACCCGGGGCTGGTGAAGAACACGGCGCTGCTGCAGGACGTGGGAGGACCGTTCCGCCTGATCACGAACACGTTCGGAGCCCCGGCCGAAAAGGCGGTGGACACCGCGCTCTGGCTCGCCACGGCAAGCGAAACAGCGGCGGTCTCCGGAAAACTCTGGGCAAAGCGCAAAGAGCTTCCGACGCCCGGCATGGGCTCCGACCCCGAAGCCCGCAAGAGACTCTGGGACGAGTGCTCGCGCCTGGCCGGACTGCCGACGCCGTAACGCTGGGACGCCGCCGGGCGGAAGGCTAACCGCTCCGCGACAATGCGATGCCCCCAGCTTTTCGGGGGCATCGCATTGTTGTTTGAGATAGGGCTGCGGGCGTCCGGCTGCCTTGGCCTTAGCCCAGCAAGGTGGTGATGAGCCTGACGGACGAAGCAATGATCGCGATCAGGCCGATGGCGCCGAACAGGTTCTGCCACCACTTATTGCGCAGGTCGCCCATGACAGAGCGGTTGTTGGCCATGATGACGATCAGGACGCCAAGGAGCGGGGCGATGAGGACAGTGAGTGACTGGGCGATCACGATCAGCGCCACCGGCGATGCCTGGAACGACAGTGTAATGACCAGGCCGAAGGCCAGAATGATGCCGGTGACAATGCGGGCGGCCGGTGATCCGGCCTTCGCGCCGCGTCCCAGGGCGTCGGAGAGCATGGTGCCGCCGGCCGTTGCGTTGGCGATCATGGAAGAAAATGCCGCACCGGACAGGCCCAAGGCGAACAGCATGGACCCCACGGGGCCGGCCAGTGGTGCGAAGACTGAGGCGAGGGCGTTGATCGTTCCGGCCTCGGCGCCGGTCTTGCCCAGTACTGCTGCGGCCACCATGATGACGAGGGCGGTCATGATGCCCGGGGCGACGATGCCGGGGATGGTGTCAACGAGGGTGATGTCGCGGTAGTCGGCCCGGGTACGGCGGTTTTCCTTGATGCCGTAGGACGTGTAGAAGGCGGCGTTGATGGAGAAGTTTGTGCCCACCAGTGCCACGATCAGGATTTCGCTTCCCGGAGGCAGCTGCGGGACCATTCCTTCCATTGCCCGGTACCAGTCGGGCTGGGCGACGATGGTGCTGGCGATGAAGGCGATGCCCATCAGGACAACAATGGTCAGGAGGGCTTTTTCGACGATGCCGTAGACGTTTTTGAAGGCCAGCACGAACGCCACGGCGGCGGTGCAGACAACCGTCCAGAGGACGGGTGAGCCGCCGAAGACCAGGGACAATCCGAGGCCGGAACCCACGGCGTTGCCGACCGAGAACATCAGGGTGATGCCGAAGACGCCGAAGCCGGCGAGGACCCCCACCCAGTTCCCGAGGCGGTCTTTGATGGAGGTGATCAGCGATGCCGGGGTGGCAATGCCGAGCCGGACGCTCATGTCCGTGAAGAAAATCATGAGCATGGTGGACACGGCGATGACCCAGACGAGGGTGTAGTCGAACCGGCTGCCGGCCTGCACGGCGGTGGTGAGGTTTCCTGGTCCGAACTGCCAGGCTCCAACCACAAAGGCCGGGCCCATGAGTGCAAGGTAGCCCAGGAAGGTCCGTCGCTTTGCCGGCGCGGCCGGGGCGGGGTTGTTCTCGCGCGTAATGGCCTGTCCTTGGTGGGCCTTCGAGGAGGCGGTGGTGGTATTAGGCTCGCGCATGGCGAGTCCTCCTTCTACAGCAGCAATGCTGTGGTCGTCGTTGACCTCATTGGAGAATAAAGCATTTTGGGTCAGGGTGGCGGGCCGTGCCCGCCACCCTGGGGGATCCGTAGATCAGGCGGAGCAGATGAAGCGGGCAGGTCAGGCCGGGACGGTGACGCTGCCTAGATTGGCGGACTTGAGGGCCAGGGCGATTTCCGCTCCGGCGCCTTCGGCGAGGGGAAGCAGCGGCGGGCGGACGGTGGCGTGGTCCAGGATGCCGCGGGCCACGAGCCCTTCCTTGAGGGCGACGGTGCCTTCCATGTGCGATCCGCGGTGGTAGACGTTCTTGGTGACCGGCAGGAGGCGGTCGTGGATGGCGCGGGCGGCGGCGTAGTCCTTGGCCTTGCCGGCGGCGATCAGTTCCACCAGCGGCTCGGGTGCGAGTCCGCCGTAACCGACCAATGCGCCGTCGACGTCGAACATGGTGTGCAGCAGGTATTCGTCGTGGCAGGTCAGGATCTGCAGGTCCGGGTAGGTGGCGCGCAGGACGGGGATCTCGGTGTCCCAGCGCTTCATGTTGCGGACGCCGTTCTTGGTGGCGAAAACGCCTTCCTGGCCGGCGATTTCCAACTGGGTCTCCAGGTCGTACGTGGCTTTGGTGGCATCCGGGTACTGGAACAGGATCAGCGGCAGGCCGGACGTTTCGTAGATTTCCTTGTAGCGGGTCTGGGGTGCGCCCTTCTGGTAGCCGAAGCGGAGCCAGCCGTGGGAGGGGTAGACCAAACCGGCCTCGGCGCCGGCGTCCACCGCGCGCTTGGCTTCCAGGGCGGCAACGGTGTTTCCCTCACCGGTAATGCCGGCGATGATCGGGATCCCGCCGTTGACGGCGTTCTTGAATTCACGGATGACCAGTGCCTGCTCGTCCTGGGTCAGGAACGTTCCTTCGCCGGCGTGGCCGAGGACCACCAGGCCCTTGACGCCTTCGACGCTGGCCAGCCAGCCGCCAAGGCGGTGGATCGCGTCGACGTCGACGGCTCCATCGCGGGTGAACGGCGTTACGGGAGCGGGAACCAGCCCGCGGAGATCGATCGTCATTGAAATTACCTCTGTCTTGTTAGTCGGTGGTCCCGCTATTGTGAGAACGTTTGCGGGAACGTTTTCATTCTGCAGCGTGTCCCAGCTCACTGTCAAGGGTCAGTTATGAAAGTCGGAGGAAATAGAGTGTCTTCTAGGACAATCGTGAACAGGAGACCACCGATGGAACCGGTCGCACCAGGCACCACCGTCACCCTGCGGGACGTCGCCGCGGCCAGCGGCGTGAGCCTGTCCACGGCCAGCCGCGCGCTGGACGAAAGAAGCACGGCCTCGCGTTCCGCGGCGGCGGAGCATGTCCGGAAAGTTGCCGAGGAACTCGGCTACCGCCGGAACTCGTTCGCGTCGAGCCTTCGCCGCGGTGAGACCAGGACGCTGGGAGTGCTGGTCCCGCGCCTCAGTGACACCGTGATGGCCCTGATGTTCGAAGAACTGGAGCGCGCCGCCTCGGACCGCGGGTACTTCGCCATGGTGGCCACCAGCGGGGATGACCCGGACGATGAGCGCCGGGCCGCAGAGACACTGCTGGACCGCAACGTTGACGGACTGATCCTGGCCACCGCCCGGCTGGACGACGAACTGCCCAGGCTGCTGCGGCAGCGGAAGGTGGCCCATGCGCTGGTGCTTCGTACCGACGGCGTGAGCCCCTCCTCGCTCGGCGACGACGAAGTGGGCGGCTATTTAGCCACGCGGCACCTCATTGACTTGGGACACCGTGATATCGCGGTGGTTACCGGCCCGTCCTTCACCTCCACCGGGACGGGACGCCTGGCCGGCGCGCGCCGGGCATTGGAGGAGGCCGGCATCAACCCGCGGGATGAGTGGCTGCTCGCGGCCGGCTATGGCATTGAAAACGGCTTCACGGCCGGCGAAACCCTCCTGGGCGGCGGCCAGCGCCCGACGGCCATTTTCGCCGCCAACGACAACCTCGCCCTGGGCGTCATCGCGGCCGCGCACCGCTGCCAGGTGATTGTGGGCCGGGATCTCGCACTGGTGGGCTACAACGACATACCCCTCTCGTCGCGGCTCGCCACTCCCCTGTCCTCCGTGCGGGTGCCGCTGGACCAGATTGCCGGCAACGCGATCGACCTCATCGTCAACCCCGGCAAGGAACCCCGGATCCGGAAAGTCCTGCCCACACTCATCCCCCGGGAGTCGAGCGGACCCCCGCAGCGCCGCAGGGATTAGACAGCGGCCATAAGCGCGAACGTACACTTGCGGCCCCAAAAACTGGGGCCTCAAGTGTACGTTCGCGCTGGATGGTTAGGCGGCCGGCTGGCGCCACAGCAGGGTCACACCGAATGCCACAGCGCTGAGCACCAGCATGGCCAGCACCATCAGGCCCCAGCTGGCCTGGTCCACGCCGCCGCCGGCGAAGACACCGATCAGCACCGTGGCAGTGATGGCGCCGACGTAGCGACAGGTCTGGTAGATCCCGGCTGCCACGCCCCGCTCCTGCGGCCTGACGGAGAGGAACATGCCCTGGTTGGTGGCGATGCCCACCGTCCCGTACGGGATGCCCATCAGCGTGGTGAGCGCCAGGACCAGGGGAATGGCGAGTGATCCGGTCAGCAGCCACATCAGTCCGGCCACCAGGGTGAGAAGCACGACGCCGGCAATCAGCACCCGCCGGACGCCGAATTTGCCCATGGACCGGACTGCCCAGGGCGTGGCCAGCACGGATGTTGCGGCCAGCGGCAGCATCAGCAGCCCCACCAGCCCGGGGCCGTAGCCTCCGGCTTCCTGCAGCAGCTGCGGGAGGCCGAAGAAGACAAAGTAGTACACGCTGCTGAACACGGCGAACGCGAGGTAGACCAGCATCAGCGGCCGGTTCCGGCCCAGCAGCCTCAGGTCCAGGAACGGCGGGCTGAAACGCAGCTCGCGCCAGACAAACAGCGCGGCGACGACGGTCCCGGCGCCGAGCATCCACCAGCGGTAGCCCGGGGCAACGTCCAGCAGTGCCATCATGACCAGCAGGAGCGAGCCGACGAAGCCTGCGATCCCGGGAATGTCCGAATCCCTGGCCAGCTTGGCCAGGCTGCCCCGCTCGCGTGCTCCGTCCGCCGGAGCCACCTTCCGCACGATGAAGAGCGCTGCGAGTGCCAGCGGGACGTTGACCAGGAACAATGCCTCCCAGCCCACCTGGCCCACCAGCAGTCCGCCGGCCACAGGCCCCACGGCCGCCGCGGAGGTGTTGGCCATCTGGATCCGGCCAAGCGGCCGGGCGGATTCCGTCCCCGCGCGCTGGGCGAGGGCACCGACCATCACCACCGCGCTGGGGTAGGCAGTGGCGGTGCCCAGCGCCATCACGGCGCGGGCAACGCAGAGCAGGGCGAAGTTGGGCGAGAATGGTGCCAGCGCGCAGGTGACGGCAACGGTGCCCATCCCCAGCATGAACATCCGGCGCGGCCCGAACCGGTCCGCCAGCCGGCCCATCAGCGGCTGCCCGGCGGCGGAGGCGAGGTAGAAGGACGTGATCACCCAGGTGACGGTGGCGACGTCGAGCCCGAAGTCCCCGCGCAGGACCACCAGTGCGACGGCGATCATGGAGGAATTCAGCGGGTTCAGCGCGGTGCCGAGGCTCAGGCCTGCGACCGCCAGACCGGTCCGGGGTTTGTTGCTCACGGAAACAGTCTGGCGTACGGACCTTTCAAACTGCGATTCGTGTGACCGTTGCCGCTGGCCGGGGGCTAGTATGTGCTCAACTGACACTCCTGGGGGCGGCATTGGAACCGATCACGGTTAAAGGCGGCAAGGGCACCGTAGAACTGGAGGACGGCGGGTACATCCACCTGGTCTGGAACCGCAGCGTCCGGATCGAGGAAGTGGATGCCCACGAGGCCATGGCAACAGTCAACGTCGTTGCCGACGGCGCTGAGTATCCGATGCTCGTGGACATGGCCACTACCGAGTCCGTGAGCCGGCAGGCGCGGGCCGTCTTCTCCATCCCCTGCGCAGCCTCACGGATCGCCCTGCTGGGCTCCAGCCCGGTGGACCGGGTCCTCGCCAACTTCTTCCTCAGCCTGCACGTCCCGCCCTGCCCCACCCGTTTCTTCACATCCCGGGACGATGCCATGGCGTGGCTGCTGGAAACGCGCCCCAGCTAGTTAAGCGCGGCCGCCAGTCCGGCCCGGACAGCCGGCCGGACTGTTTCAGCTTCGCCGTTCCCGCACCAGGCCGTGCGGCACCGCCGGGTGGGCACGGACCACGTAGCCCCCGCCGCCGACGTCGGTAATCATGATGCCTGTCCCGTACCGGTCCGCAGCCTCGCCGACGGCCCGGACGGCGTCGTCCAGTGCCCGCAGCACGTCATTGGGGTTGCCCACCCGGACCTCCACCACGCCGGGGCTGAGGCCCTCCCGCGGCCGGCTTGGGGCGCTGCCCCCGGCCTTCATGGACCTGCATGCCGGGCGGTGGCCAGCCCCGGGTCCAGGGCTGCGCCGTCGCCCGCGCCGAGGTCCCCGCCGTCGCCTGACCGGTGATCCC
>DATFAE010000087.1:0-5546 GCA_035254945.1 Arthrobacter sp. | reverse complement strand
GAATCCGTGGGCATCTCCGTGGAGTTCAGCCATCACGAGGCCGGTCCCGGCCAGAACGAAATAGACCTCCGGTACGCGGATGCGCTGCAGACGGCGGACAACATCATGACGTTCCGCACCGTGATCAAGGAAGTTGCCCTCCAGCAGGGCACCTACGCCACGTTCATGCCCAAGCCCTTCACAACCCACCCCGGCTCCGGCATGCACACCCACTTCTCGCTGTTCGAGGGCGACACCAACGCGTTCTATGAAGCGGGCACCGAGTTCCAGCTGTCCAAGACGGCGCGCCAGTTCATCGCCGGCATCCTCAAGCACGCCCCGGAGTTCACGGCGGTGACCAACCAGTTCGTCAACTCATACAAGCGGCTTTGGGGCGGCGGCGAAGCCCCCAGCTACCTCAGCTGGGGCCACAACAACCGTTCCGCACTGGTCCGGGTTCCGCTGTACAAGCCCGGCAAGGGCCAGTCCGCACGCATCGAGTACCGGGGCATTGACTCGGCGGCGAACCCCTACCTGGCCTACGCGGTCCTGCTGGGCGCGGGCCTGAAGGGCATCGAGGAGGGGTACGACCTTCCCGCGGCAGCCGAGGACGATGTCTGGTCGCTGAGCTCCGCCGAGCGCCGTGCCATGGGCCACGACCCCCTGCCCGCCAGCCTCCACGACGCCATCCGGTCCATGGAGGAATCCGAACTGATGCCCCAGATCCTTGGTGAACAGGTCTTCGAACACTTCCTGCGCAACAAGCGTGCGGAGTGGCAGGACTACCGGCTCCAGGTGACGCCCTACGAGCTGCAGCGCAACCTCGGCATCCTTTAGGCCGGCGCGGTGAGCCTTGCCCGCCGCCTCATCTCGGCCGGCTTCAGCGACCTGGAGAAGGGCGAGCGGTTCCTCGCTGCCCGGGAGCTGCACGGACTGGACCAGGACAAGCTGTTCGCCGGCCTGCAGATGGCGGCGAACCCGGACACGGCGCTGCAGTCCCTGGTCCGCCTGATTGAGAAGCATCCGGCCCTCCGGGAGCTTGCGGCGGCCGATCCTGAGACCAGCGAGCCGCTGTACCGGGTCCTGGGGGCCTCCGAAGCCCTGGGCGAGTTCCTCATCCGGCACCCGGAGCACCTCGATGCCTTCGACGTCCGGGCAAGCCCGGAACCGCTCCAGGCGGATCCGGACCGGCTCCGGGCAGCACTGCTGAAATCCGTCCAGGCGGATCCGCGCTCGGCGCGGCCAGTCGCGGCATTGACCGGAACCGAAGCGTACGTGTCCCTCCGCACCGCATACCGCCGCGGTGTGGTGGACCTTGCCGTCAAGGACCTGTGCGCCGCCGACCCCCTGGACTTCATGCCCGCCGTCGGGGCCGAACTGGCCGACCTCGCCGGTGCCGCCATCGAGGCTGCCCTGGCAGTATCCCGCGCCGAGGCAGCCGAGCAGTTCGGTTCCGCCGACGTCGCCGACGTGGGCCTGGCCGTGATCGGGATGGGCAAATGCGGCGCCCGCGAGCTGAACTACATTTCCGACGTCGACGTCATCTACGTGATCGATGCCTCCGAACTGGACGACGCGCGGGCCAACACGATCGGAACCGCCCTCGCCAGCGGAATCTCACGGGCCATTTCCTCGATTGCCCGCGAGCCGGGCTTGTGGGAAGTGGACGCGAACCTGCGGCCGGAAGGCAAGTCCGGGCCGCTGGTGCGGACCTTGCCGTCGCACGAAAGCTACTACGCGCGCTGGGCGGAAAGCTGGGAGTTCCAGGCGCTCCTGAAAGCCCGCACCATCGCCGGCGATACTGAACTGGGCCGGCGCTACGAAAAGGCCATCGAACCGCTGATCTGGAATTCCGCGGGACGGGACGGATTTGTGGAGTCGGTGCAGGCGATGCGCCGCCGGGTCACCGAACACATTCCGGCGGCCGAGGAACAACGCCAGATCAAGCTGGGACGCGGCGGCCTCCGTGATGTCGAGTTCACGGTCCAGCTGCTTCAGCTGGTCCACGGCAAATCGGACGAGTCCCTCCGGTGCCGGGACACCACGTCCGCCATCGCGGCACTCTCGGCCGGAGGCTACATCGGACGCTCCGACGCCGCCGGATTCGACCACGCGTACCGGTACCTGCGGCTCCTGGAGCACCGGATCCAGCTGTTCCAGCTCAGGCGGACCCACCTCATGCCGGTGAGCGAGGCAGCGCTGCGTGCCCTGGCCAAGGCGGTGCTGGGCCCGTTCTCCAACGAACGGCCGCATCCTGATGCGCTGCTGTCCGCCTGGCAGAAGACCAAGCGCTCGGTGCGCGAGCTGCATGAACGGATTTTCTACCGGCCTCTGCTCAACACGGCGGCCAAGCTCAGCACCGAAGATGCCAGGCTGACGCCCGAGGCCGCCCAGGGCCGGCTTGCCGCGCTGGGCTACGGCGACCCGAAGGGCGCAATGCGCCATATCGAGGCGCTCACCGCCGGGGTCAGCCGGCGGGCGGCGCTGCAGCGGCAGCTGCTGCCCATCCTGCTGGACTGGCTCGCCGAGGGAGTTGATCCCGACGCCGGCCTGCTCGCCTTCCGCCGCGTCAGCGAAACGTTGGGCACCACCCACTGGTACCTCGGCATGTTGCGGGATTCCACGGCTGCGGCTGAGCGGCTGTGCCACGTGCTGTCCAACTCCCGGCTGATCGCAGACCTGCTGGAGGTCTCGCCCGAGTCGGTGGCGTGGCTGGGCCATGACAAGGACCTCGCGCCGCTGAGCTTCGAAGCCCAGTGGCAGGAAATCACCTCCAAGATGTCGCGGCATTCGGACCCCGAAAGCGCCATGCGGCTCATCCGGCTGATCCGGCGCCGCGAGACCCTTCGGATCGCCATCGCTGACTCCGCCGGGCTGCTGGGCCAGGACCAGGTCGGTGCCGCGCTGGCGGACACGGACCGCGCGGCCGTGCTCGGGGCCCTGCGCGTGGCCGAGGGCATTGTCTCCGCCAAGGGCCCGCTCAAGACAGCCGTGCTGGTGGTGGCGATGGGCCGGCAGGGCGGGCGCGAGATCGGCTACGGCTCCGACGCCGATGTGATGTACGTGCACCGGGCGCTGCCAGGCTTCACGGAGGACGAAGCCCAGGAGCAGGCGGCCCGGATTGTTTCCAAGGTTTCCAGCCTCCTCACCCAGCCGCTGAAGCCCGCCATCATGGCCGAGCGCGTCCTCCAGGTCGACGCGGACCTGCGGCCGGAGGGGAAGAACGGCGCGATGGTCCGCTCGCTGGACTCCTTCGCGGAGTACTACCGCCGGTGGTCCCTGATCTGGGAAGCGCAGGCGCTGCTCAGGGCCCGGCCGATGGCAGGTGATGACGGGCTGGCCAAGGACTTCCTGGAGCTGATCAACCCCATCCGGTACCCGGAATCGATCTCCGAACAGGACGTCCGGGAAATCCGCCGTGTGAAGGCCCGCGTCGAGTCGGAGCGGCTCCCGCGGGGCGCCGATCCTGCCAGGCACCTGAAACTGGGACGAGGTGGCCTCAGCGACGTCGAATGGCTGGTCCAGCTGATCCAGCTCCAGCACGCGGGCAAACACCCGCAGCTGCGTACCACCTCCACCGTGGAGGCCCTCGATGCGGCAGCTGCCCTGCACCTCCTGGAGAAAAGCGACGCCGAGCTGCTGGCCGCCGCCTGGCGCCTGGCCAGCAGGATACGGTCTGCCAACGTCATCTGGAGCGGCAGGGCATCGGACCTCCTGCCGTCCTCGCGGCGCGACCTTGAGGCAGTGGCCCGCTGGTGCGGCTACGAACCTGGCCAGGCCGGCACGCTCGAGGAGGACTACCTGCGGCTGAGCAGGCGTGCCCGCGCCGTCTTCGAGAAGATCTTTTACGGACACTAGCGGTTTCGCACTGCTGACACCCCGGGCGGCCGGTGCTACGTTGGGGCCCATGGCTAAGCAAATCTACGTGAACCTGCCCGTGAAGGATTTGAAGAGGTCGGTCGACTTCTTCACCGCCCTTGGCTTCTCATTCAACCCGGACTACACCGACGAAAATGCCACCTGCATGATCATCAACGACGACGCCTTCGTCATGCTCCTCGTGGAAGGCTTCTTCAAGACCTTTACCTCCAAGGGCGTAGCCGATGCCTCCGGTTCCACTGAGGCCATCATGGCTTACTCGGTGGACAGCAAGGAAGCCGTGGACGACACCGTTCGCAAGGCCCTTGCCGCCGGCGGCACTCCGTCGCAGGAAGTGCAGGACTACGGGTTCATGTACAACCACAGTTTCCAGGATCCTGACGGGCACCTCTGGGAGGTCATGTGGATGGACCCTGCGGGCCCGCCGGCGGACAGCACGCCGGCCGGGGACACCGAAACGCCAGCCAACTGAACGGCGGGTCCCAGTCAGTCTGGCTGATTTCCCTCGACGACCTGGGGCCGGACGCGTGCGCCATCCAGCTCGGTGCCGTAGCGCTCCTGGAGCTGGGACCGGGACAGCTCGATTTCGTCGGCGATCCGCTGCGCATGGCCCTGGCCGGCCTCGCGGAACAGTCCCGGCGGCCTTACGTCATTGAAGCCGGCGGGGAAGCCGTAGGCGTGCTCACACTCCAGGCAGGGGCTGCCCGGCTGGCAGGCTGGCCTGACGACCATTCCGCGTGGCTCCTGCGGGGCTTCCTCATCGACCGGCGGCACCAGGGGTCAGGACTGGGCCGGCTCGCTGCGGCAGCGGCCGTGGCGGCCGCCGCGAAACTGACGGCAAGGCACGGAACCGGCGAGGCCGGCGTCGTGCTTTCCGTCAACGAGCGAAATCCGGCAGGCCTGGCCGCCTACCAAAAAGCCGGTTTCGTGGACCATGGACAGTACCTGGGCGGCGGTGCCGGGCCGCAGCGGACCATGTTCTGCAGCTTCACAGAGCAGCCGGCCGGCGGTTTGCCATTGCCTCGGGCCCCACATTGACAGATCATGTGGATTGGCGGTGTTCTTCAAACCTTGTTGGGGGGAAGGCTTGAAAAGTCTTCGTCTCGGGGAGCACATGCCAGGGGGCTGGCTCCCGGTCTCAGCACGTCTGGAGCCAGCCTCCACCTTTGCCGAAAAAGAGTCCGCCCGGAGGGCCATCACTGCTGGCCCTCCGGGCGGACTCTTTCGTCGGCCGATCAGGTGCAGCCGCGAAAGCTAGTGGACGCCGTCGTGGAGCTCGAACTGAACGTCCTGCGGACTTCGCGTATATTGCGCTGCCCGGCGACACTATCCGAGCAGCCGCGGGTCTCCCCCTGAGCCCGCTGCGAAACTAACGGGCTGATCCGCAGCCGGGAACGCAGAAACTCGGCTGCGTTCCGGCACCCATCATCGTCCGGCGAGCCCTGGACAGAAGAACCGGACTGAACGGACCGGCCAGCCTGTGCGGGCGGTTCAGCAGATGTGGTTAAGCCGGCGTCGCCGGCTGTGGCGGGATCGGCTGATCCGTGGGGCCAGGCGGCGACGCCAACTGTGGTTGCAGTCGCTGTGCCGTTGTCCCACCCGGTGATCCAGGTCCGGCCGCTGGTTCGGGCGGTTGCTGCGGCCGTGATGGCCTCGGCGCGGGTGCGGTCCACGGCACCGGCAGAGAG
>DATFAE010000086.1:0-19264 GCA_035254945.1 Arthrobacter sp. | reverse complement strand
GGCCAGCCCCGGGCTCCTGTCCCCGGCACGGTCCAGGTTCAGCACCTGGTGCCCGTCCGCCGTGAGCCTGCGGACCACGTGCCGCCCCAGCTTTCCGCTTCCGCCGGTCACCGCAACCCTCATGAACATGCTCCTTCACAGTGGCGGGTACTTCGGTAGCTGTTCACGGTCAAGGCCGGCGGCGCAGGTTCAATGGCCCACGCGGTGCGGTGTAGACCGCTGGCAAGCCTGCCCCTCAGGGCGTACAACCTTTTGTGAGTGGTTTCGGCGCGGGCCGCAAGCACAACCGGAGCATCCGGCAAGGCGCTGCGGCCCTCGCGATTCAGGTCATTGAAGAGGGTGTAGGTAATTCGCGAGTAGTCCATGATCCTTTTCCTGTCCTCCAGCTGCAGGATCCCGGCTCGGGAACCGCTTTCGTGGGGGCGTGAGTATGACGCTACGCAGTCTGAAGGCTCATGTCAGCAGGTTTGCCTCGCCCTGATTTTCCTAGGACGGCCAGACCCACCTTCGTGCAAAACGTCCAGCCGAAGCCAGGCGGTTTGGCTTTACCCAGCCATGGTCAGTCCTTCTTAAGTTTCTGGGCGAGCATGACGAGGATTCCGCTGGGTCCGCGGAGATACGTGAGTTTGTAGACGTCACCGTAGGTTGCCACGCCGCGCAGCGGAGTACATCCATGCTTCGCAGCTATCTCAAGGGCTTTGTCGATGTCGTCAACCGAGAAAGCTACGCGGTGCATGCCGATGTCGTTCGGACGGGTGGGGTGCGTCTCGATCGCTTCAGGGTGGATGTATTCGAAGAGTTCCAGTTGACCCTGGCCATCCGGGGTTTGGAGAACCGCAATTTTCGCGTGGTTGCCATCAAGCCCGACGGCAGTGTCGGCCCATTCGCCGCTGACCGTGTCACGGCCGAGGACTGTCAGGCCGAGGTCGGTGAAAAAGGCGATGGCTGCTTCGATGTCCCGAACCGCAATACCGACGTTCTCAAGTTTGATGGCCATGCGTTGAAGCTACCAAGGCGGACCGGATAGCTCCAGTGCCGAGCCGGGATTATGGCAGGTGCGGGTCAATGCTCTCCAGTGCAACCGGGCAGGAATGTACTGGACCAATGAGGTCATGGGGGATTTCGGCCGGCCGCACCGCCCGCCCAGGTGCGTGCCGCCGTCGTGCGTTCCTGCCCCTCCGCGCACTCCCCCGGCAGTCCAACTGCCGACGGGAAGCTCACCCAACAAAGCCCCGGAGCAAAAATGTCAGTGCCTCCGGAGATGATGGGTGCATGGGAAGAGCGGCGGTGGCGAGGGCATTTGCGGACATCGATGGCGCCTGTGCCGTGATTTTTGCCGAGCTCGACGGGGCCGGCTCCGGGGCGGACCCTGATGACGATCCGTTGCAGGACATGTCGGATCTTTGCCTGGACATCCTTGCCGGGTCGGCCCGGTCCGAGCCGCGGATGGCCGCGTTGAAGGCCCGCGCCGCAGTGAAGTTCGCCGAAACGACGGCGTCGCTCGCCCCTCCTGACGCGCCGGCGATGCCCCGGGAGGCGTCGGTGGCTGCGGAGATCGCCTGCGTGCTGACCATCGGGCCGCGCGCGGCCAGTGCGTTGCTGTCCGACTCCCACGAACTGACCACCCGCTTGGCGCTCACCCTGTCCGCGCTGCAGGCCGGCACCCTGTCCTGGCAGCATGCCCGGGTCATGGTGGACGAAACAGCCAGCCTCGATCCCGCAGGGGCCGCGGCCCTGGAAGCCCACTTCCTGGACCCTGACGCACCAAACCCGGCCCGCGGCTGCCCTGCCGGGGACATGCCCGCCTCCCGGTTCCGGCGCAAGGCCCGGATCTGGCGCGAACGCCACCACACCGAAAGCATCGAGAAACGCCACGCCGCATCCGTCCTGGACCGCCGGGTCGAGTACACGCCGGACAAGGACGGCATGGCCTGGCTCTCAGCCCACCTCCCCGCCCACCAGGCCGCGGCGATCTGGAACCGCACCACCGCCATCTCCCGCGGCCTGCAAGGACCGGACGAGTCCAGGACCCTGCCCCAGATCCGGGCCGACGTCTACGCCGCCGCCCTCCTCGGCCGCGGCAACAGCCGCAGCGTTGACGACGGCGGCGCCGACGCCGGCAGGGACGGCCGCAGCACCGGCGGCAGCACCGACGACGCCGGCGGGGACGCCGGGACGGCGGGGGATCCGGGGCAGGTCCCCACGCCCCGGGCCGAGGTCCTGGTCACGGTCCCGGTGTTTGCGCTGCTCGGCGCCACCGACGAACCGGCCATGCTCGACGGATACGGCCCGATCCCCGCCTCGATGGCCCGGGACCTGCTCACCAACGGAGCCGAGTCCTTCCACCGGGTCCTGGTGGACCCGAGGGACGGGGCGCAGCTGGAGATGGGCCGCAGGAGCTACCGGCCCACCAAAGCCATGCAGCGCTGGCTGCGGCTGCGCGATGGCCGGTGCACCTTCCCGGGATGTTCCAACCAGTCACTGGACAACGAAGCGGACCACCTCCTCGCCTGGGCCGACGGCGGGACCACCGGCGTATCCAACCTGCGACAACTCTGTCCCCGCCACCACCGGCTCAAACACGCCAGCACCTGGACACCCACCCCGGCCACGAAGAACGAACCACCCGCCTGGATCGCACCCAGCGGCCGCCGCTACACCAGCGAACACCAGGACTGGGAACCACCACACTGGCCCAAAGACCTGCAACCGGCCATGACACCCAGACCGGCATCCAACCTGGCAGCAATCGAGCACGGCCCACCCCCAGCCCCGCCCGAGGACCGCTACGGCCGCCCGGACTACGCCCACACCGTCGTCTCCCCGGGAGAAGACGGCCTCAAGCGGTTCCTGCATGCCGTCGCCTGACCGGCCGTACCCCTTATCCTGCGAACTTGTTCCGCAACGCAGAAAGGAGAAACGCGCAGGTGCTTATTCGAAGCGGGACGGGTCCCCGGTTCCGCGGCGAACCACCTCGGCCACGCCGCTGGAGAAGTCCACCACCGTCGTGGGCTCGGAGCCGCAGTCGCCTGAATCAATGACGGCGTCCACTTCGTGGTCCAGCCGCTCCTTGATTTCCCAGCCCTGCGTCAACGGATCCTCCTCGTCCGGGAGGAGCAGCGTGCTGGAGAGCAGCGGCTCACCGAGTTCCGCCAGCAGTGCCTGCACCACACGGTTATCCGGGATTCGCACGCCCACTGTTTTCTTCTTCGGGTGCAGCAGCCGGCGCGGGACTTCCTTGGTGGCCGGCAGGATGAAGGTGTAGCTGCCGGGGGTCACTGACTTGATGCTGCGGAAGACATCGTTACCGATGTTCACGAATTGGCCCAACTGGGCGAAGTCCTTGCAAACAAGGGTGAAATGGTGCTTGTCGTCGAGCTTCCGGATGGTCCGGATGCGGTCCAGCGCGTTCTTGTTGCCCAATTGTGCCCCCAACGCGTAGCAGGAGTCCGTGGGGTAGGCGATCAGGCCGCCGTCGAGCACTATGCGGACGGCCTGCGTGATGGCGCGGGGCTGGGGATCATGGGGGTGAACATCAAAATATCTGGCCATGATCCTGAGCCTACGGCCCGGCGCGGAATAGTGCATCCGCGGCATGCCGCGGGCGTCGTCGCGGCCCATGAGCTGCTGAAAATTCCCGTCGGGGGCCAGCGGCACTTTAGGATTCTGGAATGGGGGAAGAATCGGATGGGAGTGGGTCCGCGCAGCGCAGGCCGGTCTACGTTGAGATCGGCATTCGGGCGCCCATCGAGAGGGTGTGGGTGCTCAGCCAGGACCCGGCTTTGCACACCCGATGGGACCTGCGGTTCTCGCGGATATCCCCCACCAGCAGTGACGATCAGGGACTGGTCCGTTTTCGCTACGAATTCAGGCTTCCGTTTCACACCATCCACGGGCTGGGGACATCGCTGGGTCACCGGCATCGATCAGACGGCCAGGCAACATCGGTGCTGAAGTTTGATACCGCCGACGTCCTCTCCCCGATTGGGCAAGGTTCAGGGTACTGGCGGTACATCCCCGCAGAGGATGGGCTTCGGTTCATCACCGGGTACAACTACCGGCCAGGGATGGGGGCCATCGGAAGAGTCCTGGACGCCAGGGTGTTCCGGCCTGCGCTCGGGTGGGCGACTGCCATCAGCTTTGACCGGCTGAGGCTGTGGGCGGAGTCGGATCTGGACCCCGGGGACGCCCGCAACCGGTGGTTCGCAGACGCCGCAGCCCGGGCTGTCGGCATCCTGGCTGCAGGATTCCTGCTTCGCCGGGCCCTCAAAGGTCGGGACACGGGAACTGCAGCCTTGGGTGTATCCGTCGCACTGGCAGCATGCATGCTTCCGGCCCATCCGTCCGTACCCAGGGCTGGACGGTGCCTTCGGCACGCGCCGGACCCGCGTGCGGCGCATGCACCGTCCGCCCTTGCCAGCCTGCCGTCACCTGCCGCACCTGGTGTGGGCGGTCAGCCCGGAGGCAGGGGTTACCGTGGCCTCAATCTTTGAACTGGCTCTGGGGAGCGACTTCCAAAAGCTCCACCCAATGCTGCAGAAGCGCTTCGGCGTCGATACCGAAGCAGGCTATGCCTGCGTAGGCCGCGGCGTGTTCTCGGAAGTCCGGCGCGGGGCGTGGTGGACGGTGCCGTTCCTGCGTCTGGGGGCATTCCGCGATATCCTCTTCCCGGACCAGGGCACCGACATCCCGTTCACGATCGAGAACTACCCCTATACGGACACGTTTGGACGGCCAACGGTCACTTTTGTCAGGACTCTGGAACTTCCGCGGGCCAGGAAGCGCCGCTTCGATGCCACCATGGTGCACAGTATTCAGCGTGGCGGAATCATAGATTACCTGGGTACGCACCAGCACTTGGCCACTGACCTCTTTCTGGAAGTCACAGAAGATGGATCGCTGCATTTGCAGTCAGGAGCCCAGCGGTTCTACGAGGGGACCGTGGGATTCACCTTTCCTGCCTCGTTTACCGGGACGGCAGACTTGTATGAGAGCTACGACGATCTCCGCAGGGTGTTCACCATCCAGATGCAGGTGCGGAACCCCGTCGCCGGATTTCTTTTCGGATACCGCGGCGAGTTCGAGTGCACCTATCCAGCGGTTTCGGATGAAACGATCCCGGGCCACCTGAAACCTTTGAGGGAGGAAGTTCGGGAGTAGATAGGTGGTGGAAGCCTCAACCTGCGCCCGCTTCATCACGTTCAGCTGATCTTTCACCGCGGTGTTCGGGCCTGAGGGGCCTAAGTGTCAGGAACTCAGGTTACGTCGTAGGTGGAATCCCACTCGCGATGGGCAGGGAGGCAGATGTGGCTGGGACGACAGCGGCCGGAACGACCGTGGACGAAGTGATGGCCGAGCTTGCCACGCTGGCAGACCCGACGGCCCGGGAGGTGAACGAGAATGGCGGTGAAAGAGCCAGTGCTCAAGGACTACCCGACGCCGGCGAACTGCACTTCTCCGTTCGCGCCCATCTGGATCAACGAGATGGTGCGCCGGGCCGGCCAGACAGGAGGATGTCCAGGCAGCGGCTTCAGCTGATCTTGCGACGGTAGATGACGACCGCGAAGGCGTAGCCGACGAGGAACATGCCGGCAAGCCAGGCGAGGGCGATCCAGACGTCGCTGCCGACGGGCTCCTGGGCGAACAGGGCCCGGATGGTGTTCACGATGGAAGTCACAGGCTGGTTTTCGGCGAACCATGCCACAGGGCCTGGCATCGAGTCGGTGGGCGCGAACGCCGAGCTGATGAAGGGCAGGAAGATCAGGGGGTAGCTGAATGCGCTCGCGCCGTCGACAGTCTTCGCCGAAAGCCCGGCGATCACGGCGATCCAGGTCAGCGCGAGGGTGAACAGGACCAGGATGCCGGCGACGCCGAGCCAGGCTGAAAGGGTTGCTCCGGTGCGGAACCCCATGATCAGCGCGACGCCGATGACGATGGCGACGGAGACGAGGTTCGCGGCCAAGGAGGTGAGCACGTGCGCCCAGAGCACGCTCGACCTGGCGATCGGCATGGACTGGAAGCGTTCGAAGATGCCGCCCTGCATGTCCAGGAAAAGCCGGTACGCGGTGTATGCGATGCCGGACGCGATGGTGATGAGGAGGATGCCGGGCAGCATGTAGTTGACGTACGACACATCGGATCCGGTGTTGATCGCGCCGCCGAACACGTAGACGAACAGCAGCATCAGCGCGATCGGGGTGACCGCGGTGGTGATGATCGTGTCGGGGCTGCGGAGGATGTGGCGCAGCGAGCGGGCGGTGAGGATGCCGGTGTCGCCGATGACATGGGTGGTCATCGCTTTTCCTTTCCTGCCGGGATGTTGGAGTGGGTGCGGTCGTCGGCGGCAGTGTCGGTCCCGCCGGTGTCACCGACGAGGGCGAGGAAGACGTCCTCGAGGGAGGGCTGCTTCTCGATGTATTCGACTTTGGCGGGCGGGAGGAGTTGTTTGAGCTCGGCGAGGGTGCCGTTCTGGATAATGATGCCCTTGTGCAGGATCGCGATCCGGTCGGCGAGCTGTTCCGCTTCGTCGAGGTACTGCGTGGTGAGCAGCACGGTCGTACCGCTTTTGGCGAGTTGCTTGACGGTCAGCCACACCTCGATGCGCGCCTGCGGGTCGAGTCCGGTGGTGGGTTCGTCGAGGAAGATGACCGGCGGGTTCCCGATCAGGCTCATCGCGATGTCGAGCCGCCGGCGCATGCCGCCTGAGTAGGTAGACGCCTTTCGGTTCCCTGCTTCGGTCAGCGTGAAGCGGGCGAGCAGGTCGTCGGCGATCGCGCCAGGGTTCTTCAGGTGACGCAGCCTGGCGATCAGCACGAGGTTCTCCCGCCCGGTGAGTACTTCATCGATTGCGGCGAACTGTCCTGTCAGGCTGATCGACTCACGCACGTCGCCGGGCTTCGCGCCGACGTCGAACCCGTGGACCGTTGCGCTGCCCGCATCCGCCTTCAGCAGCGTTGACAGGATCCGGACCACGGTGGTCTTGCCCGCACCGTTGGAGCCAAGGAGCGCGAAGATGCTCCCCGCCGCCACGTCGAAATCGACGCCCCGCAGCACGTGCAGGTCCTTGAAGGACTTCTCGATGCCCCGAACCCGGATCGCGGGTTCTCGGACACGGTCGGTGGTCATGGGTCAGTTCCCCTGCCGGTTGTCATCCGCGGCAGCATCGATCGCCTTCGTAAGACGCTCGCGCTCCTTGTCGATCCATTGCCTGCCGGAGTACGCCTGCGCAAACGTCTCGGCGAACTCCACAGGATCGTCGCCGACGATGGCGCGCACCGGCGTCCCGTCGATGGCGGCCCGCTCCCATAGGTCGGCCAAATCGCCGAACATCTTCATGAGCGTGTCGCCATCAGTGATGCCCCCGTAGTACATGAAGTAACGATGCATTGCCTTGGCCGCGGTTGCGTACGGCTCGGGGAGGCCATCGATGCGGGCTTTGTCCTGCTTGTACTGCTTCTTCTGTTCGAGCGATCCGGTGAGGGTCTCGATCCACTTTGCGGCCATGATTACTTTCCTTCGTCCTGCGGGTTTTCGATATTGTGGCGGAGCTGTTCGATCCGTTCTGCGAGGAAACTCCATGTCCTCCAGAACTCCTCGAGGTACTCGCCGCCCCTTGCGTTCAGCGAGTAGACCTTGCGCGGCGGCCCTTTCTCTGACGGAACCTTCTCGACGTCGACGAGGCCGCGCTGCTCGATCCTGACAAGCAGGGCGTAGACGGTGCCCTCGGCGAGGCCGGAGAAGCCCTGGTCGCGCAACTGTGCGGTGATCTCATAGCCGTACGCCGGCCGCCCGGCCAGGATCGCGAGGACGATGCCCTCCAGCGTGCCCTTGAGCATCTCGGTCGTCTGATTGCCCATCGAATCATTTTCCTCAGCTACTCAGTGTTACTGACTACCACTAAATAGTAGCACTAAGTAGTGTTATCGCAAGGGCGAATCCGCGAAGGGCAGCGTCGCTGGTCACTGCCGCTAACGGGCCCTGCAACTGCGGCACCATCTCCGCGTCCGCACCGCCCAGAAAGCGCAGGAGCTACCTGGCCGGCCGCCCGACGGGCAAAGAGGTCGGGTTCCGGGTGGGACAATGGCCGCATGGCACGGGAACGGATAGTCATTGGCCTCAACGGCAGCGACGACGCAGAACTCCTCATCCGCCGCGCCGCCCGGATCCTGGAACGAAGCGACGGCGGTGAGCTGGTGGCCGTCCACGTCCGCACCGCAGAGGATGCCCCGGGGGAGTCGCCGCAGGTCCTTGAGGCCCAGCGCAGGCTGGTGGTGGACCTGGGCGGGAGCTACCACACCCTGTCGGCGCCTGACCCCGCGGCGGCCCTGCTCGACTACGCCCGGAAATCCGGCGCCACCCACATCGTTGTCGGCCAGTCCCGCCGCGGACCGGTCGCCGGCCTGCTGTCAGGACTGCTCTCCGGCGGCCATGTGGAAACGAGGGTGGTCCGCGGCGCGGGGGACATCGACGTCCAGGTAGTGCCACGCTTCGGGTCCCAGCGGGCAGCACCGCGCAGGCGGCCCGACCTCGGCCGGGCCCGGGTGGGAACCGGTTTTGCTCTCGCAGCCGCGCTTCCGGCGCTGCTGCAGCTGCTCCTGGCAGCCTTCGATCACAGCGTCGCCACTGCTGTCCTCATCCAGCTGGCCGGCGCCGTTGCGGTGGCGCTGGTGGGCGGGCTCTGGCCTGCCGTCGTCGGCGCGCTCTGGAGCAGCGTCCTGGTGAACTACTTCTCCACTCCGCCGCTTGGGGATCTGGCCATCAGCGATCCCCAGGACCTCCTTTCCCTGGGCGTTTTCGTGGGCGTTTCCGCCGCCGTCGCCGGCGTCGTGGACAGGTCCGCACGCCGGTCCAAGGAGGCGGCACGCGCCCAGGCGGAGTCAGCAACGCTGGCCGACCTTGCCTTGGGCGCCTCCCGGTCGGAGGACACCCTGGAAGGCATCCTGGCGGAGGCCCTGGACGTTTTCGGTGCCACCGGCGCCGGTGTGTTCAGCAGCCGGGAAGGTACGGCCGAAGGTGCCGGACCGGCGTCGGGACCCGCTGCCGGCGGCCCGGACGCTGACGGCCGGGTCTGGCGGATGGTGGCCGGTGCAGGGGACACCGCGGGGTGGGCGCCTGGCGTCACGGGCCCGGCGGGAAGCACTGCAGAAGCGGTCGACGCCGACACCCGGCTTGTGCTGTTCGGCCGTGCGGTGCCGCCGGCGGAAAGCAGGCTGCTGGGCGCCTTTGCCGTTCATGTGAAGGCCCAGCTGGAGCGCCGCCAGCTCGCGGTCAGCAGGCGCGAGGTGCTGCGGCTGGCCGAGGGGAACACCATGCGCACCGCCATCCTGCGGGCCGTGTCCCACGACCTGCGGACACCCCTGGCAGGGATCAAGCTCGCTGCGGGCGCCCTGCTGCAGCGCACCGTCAGCTACACCCCTGAGGAGGTGAGGGAGCTGCTGGAAACCATCGATGAGTGCACGGACCGGCTGGACCAGCTGGTGGGAAACCTGCTGGACATGTCCAGGATCACGGCCGATTCCGTCCGGCCGATGCTGGGGCCGGTGCGGTGGAGCGACGTCGTCGCCGCCGCACTGCGCGGACTCCCTGACGGTACCGTCCGGGTAGACCTGCCAGCCAACATGCCCACCGTGGAAGCGGATCCGGTGCTGCTGGAGCGCGTCATCGCCAACATCGTCGAAAACGCCGTCAAGTATGCTCCCGGCTCCGGGATCACCATCACCGGCTCGTCCGACGGCATGGGCGCAGCCACCCTGGACGGCTATCCGTCCGGCGAGCTGCGGATCATCGACCACGGCGCCGGCGTGCCCGCCCGGAAGGTCCTGGACATGTTCCGGCCCTTCCAGCGGCTCCACGACCTCCCGCAGTCCACGGGAGTGGGCCTGGGCCTGGCCGTCGCTGACGGATTCGTCAAGGCCATGGGCGGCACGCTCACAGCGCAGGAGACTGCCGGCGGCGGACTCACCATGGTGGTCACGCTGGCCCTGTCCACCGGCGAACCGGGGGCGCGCCATGCGGCCGCCCAGCCGCGGCAGGAAGCAATATGACCGCAGGCCAGCAACATCCTGCCGGCGCGGATACTGGCGCCCGCGCCAGCATCCTGGTGGTCGACGACGACCCACACCTGCTGAAGGCGCTCAGGATCACCCTTCAGGCACACGGTTATGCCGTGGATACTGCGGCCGACGGCGGTACAGCCCTGCGTGCCGCATCGCACCGGCCGCCGGACCTGATGGTCCTGGACCTTGGCCTGCCGGACCTGGACGGAGCCCAGGTCCTGCGGGAACTCCGCCGGTGGAGCAGCCTTCCGGTGCTGGTGTTGTCCGCGCGGCACGGCTCATCGGACAAAGTGGACGCCCTGGACGCGGGCGCGGACGACTACATCACCAAGCCCTTCGGCCTGGACGAGCTCCTTGCCCGGCTGCGGGCGCTTCTCCGCCGTGTCCCCGAGCCCGCATCGGCGCCCACCGTGGCCGCATCTTCCTTCACCGTGGATGTTGCCCGGCGGCGCGTCACCAGGGACGGCGACGCTGTCCGGCTGACCCCAACGGAATGGAACATCCTGGAGCTGCTGGTCCGGAACCCGGCCCGGCTGGTGACGCAGCAACAGCTCCTCCTGGACGTCTGGGGCCCGGCCTACCAGAAGGAAGCCAACTACCTGCGCGTGTACATGGCCCAGCTGCGCAGGAAGCTGGAGACGGACCCCGCCAACCCGCGTCACCTGCTCACCGAGCCTGGTGTGGGGTACCGGTTTATGCCCTGAAACCGCATTGATTGCTGCGGAGAAACCGGAGGCCGGGAACCCTATGAAGCGAGGTGGAATTGGGGCAGGATGTTGACTGTTCCTTTCCGATTCTGTTCCGTACCGCAAGGAGATCCGGCCATGCCAACGACGCTCAACCCCTACCTTGGCTTCCGCGACAACGCCCGGGAGGCGATGACCTTCTACCAGTCCGTCTTTGGCGGCGAGCTGGCCCTGAGCACGTTCGGCGAATTCCAGGCCAGCGAAGATCCGGCGGAGGCCGACAAAATCATGCACGGCATGCTCACCGCCGGCAATGGCCTGGTCCTGATGGGGGCGGACACCCCCAACGGCATGGACCTTGCATCCGGCAGTTCAATTTCGGTATCGATCAGCGGCGACGATGAAGCCGAACTCCGCGGTTACTGGGACAAGCTGGCAGGTGACGGCGGCACCGTGACCGTCCCCCTGGAACCCGCACCTTGGGGCGACATTTTCGGCATGTGCACGGACCGGTTCGGGACCGCTTGGCTGGTGAACGTCAACAATCCCCAGGGGACTCCTGCGCCCTAGCCACCACTGCAGCCACGGTCCTTGAGGAGGGGCGGCGCGCGGTGCGACGATAGAAGCGTGCAGCCCATCCTCGATTTTGTTGCCCATTACTGGTGGCTGGTCTTTCCCCTCAGTGGTGTGATGGGCGGCTGGGCCCGGTCATGGCAGCGGTCCACCGAGCGCCGGCACCAGCGCCGGGTGGAACTCTACAAACTCCGGAACCAGACACTGCAGGCGGAGCAGGTTGCCGAAGCCGAAGTGGCGGTGCTGATGGCCACCCATGACGCCGTCAACAAGCGGTGGCTCGACTATGAGCTGGATGTGGGGAAACTGATCGATTTTCCCTTAATGACCGATGTTCGGGAACCCCTGACCGTGGCGTTCCTCCGGGCCAAGCGGGAAGCCGACGGGCTCCGGCCTGCCACGGCCAGGGAACTAACGGTTCCATCCCGGCTCGAGGCCTACCGCGCGGCAGTCAACGGCTACGAAGTGGCCTTCTCGGTCGCTGAACGGGAAGCCAGGCGCATCAGGGATTCCAACTTCTCCGGCCCCGAGCGGGAACGGCTCGCCACGGCAAGGAAACTGCTGCGTCTCGCGGAAGACAGCGCAGCCACGCCGGCCGAGCGCCAGGCAGCCTACAAGCGGGCCCGCAGGGAACTGGACGGCCTCATCGTCCTCCCCGATGCCACGGTGGCCGCCCTGGAGGAAAAGGTGGCCCCCATGCTGGACTCCGCCCGGCCCTCGGACTATCCGCGGCGCTGAACCGGCGGGGCGGCTGTGGAGGACGTCACCGTCTATATGGATGTGGACGGCGTTATTTGCCCCTTCGGCCCGGCCGGCAGGAGTGAATGGGGCACTGAATGGTGCCACGCGGACGCCGGCCTGCTCCCCGTGGCCTACGCACAGGAGCTGGTGGACGGCCTGAACGCCCTGGCAGAGGCACAGGACGTACGGTTCGTCTGGCTCACCAGCTGGGAGGAGATGGCTCCGGAATACCTGTGCCCGGCCATCGGCCTGGACGGCGCCCGGTGGCCGTATCTGACGGCTGGCGGCGGCAACACGGGGGAGGGGTGGTGGAAGCTGGCGGCGCTTCAGGCAGATCTGGAGCGGGGCAACCGGAAACGCGTGGTCTGGATTGATGACCAGCTCCGGTTCGAACGGGAGGCACAGCGGTGGGCGCGGTTCCTCGGCGCGCGGATCCTGCTGGTGTCACCCGATCCCCGGACGGGAATTTCGCCCACTGAGCTGGATTCCGTCGGTGCCTTCGTCAGTCCGCCGCTGTTTTGACCTGATGCCGGGTACGCGTACGATCGATAGGGTTTCACGCCGGTTTTGTTAACGCCACAGGTCATTCCACGCGAACAGCTGGTGAATTATGCTGTGCAAGGCAGCCGGGGGAAAGAAACTGCTGAACGTCGACTCTGCAGATTGGGCAACAGGTGGATATCACCTTCATGGTGGCGCTGGTCATCGCACTGGCACTATTTTTCGACTTCACGAACGGCTTCCATGACACCGCGAATGCGATGGCCACGCCCATCGCCACAGGTGCCATTAAGCCGAAGACTGCAGTGACACTCGCAGCCATCCTCAACCTCGTGGGTGCCTTCCTGTCCACGGAGGTTGCCAAGACAGTTTCCGGCGGCATCATCCGGGAAGGATCCGACGGCGTCCAGATCACCCCGGACATCATCTTCGCGGGCCTGATGGGCGCCATCCTCTGGAACATGATCACCTGGCTCAAAGGCCTGCCGTCCAGCTCGTCCCATGCCCTTTTCGGCGGCCTGATCGGCGCGGCCATCGCGGGGATCGGCTTCAACTCCGTGAACCTGGAGACCCTCATGCAGAAGGTCATCCTGCCGGCCGTCTTCGCCCCGCTCATTGCCGGCATCGTGGCCTACATCTGCACCCGGCTCGCCTATGCGCTGACCGCCCGCCACGACCCCGAAACCGGCAGCAAGCTCACCCAGAAGCGCGGCGGATTCCGCACAGGCCAGATCTTCACGTCCAGCCTGGTGGCTCTCGCCCACGGAACCAACGACGCCCAGAAGACCATGGGCATCATCACCCTGGTCCTCATTGCTGCCGGCACCCAGGCTCCGGGCACCGGACCGCAAATCTGGGTCATCGCAGCATGTGCCGTGGCCATTGCCGTGGGCACCTATGCCGGCGGCTGGCGCATCATCCGGACCATGGGATCCGGGCTCACAGAGGTCAAGCCCGCCCAAGGTTTCGCGGCTGAGACCAGCACGGCGTCGGCAATCCTGGCCTCCTCGCACCTGGGCTTCGCCCTCTCCACCACCCAGGTGGCGTCCGGCTCGGTCATCGGCTCCGGCATGGGCCGCAAGGGCACCACCGTCCGCTGGAACATGGTGGGCAAGATCGCGCTGGGCTGGCTGTTCACCCTCCCGGCCGCCGGCATCGTAGGGGCCCTAACCGCTCTGCTCGTCAAGACCGGAGTGGTGGGCGTCCTGATCGCCGCCGTCGCCGGCACGGGTTCCGTCCTGTTCATGTTCTTCTATTCCCGCAAGTCCCACGTGGGCCACCATAACGCCGTGGAGGTCGAGGAAGCAGGACAGGCTGTCCGCTTCGCCAAGAAGAAAGCCCTCGCCCGGGCCCGGACAAAGGCAAGGGCCCATGCCGAAGCCCCGTCCGAAGCCGAAGTTAATGAGCAGAAGGATACTCAGCGATGAAGTGGTTGGAACTCCTGACCGTAGCCGGCGCCACCCTGGTGGCTGCAGTGACCGTGGTGGTCCTGTACTCCCTGGGCGTCCGGCTTACTGCCATCGCCGGTGACGCCGAACAGGCCTCGCCCCGCGCCAAGCGGTCCTTCGCCTACCTCTGCTTTGGCCTCTGCGGCGTCGCCGTCCTGTTTGGTCTCTACCTGATCATCCCCTACTTCAGCAAGTAGTCTCTCTGGCGGATAACGCCTTCCAGGGGGCGCCGGCGGCAGCAGCGGAGCAGCCTGTCGCAGGGTGAGAGCCGGCGGAGTATGGGAACCCGGAGTGCGAATGAGTACGCTGGAACAATGCCCCGCTTCCAGTATTTTGTGGCCGCATCCATTGACGGTTTCATTGCCACAGCCAAGGACGATCTCAGCTGGCTCCTGCAGTTCGACGGTTTCGAGG
This sequence comes from Arthrobacter sp., assembly GCA_035254945.1. Classification (GTDB taxonomy): domain Bacteria; phylum Actinomycetota; class Actinomycetes; order Actinomycetales; family Micrococcaceae; genus Arthrobacter. The sequence continues at coordinate 4,846 of DATFAE010000086.1, read as the reverse complement.
GCGGCCAGGACAGCTACGACTCCTTCATGGAAGGCGTGGGCTGCATCGTCATGGGCGGCGAAACGTTCACTTGGCTGATGGAGCACGAGCCCGGCAAGTGGCCCTACCCCTCCACGCCCTGCTACGTGTTCACCCGGCACGAGCACGCTGCACCTGCCGGTGCTGACGTCACGTTCGTCCGCGGCCCCGTCCAGGAATTCATCCAGGACTTCACGGGCGACGCCGGCGGGAAGAACGTCTGGGTGGTGGGCGGCGGCAACCTGGCTGCCCAGTTCGCGGCAGCCGGGTGCCTGGACGAACTCATCCTGTCAGTCATTCCCGTGGTGCTGGGTGACGGCAAACGGCTGTTGCCGCTGGAAGGTCCGACGCCGCCGCTTGAGCTGGCTGCCTCGCGCACCCTGGGCCGGGGGATCGTGGAGCTTCGCTACAACCTCAAACCCGCCGATTTGGCCGGATGAGCGTCCCCTCCTGAACAGCCCCTGGCTTGCCGGGTCAATCAGCCTTCTTTGCGGGAGGGTTGTCCCTGAGCATGTTGGTGATGCGGGCCGTGGACAGCCGCCTGCCTTTCTCGTCTGTCATGACCACCTCGTGCGTCGTCAGGGTCCCGCCCAGGTGGATGGCCGTGCAGGTGCCGGTGACGGTACCCGCGGCGATGGACCGGTGATGGGTGGCGTTGACCTCGATGCCCACTGCGTGCCTCCCGGCGCCGGCGTGCATGCCCGCGGCGAATGAGCCCAACGTCTCCGCCAGGACCACGTGGGCCCCGCCGTGCAGGATGCCCGCCACCTGGGTGTTGCCCGCCACCGGCATGGTGGCCATCGTCCGTTCGGGGCTCATCTCCAGGAAGTGGATGCCCATCTTGAGCACCAGGGCGCCGATACCGTATCCGCTGAGCCATTCATGGAGGTGCTCCGGGATACCCGCTGTGACCAACTCCTCAGTAAAGAGGCCGGGCGTGAAATTGTCCATCATGGCAACTAGGCTGGCACCTGTGAGTGAAACTACCAAACCGGCCCCCCTCCTTTCCGAATCCGTCACCCTTGAAGCTGACGCGGCCCTGCAGGACATCAAGGTCCCGCCGCCGGCCGGGGGCCGGGTTTCCGCCACCGTTGCCCCCGTCATCCCCATCACCAGCCAGCCGCGCCTGCTGGTGCTGGACGGGCACTCGATGGCGTTCCGGGCGTTCTTCGCGCTGCCGGCGGACAAGTTTTCCACGGCCAACGGACAGCACACCAACGCCATCCACGGTTTCACCTCCATGCTGATCAACCTGATCAAGGAGCAGCAACCCACCCACATCGCGGTGGCCTTCGACGTCTCGGACGAGACCACGCACCGGAAGGCCGAATACAGCGACTACAAGGGCGGCCGCAACGAAACCCCGCGTGAAATGAGCGGCCAGATCGACCTTATCGACAAGGTCATGCAGGCGTGGGGCATCAAGACCATCAAACTGCCGGGCTACGAAGCGGACGACATCCTGGCAACACTGTCCGTGATGGGGGAAAAGGCCGGCTACGAAGTCCTCCTGGTCACCGGGGACCGCGACGCGTTCCAGCTCATCACCGACAACGTGTTTGTGCTCTACCCCCGGAAGGGCGTCAGCGACATCCCCCGGCTGGACGCTGCCGCGATCCAGGAGAAGTACTTTGTTACCCCGCCGCAGTACTCGGACCTCGCCGCGCTGGTGGGGGAGTCCTCGGACAACCTCCCCGGTGTCCCCGGGGTCGGACCCAAGACCGCCGCGAAGTGGATCAACCTCTACGGCGGACTCGAAGGGGTCCTCGAGCACCTGGACGCTATCGGCGGCAAGGTGGGGGACGCCCTCCGCGAAAACGTCGAGGACGTCAAGCGCAACCGGCGGCTGAACCGGCTCCACACCGATCTTGAGCTCCCGGTGACACTGGAGGACCTCGCGGAGCCGCGCCCGGACGAGGCCGCCCTGGAGCAACTGTTCGACGAACTGGAATTCAAGACCATCCGGACCCGGCTCTTCGCCCTCTACGGCAGCGGGGACCTGGAACCGGCGGAGCGCGAGAGCATCGATACTCCGGCCTTCGTCACCCCCACCGACGCAGCCGGGCTGGAAGCCTTCCTCGCCGCCGGGGCCGGGAAGCGTTCAGCCCTCGCCGTTGACCTGGTACCCGGCCGGATCGGCGAAGATGCCGCCGCGCTGGCCATCGTCCGTGACGACGCCGCCGTCTACATTGACCTCGCAGCCCAGGACGCCGCCGCGGAAAACGTCCTGGCGGACTGGCTGCGGGACGCGGAGGCCCCGAAGGTCATGCACGGCTACAAGGCTGCGCTGAAGGCCCTGTCCAGCCGTGGTTTGGGCCTGGAGGGCGTGGTGGATGACACCTCAATCTCCGGCTACCTGATCCAGCCGGACCGCCGCACCTACGAGCTCTCCGAACTGGCCCAGCACCACCTCAATGTCAGCATCTCGTCCGAGACCGCCAAGGCAGGCCAGCTGGAGCTGTCGTTCGACGGCGACGACGCCGCTGCTGCGGATGCCCTGGTCCGGGTAGCCGCCGTCGTCCAGGCCCTGAGCCGGTTCTTCGAGTCGGAACTTGCCGAGCGCAAGGCCGCGGACCTGCTTGCCACCCTGGAGCTGCCCGTCAGCCGCGTGCTGGCGGACATGGAACTCGCGGGAATCGCCATCGACATGCCGCGCATGGACGAACAGCTCGCCGATCTGGCCAAGGTCATCGACAACGCCCAGGAACTGGCCTTTGCCGCGATAGGCCATGAGGTCAACCTCGGCTCACCGAAGCAACTGCAGACCGTCCTCTTCGAGGAACTCCAGTTGCCGAAGACCAAAAAGATCAAGTCCGGTTACACCACCGACGCCGCGTCGCTGAAAAACCTGCTGGAAAAGACCGGGCACGAGTTCCTGGTCCAGCTGATGGCCCACCGCGAATCCTCGAAGCTGCGCCAGATGCTGGAGTCGCTCAAGAAGTCCGTCACGGAAGACGGGCGGATCCACACGACCTACGCCCAGAACGTGGCAGCGACGGGCCGGATCTCCTCCAACAACCCCAATCTGCAGAACATCCCCATCCGCAGCGAGGAAGGCCGACGGGTCCGCGGCATCTTTGTGGTCAGCGAAGGTTATGACTGCCTGCTGTCCGCGGACTACTCGCAGATCGAAATGCGCATCATGGCCCACCTCTCGGGGGACGCTGGCCTGATCCAGGCCTATAAGGAAGGCGAGGACCTCCACCGTTTTGTGGGCTCCAACATCTTCCACGTCCCCACGGACCAGGTGACTTCCGCGATGCGATCCAAGGTCAAGGCGATGTCCTATGGCCTCGCCTACGGCCTGACCTCGTTCGGCCTCTCCAAGCAACTGGAGATCTCCGTCGACGAGGCACGGACGCTCATGAAGGACTACTTCGACCGCTTCGGCGCCGTCCGCGACTACCTCCGCGGCGTCGTTGACCAGGCCCGGATCGACGGCTACACCGCCACCATCGAGGGGCGCCGCCGGTACCTCCCGGATCTCACCAGCACGGACCGCCAACTGCGCGAAAACGCCGAACGCATCGCGCTGAACTCGCCCATCCAGGGATCGGCAGCGGACATCATCAAGCGCGCCATGCTGGGCGTGCACTCGGAACTCGCGGCGCAGGGCCTGAAGTCCCGCATGCTCCTGCAGGTCCATGACGAACTGGTTCTGGAAGTGGCCGCCGGTGAGCGGGAAGCCGTGGAGAAGCTTGTCACCGAGCAGATGGCGGGCGCCGCGGACCTCAGCGTGCCCCTGGACGTACAGATCGGCGTCGGCCCGAGCTGGTACGACGCCGGACACTAGGAAGGCCGGGGCAACTACAGGACAGGACGGGGGCGCGTTGGACAAGTACGACGTCAGGAAACAGTTCAAGGAACTGTACGCGCCCCGTACCCGGGACTTTCAGGTTGTCACTGTCCCTCCGCTGAAATACCTGATGATCGACGGACAGGGCAACCCCGGGACGGCCCCCGCCTACGCAGCCGCCCTGGAAGCCCTGTTCCCGGTCTCTTACGCCGTGAAGTTCGCCAGCAAGCACGCGGGCCGGGACTACGCCGTCGGGCCGCTGGAGGGTCTGTGGACAGCTGACGATCCCGGCGCCTTCACCCGGGGCGACAAAGACAGCTGGAAGTGGACCATGATGATTTGGCAGCCGGACTGGATCGGTGCCGCCGAAGTCCAGGACGGCATCGCGAAGGCTGCGCAAAAGAAGGTTCCCGGGCTGGACCTGCTCCGTCTTGGGACCCTTGACGAAGGCCTGTCGGTGCAGATCCTGCACGTCGGCCCTTATGACGACGAGGCGCCCGCGCTGCACCGCCTGCACAGCGAATTCATGCCTGCCCACGGCTTCGGGTTCGCCGGCGCGCATCACGAGATCTACCTCAGCGATGCCCGAAGGGTGGCGCCGGAAAAGCTCAGAACCATCCTCCGCCAGCCCGTGCGGCGGATTTGACCCTTTTCCGCCGGCGCTGGAGTGTTGTTGCTGGCCAGGCCGTGCGCCGATTGGCTAGGCTCGGCAGTGTGGCTGAACTGAGTGGGAACTATGAAATCCGGCGCTTCGACGCCGTTTCCAAAGACGAACAGGGATACGCCGCAGCGGAGAACTGGGTCAGGGCGGTGGCTTTTGGCTTTCACGAATCCACCCGGACGCCAGAGCATGTTGCGAAATCCCTGGCCACGTACCAGGCTGACCGCCGCGTCCTGACCGGCGCGTACCAGACCAGGGACGTGGCTCCCGGCTCCCTCCCGGCGGATGTGCCTGTGGCCACGTTCGGCACGCTGCGCAAGACCCTCAATATTGGCTTCGGCCGGATGCTGGAGACCCAGATGGTCACCGCC
>DATFAE010000085.1:0-2429 GCA_035254945.1 Arthrobacter sp. | reverse complement strand
ATGTCGCTGCTCATCTTCACCTCGATCGCCGCAGGCTTCCCCACCTCCCTGGGCGCAATCTGGACCTCGCAGGGCCCCGGTACGTTCTTCATGGTCCTGGCCATCGGCCTGTTGACGGTGGCCCTGGTGGTGTTTGTTGAGCAGTCCCAGCGCCGCGTTCCGGTGCAGTACGCCAAGCGGATGATCGGACGCCGCACTGTGGGCGGCACCAGCACGTACATCCCCATCAAGGTCAACATGGCCGGCGTGGTCCCCGTGATCTTCGCGTCGTCCATGCTGTACCTTCCGGGCCTGATTGCCCAGTTCAACCAGCCGAAGCAGGGCGAGAAGATGGCCCCGTGGGTGGAGTGGATCAACAACAACCTCACCCGCGGTGACCACCCGCCCTACATGGTGGCCTATTTCCTCCTGATTGTGTTTTTCACCTACTTCTATGTCGCGATCACCTTCAACCCTGAAGAGGTCTCGGACAACATGAAGAAGTACGGCGGCTTCATCCCGGGCATCCGGGCAGGCAAGCCGACGGCGGACTACCTGCAGTACGTCCTTTCCAGGATCACCCTGCCCGGCGCCATGTACCTGGGCTTCGTGGCACTGATCCCGCTCGTTGCCCTGGTCCTGATCAACGCGAACCAGAACTTCCCGTTCGGTGGCACGTCGATCCTGATCATGGTGGGTGTGGGCCTGGAAACGGTCAAGCAGATTGACGCGCAGCTACAACAACGTCACTACGAAGGGCTTTTGCGATGACGAGAATGCTAATTATTGGACCTCCGGGTTCGGGCAAGGGAACGCAGGCGGAACGGATCTCCGAGCGCCTCGGCGTCGTTGCGATCTCCACCGGCGATATCTTCCGCGCCAACGTCAAGGGTGAGACGCCGCTGGGCGTCGAGGCCAAGAAGTACATGGACGCCGGCGATTTCGTGCCGGACAGCGTCACCAACAAAATGGTGCGCGACCGACTCAGCGAGGCCGACGTCGAAAGCGGCTTCCTACTGGACGGTTACCCGCGCACCACCGCCCAGGTGGACTACCTCGACGAAATCCTCGCCACTGGCGAAGAGAAGCTCGACGTCGTCCTGCAGCTGACGGCCGATGACGAGGAACTCGTGCACCGGCTGCTTGGCAGGGCGAAGGAAACGGGCCGGAGCGACGACAACGAAGCCGTCATCCGCCACCGCCTGGACCTGTACCACGAGCAGACCGAAGCCGTTGTGGCCAAGTACGCCGAACGCGGCATCCTGACCCAGGTGGACGGCATCGGCGGCATCGACGAGGTCACCGACCGCGTCATGCAGGCCATCAAGGCAGCACAGGCCGCCTGATCCCGGCAACAGATATTCGAGGCTCCTCCCGGAATCCGGGAGGAGCCTCAGCCATTGAAAGGACACACCATGGCTTTCGGCCAGCCCCGTATCGAATACAAGACCAACGCCCAGATGCGCACCATGCACGAAGCGGGCCTGGTCCTCAGCCGTGCCCTGGACGCCGCCGTTGCGGCCGCAGTCCCGGGGGTCACCACCAAGCACCTGGACGACGTCTTCACTGCCGTGCTGAACGAAGCGGGCGCCAAGTCCAACTTCTTTGGCTACCACGGCTTCCCGGCCACCATCTGCACCTCCGTCAATGAGGAAGTGGTGCACGGCATCCCCGGCAGCCGCGTGCTCAACGACGGCGACATCATCTCGATCGACGGCGGAGCAATCGTGGACGGCTGGCACTCCGACTCGGCCCGCACGGTCATCGTGGGCACGGCAGACCCCGAGGACCAGCGGCTGTCCGACGTCACGCGGGCTGCCATGTGGCACGGCATCGCCGCCCTCGCGTCCGGCAGCCACGTCGGAGACATCGGCGCCGCCATCGACGACTACGTCTCCTCGGTCCCCGGCAAGCCCCTCGGCATCCTGGAGGACTACGTGGGTCACGGCATCGGCTCGGAGATGCACATGGCGCCGGACGTCCTGAACTACCGCACCAGCCACCGCGGCCCGAAGATCCGGCCGGGCCTGTGCCTGGCCATCGAACCCATGCTGGTCCGCGGCAGCATCGATACGGCGGTGCTTGATGACGACTGGACCGTGGTGACCACCGACGGCAAGCGGTCATGCCAATGGGAGCACTCGGTGGCCGTCCACGAGAAGGGGATCTGGGTCCTCTCGGCTCCCGACGGCGGTGCGGAGCACCTGGTGCCGCTCGGCGTCACCCCGGTCCCCATCCCGTAACTGCGGGAGGGCACAATGGAGCCTATGGGAGCAATCACTGACGTGCCGGGGATCCGCGTGGGCCATGAGCAGAAGTCCGGCGGTGGCTGGCTGAGCGGCGTGACCGTGGTCCTGCCGCCGCCCGGCACGATCGGCTCCGTGGACGTCTGCGGGGGAGGCCCCGCAACCCACGAGACGGACGCCCTGGACCCCACCACCCTGGTTGAC
>DATFAE010000084.1:0-28228 GCA_035254945.1 Arthrobacter sp. | reverse complement strand
GTCAGGGAACCCTGACGGCGTGGGCCCAGAGCAAGTGCCACACAAAAAACCGGTCCAGCATCCGCTGGGCCGGTTTTTTGTGTGTGGCCGGGTCCGGTCCCGCGCTACGCGCCCATCTCCTGCGTCTCGACATCGCCCGCGCGCTCGTACACCAGCGACACCGCCCCTTTCGGGAAGCTGCGCACCGGCTCGGCGAGGCGGAACGTGGTGGGGACAGTGCCGGCGTCGAAAAGGCGCTTGCCCTGCCCCAAAGTGACCGGATACAGCCACAGGTGGAGGCGGTCCAGGACGTCTGCGGCGAGGAGTGAACGGATGAGGACGCCGCTGCCGAACATGTGGACCTGGTTGTACTCCTCGCGGAGCCGGCCCGCCGCCGCGGCATCCGGCAACACCGTGGTGCTGGCCCACGTGGGATCAGTCAGGGTCTTGGAAACGACGAACTTGGGCACGCGGTTGAGCGTGCCGCCGATGTCGTCAGACTGGTGCGGCCAATAGCCCGCGAAGATCTCGTAGGTCCTCCGGCCCAGAAGCAGGGCGTCGATGCGTTCGATCTCGGCGCCGATCGCCGCGCCGGCCTCGTCATCGGACACCGGAGCCTGCCAGCCGCCGAAGGAGAAGCCGCCCTCAGTGTCCTCTTCGCGTCCGCCCGGCGCCTGGTAGACGCCGTCGAGGGTAATGAACAGGTTTGCGGCAATGATGCCCATGCGTCCAGTCTGGAACTGCGTTCCGGCCCTGTCCAGAGTCGGCGTCCAGCATCGGCTGGCGTGGCAGACTGGTGCCATGCTGCTCGACGAGCTCGTGAGAACCTCGGATGCCGTCGCGTCCACCCGCTCCCGGCTCGCGAAGGTCGACGCACTGGCTGGCCTGCTGCGCCGGCTCGACCCCGAGGACATCGCCGCCGCCGTCGGCTTGCTCACCGCCAGGCCGCGGCAGGGCCGGGTAGGGATCGGCTGGCGCGGCATGACAGCGGCCATGGGCGAGCCTGCCGCGGAGCCGAGCCTTACTGTCGCCGACGTCGACGCTGCGCTGGATCGGCTGCTTGTCACCGCAGGCGCCGGATCGGCCGCGGAACGGGCCGCGACCCTCCGGTTGCTCACGGCGGCGGCCACCGGGCGCGAGCAGGCATTCATCGCCGGTGTGCTGCTGGGCGAACTGCGGACCGGTGCGCTGGAGGGGGTGCTGACGGATGCCGTTGCCCGCGCCGCGGACCGGCCCGTCGACGCCGTGCGCCGCGCTGCGATGCTCTCCGGCAACCTGGGCGAAACCGCCCTGCTGGCGATCACCGGAACGGCGGCCCAGCTTGATGCCGTCGGCCTCGTCATCGGCCGTCCCGTGCAGCCCATGCTCGCATCAACAGCCTCCAGCGCAGGCGCCGCGCTGGAGGCCACGGGCGAGGCATCCGTGGAATACAAGCTCGACGGCGCCCGCATCCAGGTGCATCGCAGCGGCGACGACGTACGCATCTACACACGTACGCTTGCCGAGGTCACGCACAGGCTTCCCGAGGTGGTGGACGTGGCGCGCGGCCTGCCCGTCCGCGACGTGATCCTCGACGGCGAGACCCTCGCCCTCGACGAGGAGGGCGGCCCGCGGCCGTTCCAGGAAACCATGGCGCGTTTCGGGGCGGACGCGGCGCGCGCCACGGTGCTGCATCCGTGGTTCTTCGACGTGCTCCACATCGACGGGCGCGACCTGCTTGACGAACCGCTGGCGACGCGCATCGGCGTGCTTGAGCGCATCGCCCCCGGATACCGGATCCCGGGGGAGATCACGGCGGATGCGGCCGTGGCCGAGAGAGTGTCACGTGATGCCCTCGCAGCCGGCCACGAGGGCGTGGTGGTCAAAGCGGTGGGATCGGCCTACGCAGCCGGCCGGCGCGGTTCGAACTGGATCAAGGTCAAGCCCGTGCTCACCTATGACCTGGTAGTCCTCGCCTGCGAGTGGGGGTCGGGGCGGCGCACCGGCCTGCTGTCGAACCTGCACCTCGGAGCCCTCGACCCCGCCGGCGAGTTTGGCGAACCCGGCGGCTACGTGATGGTGGGCAAGACGTTCAAAGGCCTCACAGATGCGCTGCTGCGCTGGCAGACCGGGAGGTTCCAGGAGCTGGAGGTGCGGAGGACTGCCGGCACCGTCTGGGTCGAGCCCGTTACCGTCGTGGAGATCGCGATCGACGGCGTGCAGCAATCCCCACGCTACCCGGGCGGAATCGCCCTTCGCTTTGCACGCGTCAAGCGCTACCGGGATGACAAAACAGCGGCTGAGGCCGACACCATCCAGACGCTCCGCGCGCTGCTCCGTTCCTAGGTTGTGCCCGTTCTCCCGCGGGCGTACCGTGGCGCTTAAGTACCGGCGCGTCCCCGCGTGGCGGGGCCGAACCGGCTGGGTGGTTGGTATCCGAGAGGAGGCCAGATGTCAGCTGAGACGGGCATCGACCAGGGCCGGTCTGCCTTCCGGGAGAGCCGCTGGACCGATGCCTTCGAGAACTTCCGTGATGCCGACCGGCTGGGTGGACTGCCGGCACCGGACCTTGAGCGGCTCGCCACCGCCGAAATCCTGCTCGGCAACATCACCACAGGCCTGGACACACTGACGAGGGCCCACGAGGAGTACCTCGTTGTCGGCGACGTAGCCGGCGCCGCGCGTTGTGCGGGCTGGATGGGCATGGAGTTGATGAACATAGGGGAGGCGGCCCGGGCGGGGGGCTGGTTTGCCCGCGGCCAGAGGCTTGCGGATGATCTGTCTGAGCCGGACGCAGTGCAGGGCCTCCTGCTTCTTCCTACCGGCCTGGGCAGACTCTACGGCGGTGATCCGGCGGGGGCTTTGCAGGTCTTCTCCCAGGTTGCGGACTTCGGCCAGCGGTTCCGTGACAGGGACCTGTCCGCGCTGGGCCTGCTCGGCACGGGCCAGGCAACGCTGATGCTCGGCCACCCCGACGAGGGACTCAAAATGTTCGACGAGGTCATGGTGGCCGTGACGGCAGGGGAACTGTCCCCAATTCCTTCAGGAATTATCTATTGTGCCGTTATTGGCAACTGCCACCTGGCCTTTGACCTGGAGCGGGCACTGCAGTGGACGGCGGCACTGGACCGCTGGTGCAACGCCCGCCCTGACATGGTGGCCTTCAGCGGGCAGTGCCAGTCACACCGCGCGGAGATCTTCCGGCTGCACGGGGCCTGGGCCGAAGCGATGGAGGCGGCGGCTGCGGCCCAGGGACGTTCCACCCGGGGCGACCCCCAGGCGCTGTATGGCGGCTACTACCAGCAGGGCGAAGTGCAGCGGCTCACCGGCAAACTGGAGGCCGCCGACGCTTCCTACCGGGAGGCGGCCAGGAGCGGCTATGAGCCGCAGCCTGGCCTTGCGCTCCTGACGTTGGCCCGCGGGGACGCGCAGCAGGCACAGGCGATGATCCGCAGGTCGGCGGACGTGGCCGACGTCGCCACCCGCCGGAACCTGTTGCCGGCACTGGTGGAGATTGAACTGGCCGCAGCTGATCCGGAGGCGGCGCGGCGGGGCGCCGACGAGCTGGAGGCCTTTGCCCGTGAGTGCCCCATGCCTATGGTCCGGGCTGTTGCCGACCAGGCCGGCGGCGCGGTCCTTCTTGCCGACGGCGATCCGGCGGGTGCATCCCGGGCCCTGCGGCATGCCTGGAACCTGTGGCTGGAACTCGGCGTGCCCTACGAGGCCGCGCGCTGCCGGGTGTTGATCGGGCGTGCGTGCCGGGCCCTGGGGGATGAGGCCTCGGCGCTGATGGACTTCGAGGCCGCGCATGCGGAATTCCTGGAACTGGGCGCAGCGCCGGGGGCCGCCTGGGCCGCGTCGCTCATGCGGGCAGGCGCCAACGATGCCAAGGGTCCGCTGTCCCCGCGGGAAACGGAAGTACTACGGCTCGTCGCCTCCGGCAAGGGCAACCGGGCGATAGCCGCCGAACTCTATCTCAGTGAAAAGACGGTGGCCCGGCATATCAGCAACATTTTCCTGAAGCTGGGCCTTTCCTCCCGCTCGGCCGCCACGAAGTACGCGTTCGAGCACGGGCTGGCGGGCTAAAGGGGCTGCACAAAAATACCCATATGGCCCCTTGGGCACAGTTGCATATTTTGGCCGACGCGGCGTGGGTGGCTCCGATCGTAGCCTCAAAGCATGAACCTTCCAGTCCTTGCCGGCACCCTTTCGACGGTGCTGTTTGCCTTGGGAATGCTGCCGATGCTGGTGAAAGCGGCACGCACGCGGGATCTGGCCTCCTACAGCCTGGGCAACCTGGTCCTGAGCAATGTGGCCAACGCCGTTCACTCCATCTACGTCTTCAACCTGCCCGCCGGCCCCATCTGGGCCCTCCACCTGGCCTACGTTTTCGCGTCCGCGCTGATGCTCGCGTGGTGGTGGCGCTACCGGGAGACGGGGCATGAAGAAGCACGGAGCACGAATGCCGGCCAACGGGAGGGTTCAGCCGTAGGAATCAACCTCAGTGAAAAAGGAGCGCAGTGATGAACCACAACGATGTGACCGGCACGCTGGACACGATAATCATCGGCGGCGGACAGGCTGGCCTGGCCTTGGGCTACTACCTCAAACAACAACAACGCAGGTTCCTGATCCTGGACGCCGGCCCACGGGCCGGCGACGCCTGGCGCCAGCGGTGGGATTCACTCCGGGTGTTCACTCCTGCCAAGTACGACGGACTGCCCGGTGCACCCTTCCCGGCCGACCCGTTGTCCTTCCCCACCAAGGATGACCTGGCCGGATACCTCGAGGGCTATGCCGCCCGGTTTGACCTGCCTGTCCTTCACGGAGTCCGGGTCGAGCGTCTCTGGCGGGAAGCTGACCGCTACATCGCCGCCGCCAACGGCCGCCGCTGGGAGGCGCACAACGTCGTCGTTGCCACCGGCACCACCCAGGCGCCCCGGGTGCCCGGCTTTGCGGCGAAACTCGCGCCCTCGGTCGTTCAGCTCCATTCCAGCGAATACCGGAACCCCAGGCAGCTGCAGGACGGCCCGGTATTGGTGGTAGGCCTGGGGAACTCGGGGGCGGAGATCGGCCTCGAAGTGTCCAGGACCCGGCCGACGCTGGTGGCAGGAACGCCCACGGCTGAGCTTCCGGTGAGGCATGGCCGGACCGCAGCGCGCTACGCCTTCCCGGTGGTGCGCTTCCTTGGCCTGCACGTCCTCACGCTGAATACGCCGATCGGGCGCAAAGTGGCTCCGGTCTTCAAAGCCCACGCCGAACCCCTGATCCGGACGAAGACCAAACACCTGGCCGCCGCGGGCGTGCGGCTCGTGCCCCGGGTTGCCGGGGTGGACAGCGGGATGCCCGTCCTGGCGGACGGAACACGGGTGGAGGTTTCGAACGTGGTCTGGTGCACCGGATTCAAGGATGACTTCGGCTGGATCGATCCGGAAATGCTCGACGGCGGCGCCTTGCCCCGCCAGTGGCGTGGCGCGGCGCTCGATTCGCCCGGGTTGTTCTTCCTGGGACAGCGGTTCCAGTACTCGGAAGTGTCGGACACACTGCCGGGCATCAGCCGCGACGCCCGCTACCTGGCCGGAAAAATCCCGGTGTCCGTCAGCCTCGAGTCCGCCGCATCTTCCACCTAAGCTGTCGGGCCGTGTTCTCCGGCAGCCGGCTGGAGACCAGGCGATAGAAAACCAGCACTGCCACGGCTGCGGCCACGATCCCCACCAGATTGACCAGAAGCTGCAGCGCCGAACCTGCAGCTTTCTGGTATTCACCAAGGACCAATGCCACCGCGACAAACCCTGCCGCCGGCACCGTGGTCACCGAAATGAAGACCCCGATCAGGGCGGCCGAACGCCGGCTGATGACCGACAGCATCCCGGCCGCCCCCGCCAGCACGGCCACGATCAGGGAGTACGGCCCCGGATGGTAAATGAACTCCACTGCGGAACCGGATTCCAGGACATCAGCCGGAAAGAGCCCGAGCGGGACGGACAGCCAGGCGCTCAGGGCCGCCAGAAGCATGGCCACCGGGAAACCGACACCAAGCGCGACGGCGGCGCGTCGCCCCAGGCGCCAGCGGCCCCTGGCGACGGCGACGGCGAGCGCGGCCAGCGGGCCGAATTCCGGCCCCACTGCCATGGCGCCGACGATGGCGATCGTGGAGTTCGTGACAATGCCGATGGCGGCCAGCTGCGTTGCGAGCACCAGGAACGCCAGGTAGCTCCACGTAAGGCGGGAGTCCTCACCGGTCTGCCGCGTCACTTCATCCCAGATCAAGGCATCCGCTCCGTCGCCCGGGGCCGCTTTCTCTGCGTGGTCCGCGCGCCGGGACAGGACCAGTTCCGGCATGGAGACGGATATGGACCCTGCTTCGTGCACCTTGAGGACGTGCAGTTTCTCCAGCAGCTCCTCCACCGCTTCCCGGGCAAGCTGGACGTCGATGACATCACCGGGAGGCCGGACAGACGCCCCCACAAGGCGCGCTACTTCAGCGGTCCCAGTCTGCCCGGTACAGCATTCCAGCACGACGGCGGAGAGGTCCCCGGGAACACAAATTCGCATCTGGACAATCACGGCAGATCCCTTTCCTGGCCTGGGGACAGCATAGTTTCCCGGCCCCTCCTGCGCCGGTGACCGGTCCGACGTGATTGGTCAACGAAATTACAGATCGGTAACATGGATGCTTTGGTTGCCCGCTGCGAGAGGTTTTTTGTGTCGATTGCGAGGACCGCGCCCGCGCCCGGCCGTGTGAGTGAAGCGACCTCCAAGGGACGCAAAGCGACGTTCAGGCCCGAGGTCCAGGGGCTCCGGGCGCTCGCAGTCCTGATGGTGGTGACCTACCACGTGTGGCTGGGGCGGGTCTCCGGCGGCGTGGACATCTTCCTGCTCATCTCCGCGTTCCTGCTGACGCTTTCCTTCGTGCGGAAGGTCGAAGCCGGCAAACCCCTTGACCTCATCCGGCACTGGCTCCACCTGTTCAAGCGGTTGCTGCCTGCGGCCGTCGTGGTCCTGCTCGGCATCCTTGCCGGCACGTGGCTGATCCTGCCGCAGAGCCGCTGGCCGGACGTCCTGGACCAGGCCTGGGCCTCCCTGCTCTACCGGCAGAACTGGCTCCTCGCCGATACCGCCGTCGACTACTACGCCCAGGACCACTCCGGTGCCAGCCCCCTGCAGCACTTCTGGTCGCTGTCCATCCAGGGCCAGGTCTTCATCCTCTGGCCGCTCGTGTTCGCCCTTTCAGCGCTGGTGTGGCGACGGCTGCGGCTCCGGAGCAAGGCAAGCTACCACCTGGTCCTCCTGGCAGCGTTCTCCGCGGTCTTCCTGGCCTCGCTGGCCTACTCGATCCAGCAGACGGCCACCAACCAGGCATACGCCTACTTCGACACCCGGACCCGGCTGTGGGAATTTGCCCTGGGCTCGCTCCTGGCACTGGTGCTGCCGTACCTGAAGCCCGGCAAAGCATTGCGTATGGTCCTCGGCTGGACCGGCCTGGCCGCCATGGTGTCCTGCGGCCTGGTGCTCACCGTGGACCGGTCCTTCCCGGGATTCATCGCCCTGTGGCCCACCCTTGCCGCGGCCGCGATCATCGTCGCAGGCCAGAGCGGAAGCCGGTTCGGCGTGGACCGTTTCCTGAGCTGGAAGCCGCTGGTTGCCCTGGGCGACAATTCCTACGCCCTGTACCTGTGGCACTGGCCGGTGCTTGTCCTGGCGCTTGCAGCCACCGGGATTGAGAAGCCCGGACTCGGCCAGGGCCTCGCCGTCGTCGCCGCGTCCATTGTCCTCGCCGTCCTGACCACCCGCTTCGTGGAGAAGCCGCTTCGAGAATGGCACTGGCCGCAAAAGCGGTCCTGGCGTACCGCCGTCGTGATTGCCGCCTGCTGCGGAGTGCTTGCCGGACCGGTCGCCGTATGGCAGACCACGCTCATGGCGGAGGAGGCCGCGGCGGCCGGGCAGCCCCGCGAGCTGACACCGGGGGCCGCCTCCCTCGCGCCGGAAAACGCCGGCAAGCCCGCCCCGGAAGCCCGGATCATTCCGGCTCCGGCGGCCATGAAGGACGAATGGGCGGACATCGACGGCCTCTGCACCGAAGCCAACGTGCCTTCCGACCCGCTGCTGGACGGATGCCTGCAGAACACCAAGCCGGAGACGGTGACGAAAAGGATCGTGGTGCTGGGCGATTCGCACGCCCAGCAGTACATGGCCGCCCTGGGCCCGATCGCCAAGGAACGCGGCTGGGAAGTGGTGACGCTGCTCAAGGGGAACTGCCGCTTCGGCGCCGAGTCGCCTGAACGCAATGAGGAGTGCAACGCCTTCAACCGGGCCAGTGCCGCCTATGTCATGGAACACCGGCCGGACGCCGTGTTCACCGTTGCCTCGCTGACGCACGCCGAGGCGCCGTTCGAAACCGAAGTTCCGGGCTACCTCGACGGCATCCGCCAGTTCACTGCGGCGGGGATGGACGTGGTGGGGGTCAGGGACAACCCGCGGTTCAGCATCAACATGCCGGAGTGCGTCCAGAAACATGGCGCAGACGCCCCTGAGTGCAACGCGCCGCTGAATGAGTCGCTGGCAGAATCGTCGCCGCTGGACGGTTACCGCGGCCAGGTGGACGGGCTCCACCTGATGGACATGAGTGACTTCATCTGTGCCGGCGGCACCTGTCCGGCCGTGGTGGGGAACGTCTACGTCTACAAGGACGACAACCATCTCACCAAGACGTACGTGCAGAGCATGATCCCCATGTTTGAGGAACGGCTGCTGGCGTCCACCGGCTGGACCTGAGTTTGCGTAGGGGACCGTGCCGTTGCTCACAATGCCGTCCCGGAATAGGGGGATCGGCGCCGAGGTTCTAATATTTACTCAACACTTTCTGCACTGAACCCGTGTTTGAAGTACCCCCCGCACCGCAACCCATGCACGGACCAGTCCCGTAATGACGGGCTGGTCATCAGCTGCAACCCCTACCCGTGAACCCCGCAACCAAGGTAAGAGGCGCACTCATGACCCAGCCCGCACACGATCCATTCGGCTTTGTTGGCCTGACGTACGACGACGTCCTGCTGCTTCCCGGACACACCGACGTCATCCCCTCCGACGCTGACACGTCATCCCGGATCTCCAAGCGGATCACGGTGCAGACGCCGCTGCTGTCCGCCGCGATGGATACGGTAACGGAATCCCGGATGGCCATTGCCATGGCACGCCAGGGCGGGCTTGGCGTGGTGCACCGCAACCTGTCCATCCAGGACCAGGCCGACCAGGTGGACAGGGTCAAGCGAAGCGAATCGGGGATGATCACCAACCCGCTGACGATCGGCCCTGAGGCCACACTGGCGGAACTGGACGAGATCTGCTCCCAGTACCGCGTTTCCGGCCTGCCCGTAGTGGATGAGGGCATGCGGCTGCTGGGCATCGTCACCAACCGGGACACCCGCTTTGTGCCGGAATCCGATTTCCCGCTGCGGCTGGTCAGTGACGTCATGACCAAGATGCCGCTGGTCACCGGCCATGTGGGGATCAGCCGTGAGGAAGCCTCGCACAAGCTGGCCACCAACAAGATTGAAAAGCTCCCGCTCGTTGACGAGCAGGGCCGCCTCAAGGGCCTGATCACCACCAAGGACTTCACGAAGGCCGAACAGTACCCGCTGGCCACGAAGGACGAGGAAGGCCGCCTGCGGGTGGGAGCCGCCATCGGCTTCTTCGGGGACGGCTGGGAGCGGGCCATGGCCCTCGTTGACGCCGGCGTCGACGCCCTCTTCGTGGACACCGCCAACGGCCACTCGCAGGGCGTGCTGGACATGATCCGCCGCCTGAAGTCCGATCCGGTAGCGGCGCACGTGGACATCATCGGCGGCCAGGCCGCCACCCGTGAAGGCGCGCAGGCACTGATCGACGCCGGCGCCGACGGCATCAAGGTGGGCGTTGGCCCGGGCTCCATCTGCACCACCCGCGTGGTTGCCGGTGTGGGCGTCCCGCAGATCACCGCCATTTACGAATCGTCGAAGGCAGCCATCCCGGCAGGAGTTCCGCTGATCGCCGACGGCGGCCTGCAGTACTCCGGTGACATCGGCAAGGCGCTGGTTGCGGGCGCGGACACCGTGATGCTCGGTTCCCTGCTGGCCGGCTGTGACGAGTCCCCGGGCGAGCTCATCTTCGTCAACGGCAAGCAGTTCAAGAGCTACCGCGGCATGGGCTCGCTGGGCGCGATGCAGTCCCGCGGCAAGAACACGTCCTACTCGAAGGACCGCTACTTCCAGGCCGACGTCTCCGGCGACGACAAGCTGATCCCCGAAGGCATCGAAGGCCGCGTGGCCTACCGCGGGCCGCTGGCATCCGTGGCATACCAGCTGGTGGGCGGCCTCCGCCAGACCATGTTCTACGTCGGCTCCCCGACCATTCCGGAGCTGAAGGCGCGCGGCAAGTTTGTCCGCATCACCCCGGCCGGGCTGAAGGAATCGCACCCGCACGACATCCAGATGACGGTGGAGGCACCGAACTACGGTTCGCGCTGACGCTCACCCGGGAGGCCGCAGGGATTCGTCCCTGTGGCCTCCTGGTGTCTGTGCCTGGTGCCTCTGCGCCGGACTAGGCTGAATCCATGTCCGAATCCCGCCATCCCGTTGAGCTGAACCCCAAGCGGGATCCCAAACGGAAGCTCGCTGCCCGGCCGTATGCCCGGGCAGTGGCACAGGTCCTGCGCGTCAGCTTCCGTGCCTCACCTGCCGCGGTGATCATGAAGGTAGTGGGCTCCCTCATCTCGGCGTTGCTGCCGCTGGTCACCACCTATTTCGCCGCGCTGACCACCACCGCCCTTGCGGCGGCCTATTCCGGGGACCCGGCCGCCGGCCGGCAGGCTATCGTCTACGTCATCATCACTGCGGCCCTGGGACTGTTCTGGGGTGCGTTCAGCAGCGTGGACCGTTACATCCAGCAGCTCATGAGCTTCAAGGTGGGCGCCATCGTGGGTGACCTCATGTACGAGCGTTTCCTGGCGCTCGAATTCTGGCGGTACGACGACAAAGAGACCATTGACCTCTACGACCGCGCCAAAAGGTTCTCCGACTCCTATGCCCGGGTCCTGGACCGTATCGCGGCGATCTTCACCCAGCTCGTCTCCGTCATTCTCGCCGTCGGCGCCCTGCTGCTGGTGAGCTGGTGGATCGCCGTCATCGTCCTGATCGCGATCGTTCCGAGTGTCTACCTGCAGTTCAAACTCTCCCGCGAGCAGATCGCCCACTGGAACACCCATGTGGACTCGCGCCGCCAACGCCGGATGATCGAGAACAACCTCCTCCGTCCGCAGCACATCGCCGAAATGCGGCTGTACGGGATCGTGGGCTACCTGATGGACCTGCGGTCCCGGCTGCGGGACGCGGACGAGCGCCGGCGCCTGGACTTCCAGAAACGGTACATCCCGAAGCAGCTGGCCGCCGATGCCCTGCAGTACGGTGCCGAGGTGGTGTCACTGATCTGGGTGGTCGGTCAGATCATTGCCCGCGCGCAGCCTGTCGGCCAGTTCCTGTATGTCCAGCAGATCGTCAGCCGCGCACTTTCCACCGCCAATAACCTGGTGTCCTCCCTGAGCTCCATCGACGAGGACCTCGCGAACCTCAAGGACTACGAACTGTTCATGGCGCTCCCCGTCCACTCCCGGCACGCGCCCCCGCTGTTGCAGGCCCCCAAGACGGTGGAATTGAAGGACATCCGCTTCACATACACAGGTAGCGACATCGAGGTGATCCGCGGCATCAGCATGACCATCCGGGAAGGCCAGCACATCGCCATCGTGGGGGAGAACGGGGCAGGAAAGTCCACCCTCATCAGGATCCTCGCAGGGCTCTACGCCCCGGATTCAGGGCAGGTCATGCTCGACGGCGTTGATCTCGCCGCCGTCGACGTCACCTCCTGGCACCGCCACCTGGCGGTGCTGAGCCAGGAGTTCCTGAAATACGAGTTCGCCACCGCCGCGGAGAACATCTACTTCGGCGACGTCGATGCAGCCAGGGACGGCGGCCGGATCCGGCGGTCCGCGGAGGACGCGGAGGCGCTGGAGTTCATCAACAAACTGCCCAACGGCCTGGACAACCATGTCAGCAACTGGATGGAGGATCCGCGCGGACGCAAGGGCAGCGGGCTCTCCGGCGGCCAGTGGCAGCGGCTCGCCATGGCCCGGAACTTCTATCGCAACGCGTCCTTCATGGTGATGGACGAGCCCACGTCCGCCATCGATGCGCTGGCGGAGCACCGCATCTTCACCCGGCTGTTCGCGGACCGCAGCAGCACGATCATTGCCATCAGCCACCGCCTGGCCACCATCGAGAAGGCGGACATCGTGTACATGCTCGAGGACGGCCGCATCGTGGAGCAGGGCACCCACAAGGAACTGGTGGCGCTGCGGGGCCGCTACTTCAGGATGTTCGAATCGCAGCTGACGGTGGAGGAACCTGAAGGGGTCTGAACGGCGCCCGCGTCCCGGCCCTCCCACGAGATGCTCGCCGTGCCGATGCGGTGGGCGTCCGTGACGCCGTAGGACTCCCGCCGCCCGTTCCCTGCGGTCCCGGCTGTAGGTGGCTGTAACGAAGTCCGCCACGCCACTGGAGGGAGCGAGCAGGATCCGCTGGCCGGAAGGCAACTGCACCATGACGTCGGCGAAAGCTCCCAACGGGGATGCGTGCCAGACGCCGATCACGGCCCGAAGCCCGGACTGCGCGCCGATGCCTGCGATGTGGCCGTCGAAGATCCACGGTTTGCCCACCAGCCCACTCCAGCCACCCGTCCCTGATGAAGGCCGCGGCTGGGATAACCTAGAGCAGTGACTTACGAGATCGAGATCGGCCGTGGCAAACGTGGGCGTCGTGCCTACTCCCTGGATGACATTGCGATTGTCCCTAACCGTCGTACCCGCGACCCCAAGGACGTCTCCGTGTCGTGGCAGATCGACGCCTACAAGTTCGACATGCCCGTCATCGCTGCACCCATGGACTCGGCCATGTCCCCGCAGACAGCTATCGCCCTCGGCCGCCTCGGCGGACTCGGGGTGCTGGACCTTGAGGGCCTCTGGACCCGGTACGAGGACCCCCAGCCCATCCTGGACGAGATCGGTGCGCTCGAGGACGAGGTAAACAGCCCGGCCGTGACCGGGCGGATGCAGGAGCTGTACCGCGCCCCCATCCAGCCTGAGCTGATCACCACCCGCCTCGCCGAGATCCGTGCCGCCGGAGTCACCGTGGCCGGCTCACTGACGCCGCAGCGCACCCAGGAACACTACAAGACCGTGGTGGCTGCCGGCGTCGACATCTTTGTCATCCGGGGCACCACCGTGTCCGCAGAGCACGTCTCCAAGGACCACGAGCCGCTGAACCTCAAACAGTTCATCTACGAACTCGACGTGCCCGTCATTGTCGGCGGCGCCGCCGGCTACACTCCGGCACTTCACCTCATGCGCACCGGCGCGGCCGGCGTTCTCGTTGGCTTCGGCGGGGGAGCGACCACCACCACGCGCCGCGCGCTGGGCATCCATTCGCCGATGGCCTCCGCCATCTCCGACGTCGCCGCGGCCCGCCGGGACTACATGGACGAATCCGGCGGACGGTACGTGCACGTGATTGCCGACGGCGGCATGGGAACCTCGGGAGATATCGTCAAGGCCATTGCCATGGGCGCCGACTCCGTGATGCTGGGCAGCGCACTTGCCCGGGCAGAAGAAGCACCGGGCAAGGGCTGGCACTGGGGCCAGGAGGCCCACCACCTGGAACTTCCCCGCGGCGACCGCGTCAACGTTGGCACCGTCGGATCCCTGCAGGAAGTCCTCTTCGGGCCGGGCCACCACACCAACGGCACCTCCAACCTGATTGGCGCGCTGCGCCGCTCCATGGCAACCACCGGCTACTCGGACCTGAAGGAATTTCAGCGGGTCGACGTCGTCGTCTCGCCTTACGCCGGAAACTGACCTTCGGCGCGGGCGGCGGCACCACGGCGCCGCCTGCGCGAGCGTCCGGCCAGGAAGTAGTGTGGTTTACTACCTGCACCAGCGGCAACGGAGGCGTTCCATGAAGAGTGTTCCCAACACCAGCGGCACCCTGGGCCCGGCAGCCCGCGAAGAATCCATCGCGCGGCTCCGTGCCACCACAGACCCCGGCAAGGAACTGGACATCCTGATCGTCGGGGGCGGCATCGTGGGTACCGGCGCGGCCCTGGATGCCGTGACCCGCGGACTCAGCGTGGGGATCGTGGAAGCGAACGACTGGGCGGCCGGCACATCGTCCCGGTCCTCTAAGCTCATCCACGGGGGCCTGCGCTACCTCGAAATGCTGGACTTTGGCCTCGTCAAGGAAGCGCTCCAGGAACGCGGGCTGCTGCTCTCCGAGCTCGCGCCCCACCTCGCCCGTCCCGTGCCCTTCCTGTACCCCCTGACCAGGCCCTTCCTGGAACGGCCCTACGTAGGCGCCGGCATTGCCCTCTACGACCTCATGTCCATCTCCAGCGGACACCGGCGTGGGGTCCCGTTCCACAAACACCTGAGCCGGCGCGGCACCCTCCGGGCCGCGCCCAGCCTGAAAAACGACGCTTTCGTCGGCTCCATCAGGTACTACGACGGCCAGGTGGACGACGCCAAGTACTGCGCCAACCTGATCCGCACGGCTGCCCACTATGGTGCCCACGCCGTCAACCAGATGGCAGTGGTGGACTTCCTGCGCGAGGGCGAACGCGTGGTCGGAGCCAAGGTGGTCAACCACGAGGACGGCACGGAATTCAAGATCCGCGCCAAGCAGGTCATCAACGCCACCGGCGTGTGGACGGATGAGACCCAGGCCATGGTGACCCAACGCGGCCAGCTCAAGGTGCGTGCGTCCAAGGGCATCCACCTGGTGGTGCCGCGGGACCGGTTCCAGTCCACCGTCGGCCTGATCCTGCGCACGGAGAAGTCGGTGCTGTTCGTCATCCCGTGGGGACGGCACTGGATCATCGGCACCACGGACACCGACTGGAACCTCGACAAGGCCCACCCCGCCGCCTCAAGCAAGGACATCGACTACATCCTGGAGCGCGTCAACAGGGTCCTGAAACGGCCGCTCACCCGGGAGGACGTGGAAGGCGTCTATGCCGGGCTGCGGCCACTTCTGGCCGGCGAAAACGACTCCACCGCCAAACTTTCGCGGGAACACGTCGTGGCGCACCCGGTGCCCGGCCTCGTGGTGGTGGCCGGCGGCAAATGGACCACCTACCGGATCATGGCCAAGGACGCCGTTGACGAAGCCACCCGGACCATGGACGAGCGCGTGCCGCCCAGCTGCACGGAAACCATCCCGTTGCTGGGTGCCAGCGGTTTCAAGGCCGCCTGGAACCGCAGGAACCGGACTGCGGAGGAATCCGGCGTGCATGTGGCACGGATAGAACACCTGCTCAACCGCTACGGGTCCATGACGCCGGAAGTGCTTGCCCTGATCGAAGAAAAGCCGGAGTTGGCGGAGCCGTTGCCCGGCGCCGACGATTACCTGCAGGCCGAGGCCGTCTACGCCGCCACCCACGAGGGCGCACGGCACGTCCACGACGTCCTCACCCGCAGGACGCGGATTTCGATCGAAGCGTGGGACCGTGGTGTGTCCGCGGTTCCGGTAGTCGCTAAACTTATGGGTGAAGTCCTTGGCTGGAGCGATGTGCAGCGTGAAAGCGAAATCAAGCACTACATTGCACGCGTAGAAGCCGAGCGGCTGAGCCAGCAGCAACCTGATGATGAGTCCGCAGACGCCGCGCGAATGGGTGTCGACGACATCGTTCCCTTGCGCTGAGGGGCTCCACGCACCGCATTTTCGCCTCACTGAAGGGACACGCCTTGGCGGAACCACTTGACCGGTACGATGCCGAACTCACCACCCCCGAGATGGTGATCCTGGAGCTTGAGGCGTCGGACAAGGTGGACGCAGCGTCACAGCTCGCGGAGCGTCTTTTCGCCGCCGGCCGGGTGACTGACCTGCCCGGCTTCCTTGAGCACGTCCATGCCCGCGAGCACCAGCTGGCCACCGGCCTGCCGGGCGGCATCGGCCTGCCGCACGCCCGCAGCGAGTTCGTCTCCCGGACCTCCATCGCCGTCGGCATCACCAAGTACGGCCATGCCCTGGACTTCGGCGCCACGGACGGTCCGGCGACGGTCGTTCTGCTGATCGCCACCCCTGCGAGCTCTTTCTCGGACCACCTGGAAGTACTTGCCACCCTGGCCCGCTCGCTGTCCAAGGAATCGTTCCGTGAGTCGCTGCGCCGTGCGTACGATCCCGAAGTGATCGCCGAGCTCATCAACTCCAGCCTGGTCTTCTTCGACCACTGAGAGTGGGGCAGGCCCTTTCGTGTCGACTCCGTCGCCACGCAGGGTGCCTGCTGCCCCATTCTAGCCAGGCTGCCCGTAGCCTACGTTTAGTTGTTCTACGGCGGAACGAAGTACGGTTAAGGGGTGTGGAAAACAGCCCTCAAACCCCGATGGATCGCAGGCCTGGTGTTTGCGATTGCCGTTTCCGGGGTCTTTGTCCTGCTCAGCCAATGGCAGTTCGGCAGGTCCACACAGGCCGAAGTTCCGGTCAATCCCGCCACGGAGACAGCGCAGGCCCTGACCAGCACGCTCCAACCGGGGGATTTTTTCCACGGCTCCGTGGCCGACCAGATGGTCACCGCCGAGGGGACTTACGACTCCTCCAAGCAGGTGCTGATACCCGGCCGGCTGCGCAACGGTGAATCCGGCTACTGGGTGGTGACTGCCTTTGCCGTCAACGGAGCACCCGTCCTCAGCGGCGCTGGAGCCTCGCCCGAAACCTGGATCCCTGTTGCCCGCGGCTGGGTGGCTGATCCCGCAGACGCCGCCGAACCGCCGTCGGGCACCATTGAACTGACGGGACGGCTCCTGCCGTCCGAGGCGCCCGTCCCCGAAACGGCTCCCGCCCCGGGCCGCGCCACGGCGGTTTCCGTGGCCGAACTCATCAACTACTGGGACGTCAGCAGCTACCCCGGGTTCATCGCGGCAACGGCCGAAGTCTCGGCCGGTGCCGACCTCAGTGCCCAGGCCATCGACGGTGACCTCAAGCCGCTGCTTATCGGCCCCCAGCCGCCCCCCCAGCAGATCAACTGGCTCAACCTGTTCTACTCGCTGGAGTGGGTCGTGTTCGCCGGCTTTGCCCTGTTTGTCTGGTGGCGCCTGGTCAAGGACGATTACCGCCGGGACCTTGAGGACCAGTTCGACGGCGGCGAGGGCGCCGACGGCGGCCACAGTCACCTTCCAGCCCAGACACCTTCCGGACAGACCCAACAAAAGGTACAGCGATGATTGAACCCAAACCAGCCATGCAGGCACAGCCGTCCGGTGACAGCCAGGCCGGCGGAGCCGCCAACAAAGGCAAGAAGCGCCGCTTCGGCGGCACCGAACCGCAGATCCGCTCCGCCCTGAAGTTTTACAAGGTGCTGGCATACCTCACCGGCGCCATGCTGCTGCTGCTGTGCGCCGAGCTGATCGCCCGCTACGCGTTTGGCCAGTACCTGTTCGCCGGCGGAACCAACGCTGTCACAGGCGAGCCGTTCGGCCTGGGATTCGCCGATGCCGAACCCAAGGGCGTCCTGGGCGGCGTCAACGTCTCCGTCACCGTGCTGATCGTCCACGGCTGGATGTACGTTGTCTACCTGATGTCCAACTTCCGCCTCTGGTCCCTGATGCGCTGGCCGTTCGCCAAACTCATCGTGCTGGCACTGGGCGGCGTTGTTCCCTTCCTGTCCTTCATCGTGGAGAAGAAGTTCCACGCCGAGGTCGAGGCGGAACTGGCGGCCAACCCACAGGCACCCCAGCGCTACTAGACGTTTACTCCGTCACACCGGCGGCCCTGAATGTGCGGCGGGGCAACCGCGCAAAGTAGGCTAGTACGGTGACTACTCCCACTGCATCCCAGACTTCCCAGAAGCCGGTGCTGGTTGTTGACTACGGTGCCCAGTACGCGCAGCTGATTGCCCGCCGCGTCCGGGAAGCGAATGTGTATTCGGAAGTGGTTCCGCATACCTACAGCACCGAGCAGCTCCTGGCCAGGAACCCCGCCGCCATCATCCTCTCGGGCGGCCCGTCCAGCGTCTACGCTGACGGTGCACCGTCCGTCGGCGCAGACCTCTTCGAAGCCGGGATACCGGTCTTCGGCATCTGCTACGGCTTCCAGGCCATGGCCAATGCACTGGGCGGGAAAGTCGACAAGACCGGCCTGCGCGAGTACGGCTCCACCCAGACCACCATCCTTGGCGAGGGCCGCTCTGTGCTCGAGGGGATGCCGCAGCACCAGAACACCTGGATGAGCCACGGCGACTCCGTGCACGAGGCGCCGGAAGGCTTCGAAGTGCTGGCGACGACGGCGGGCGCCGAGGTTGCCGCCTTCGCGAACGAGGAAAAGTGCCTGTACGGCGTGCAGTGGCACCCGGAGGTGAAGCACTCGGCGTACGGCCAGCAGGTGCTGGAGAACTTCCTGTTCAAGGGCGCCAAACTGGAACCAAACTGGACCACCGGCAACATCCTTGAAGAGCAGGTGGACCGGATCCGGAAGCAGATCGGTGATGCCCGGGTTATCTGCGGCCTCTCCGGCGGGGTTGATTCCGCGGTGGCGGCGGCCCTGGTCCAGCGGGCCGTCGGCGACCAGCTGACCTGTGTGTTCGTGGACCACGGACTGCTCCGCGAAGGTGAAGCCGAGCAGGTGGAACGCGACTTCGTCGCCGCCACCGGCGTCAAGCTCTATGTCGCCAACGAGCAGGAGCGGTTCCAGGCGGCCCTGGCCGGCGTCAGCGATCCGGAGACGAAGCGCAAGATCATCGGCCGCGAGTTCATCCGCGCCTTCGAGGAAGCCGAACTGGCCATCATCGCCGAGGCTGCCGCGCATGGCGAAAAGATCAAGTTCCTGGTCCAGGGCACGCTGTACCCCGACGTCGTTGAATCCGGCGGCGGCGAAGGTGCAGCCAACATCAAGAGCCACCACAACGTGGGCGGCCTTCCCGAGGACCTGCAGTTTGAGCTCGTCGAGCCGCTGCGTGCCCTCTTCAAGGACGAAGTCCGTGCTGTCGGCGCCCAGCTGGGGCTGCCGCAGGAAATCGTTGGCCGCCAGCCCTTCCCGGGCCCCGGCCTCGGAATCCGCATCGTCGGCGAGGTCACCAAGGAACGCCTGGACCTGCTGCGCAAGGCGGACGCCATTGCCCGCGCCGAGCTCACCGCCGCCGGGCTGGACAACGACGTATGGCAGATGCCTGTTGTCCTGCTGGCCGACGTCCGCAGCGTTGGCGTCATGGGCGACGGCCGCACCTACGGCCACCCGATCGTCCTTCGTCCGGTCTCCTCCGAGGACGCCATGACCGCGGACTGGTCACGGCTTCCGTACGATCTCCTGGCCCGGATCTCCAACCGGATCACCAATGAGGTGGAAGGCGTCAACCGTGTGGTGCTGGATGTGACCAGCAAGCCGCCGGGAACCATCGAATGGGAATAGCGGCATAACCAGTGGCCGGCCTCCGTTGTGGAGGCCGGCCACTGGTCGCTTGGCGTGAATTACTCCGCAATTTCGCATGTTCAGTGTTGCGGTCTCTCACTGCGGCATCTTTCCGGCTACGCTCGAAAGTATGCCGGTATGGTCCAGGGCGTCACGTGAAAACGCAGAAAAGAAGGCAGTAGTGTCAGTTGGTCAAGGCCACCCGGAGGGCTCCGAGGAGTTCAGGAAATGGCTGTCCGGGCTCAAGCCCGTCACCGGGGCAGACACCATGCTGCGTTTCACCAAGACCCCTGAGGGGTCCATCGACCTGACCCACGCCCACCCGTCAGGCCTTGCCCAGCTGATGGCCGGCCGCCGCACGCGGCTTTCAACCCTGATCCGGGACCGCCAGCAGTACGTCGTCGCGGCCCGGGCATCTCGGAATATCCGTTCCAAAATCTTCGAACTGGGCAACGACCGCGGCATCGACGCCGGCTACCTGTCCGCCGGCACGGTGGTCTGGACGTCCGCCGTCGGGGGCAAACCGCAACGGATTTCCGCTCCGGTGATGCTCACCGCGATCTCCCTGACCGTACGCCCCGGGGAAGACGACTACGAACTGCAGCTCACGGAACAGGCGCACATCAATCCGGCGCTGGTCCGTCACCTGAAAAACATCCACGGAATTGTCTTCGACGTCAACGCCGTAACCCGCCTGGCGTACAGCACCGCCCGCTTTGATCCCCAGCCCGTGCTGGACCGGCTGGCCACGCTGATCAGGCCCATTCACGGCGCAGAGGCGCAGCACAACCTTCTGGTCTCCACGTTCGCCGATCTCTCAGGCAACCTCGATGACCCTTGGATCAACGAAGCAAACCCGCTGGTGGCTGCCTTGGCTACGGCAGCCAGCGGTGCCGTGGTGGACGTCGACGAACCGGACCCCGCCCGTTTTCCCGGCGTGGACCAGCGCCACCCCGACGACGAACTGCTCCTGCTGGATGCCGACTCGGACCAGCAGTACGTGCTGGACGCTGCCCGGGCCGGGGATTCCCTGGTGGTCAGCAGCCCGCCCGGGACGGGCCAGACCCAGACAGCAATCAACACCATCGGTGCGCTGGTGGACGCCGGCAAGACCGTCCTGGTGGTCGGTGACCGGCGTGCCAGCCTCAACGAGGTGTCAGCCCAGCTGGAGACCCTGGGCCTGGAGTCCATCCTGTTCCAGCTCTCCGGCACGGCCACGCCGCAGCAGCTCAAGGCCCAGCTGGTCCGCGCCATCGTCCGGAACGAGAAGTCCCTCCAGCCCCAGCTGGGGAACCTGCACAAGACCCTCACCGAACACCGGCACGCACTGACGGACCACGTCGCGTCCCTGCACAATGTGCGCCAGCGCTGGGGGTGCTCGCCCTACCAGGCCATGCAGTCCCTGGCCGAGCTGACATCCATCCAGCCCGCCCCGGCCACCACGGTCCGGCTCAAACGGAGCGTCCTGGACAACATCAGGGACCGCGACGAGCTCGCCGGCCGGCTCCGCCGCGCCGCTGAACTCGGAAGTTTCAGCCGTGCGTCAACCACCAGTCCCTGGCACGGGGCACGGCTCCTCACGCGCAAGGAAACGGAAGAGGCGCAGCAGCTGGCCCGGTCCGTGGCGGAAAACCTGCCGGTCCTGCGGGACCGGATGAACGCCGTGGCGGAGCACGCCGAAATCCGGCTTGGCCTTTCCTTTGCCGAATGGGGCGAGCAGCTGGAACTCCTGATGGCTGTGCGGGAAAGCCTGGACAAATTCACTCCGGATATTTTCGACCGCCCTGTCCATGACCTGATTTCCGCGACCGCGTCCTCCGCCTGGCGGCGCGAGCGGAACATCGATATGGCCTCCATGCAGCGCTCCCGGCTTCGCCGCGTCGCGAAGGAGTACGTCCGCCCCGGCGTCCACATCGCGGACCTCCACAGCTCCCTGGTGCTGGTGCAGGAGCAGCGTGCGCTGTGGTCCGGCTACGCCACCACGCAGCGCCACCCTGCGGTGCCGTCAGGGCTGGCCGAGATGAACATGATGTACCGTTCGCTGGACGCCGAGCTCGTGGAGCTGGGGGAGGCCCTGCGGCATACGGAGGCGGGTGGCTCCTTGGCCACCACGCCGTACCCGGAGCTGATGGAACGCCTGGAACGGCTGGTCGCGGATACTGACACGCTGAAAACACTGCCGGAGCGCACGCTGCTGGTGGAGAACATGCGCGAACACGGGCTCGGTGAATTGCTCACGGACCTCGCTGAACGGGAGGTCCCGGCCGGATCCGTGGCAGCGGAGCTTGAGCTCGCCTGGTGGCAGTCCGCCCTGGAAGCGATGATCAGCGGCGACGACTACCTCGCCATGTCCGACGGTGATGCCCTCCGGCAGTTGGAGGCTGAATACCGGCTCGCCGACAACGCGCATATCGCCAGTGGCGCTGCCCGGCTCCGCTGGGACCTGTCCGAGCGGTGGCGCGCAGCCATCGGCGAGAACCCCCGCCAGGCCGCCCTGCTGAAGAGCCTGCTGAAAGACGGCCGGGTGACCCTTTCCGCGCTGACTGCCCAGGCACCCGCGCTGGTGCCCATGCTCGTGCCGGTGTGGTCTGTGAGCCCGTACCTGATGACCGGGCTCCTTCCTGCGGAGCAGAGCTTTGATGCGGTGGTGGTCCTTGATGCCGAGGCCACGTCCCTGCAGGCGGTCCTGCCCTCCATTGCCCGGGCCAAGCAGGTCATTGCCTTCGGTGATTCACGGATCGCCAGCCCCCGCACCTTCACGGTGGGGGTGGAAAGGCTCGCGGCCGGCGAAACAGCCCACCAGCGGGTAGAGAGTGCCTTTTCCGCGCTGTCAGCGGTGCTCCCCGTCTGGCGGCTGAACTTTGTGTACCGGGCCGTGGATGAGGACCTGGTACTCCAGCTCAGCAAGAACTTCTACGACGGCGGCCTCCGCCGGCTGCCGGAGGGCCAGTCCGCCACGGGGCTGGACCGGGCCCTGCTTGTTGAGTACTTGCCGGATGGTACCGGGCTGCCCAGCGCCGACCACGAGGGTGTTGAGTCAGTCGTGGCAGAAGTCAACCGCGTGGTGCACCTCGTCTTCGAACACGCCAGGCTCCGTCCGCGTACTTCGCTTGCCGTGGTGACGGCCAGCCTCCGGCACGCGGCACGGATCGGTGAAGCCATCCGGCTCCAGCTTCCCAACCACCCCGGCCTGGCCGGCTTCTTCGGCGCAGGTCCCGAATCCTTCCGGGTCGTCGACCTCGAGCGTGCGCAGGGCCTGGTCCGGGACCACGTGATTTTTTCCCCCGGCTTCGGACGCACGCCGCATGGCCGCGCCCTGCACAATTTCGGCCCCTTGTCCGCTGAGGGAGGGCGTGAAAAGTTCGCCCTGGCGATGACGCGGGCCCGCCGTTCCCTGCACGTCCTGACCTGCTTCCGGCCCGAGGACCTCGACCACACCAGGCTGGCCCATGGGGCGGTTGACCTTTACGAGCTGCTGGACCGGGAGATCGCCGGCAACACCAACCTTGGCACGCCGGCCTCGCGGGCGGCCGCCAGCGAGCAGGCGCTTGGAGCGGATCCGCTGGTGGCCGACCTCGGCGACCGCCTGCGTGCCCGCGGGGCCCGGGTCTGGCACCAGTACGACGGCGTCATTGATGTGGTGGCGGCAGCCGACCCGCTCAGCACCATGGGCCAGGACGACCCCGAGACCCCGTGGCCGGTGGCCATCGAATCGGACGGCACCGAGCAGTACCGGACCATGAGTGTCCGTGAGCGCAGCAGGCTGCGCCCCCAGCTTCTGGAGCGCCTCGGGTGGCGGTATATGCCGCTGTGGACCATTGAGGTCTTCACCGACCCCTCGGCCTGCGCTGACCGCATTGCCGGTTACCTTGGCCTGGAGAAAATGGTCCTGCCAAACCGGGCCACAGCATCGGCCAATTTCTTCGACGACGACGTGGACCCGCTCTCGCTCGAAGCCTACGGGAACGTCGGCCCGGAGCCTGACCGGCCTGCCCTGGCCGACCGCAGGCACCAGGTGCAGCATGGCGCACAGGAAGACAATTACGACCGGGCCGCACGCCCGGATATGGAGGAGGCGGTCCACGTGACGCCAAAACACAGCCATGCCGTTCCCGCAGGTGGCGGCGCCGCTGACGACCAGCCCGGAGAGGGCGCCGCGCAGGAAAACCCAGGTCAGGAAAACACTGACCAGGCCGGCAACGCATCCCCGGCGGCGTCCGGCAAGGCAGCCGCGGGAACAGAGGGCCTCCTTCCCAACAAGGCGGCGGAGGACGACCCCCGCCGCTGGGGCGACGGCCCTGACGACGATCACGACGCATGGCTGAAGGAACAGAAACCGCCGCACTGGGGTTGATCGTTCGGCGGGGGATGATGGGACGGCGCCCACTGGGCAACGGTCCGCCCCCAAGCGGTGCCGGCCTTAGCCCGCAGGCGGCCCTACCAGGACGAAAAACAGCTTGCCCTGCGTGGAGGCGCCCGCCAGCCGGGCGGCCTGCGCGGGGTCGGCCGCCACGACGATCAGGCCGTCCGTCTCGCCTGTTCCGAGCCATTCTCCGGTCTTTCCGCCCTGCCCCGAAGTCCAGAGGACCGGCACCGCCGTCGCGAGTACTTCGGAAGGAGCCTGCTGGTCATACCCGTTGGTGCGGGTGAGCACGACGTTGACCAGCTGACCCGGGGACACGAGCTGGATGGAGGAGGGGTCGGCCATCCGCAGCGGAACGGCTGCCGATCCCGGGGGAGTCCCCGCGAGCAGGCCAGGGCCCAGCAGCTGGGCATCCGTCAGAAGCTGTCCCTTGCGGAGGGGGGCAGCCAGCTGTTTCCCCATTGCCTCGGCGTTGACCCGCAGGGATCCGGCGGCCATCATGCGGGGCGGGATCTGTACCGCAGCGACGTCGGCGGCTGTGAGGGACGCGCCGGCCGGAAGGTCCCTGGCGGCGGCGAGGACCGTCAGTGAATCGGCTGGTGCCGGCGTCAGCTGGTGCACCGCGATGGCGGCCGCCAGGCACAGCAGGAGGGCAATTGCGAGACGCCGGTTACGGCCCAGCCAGGATCCAAGTATTCGGCCGGGCGGCCGGGCCGCCGGCAACGGCCGGGTACCACGCCATGGGCGTCCGGACGCAGCGGGTTTTATCGTGGAACGGGCTCTCCGGTGGGGGCGAAAAAGTGTTGCGGACATGGGCCCACGCTAGTTTCCGCCGCAGGCCAACAACAGGCGGGCCAGTGTCTATGTGGACAACCGGTCCGCGGCATCACACGATGCTTGCCGGTCAGCTCGCGGCTGCAGCAGCGGCCGGGGCGGGCGCCGGAGCGGCGGGCGCTGCCGGAGTTGCCGAGACAGTGCTGCCCTTGGCGTCCCGTGAGTCCGTGCGGTAGAAGCCGGAGCCCTTGAAGACCACACCGACGCTGTTGAACTTCTTGCGCAAGGTGCCCTGGCATTCAGGGCAGGACGTCAGTGTGCTGTCCGAGAACGACTGGACGATGTCGAAGGCATGGCTGCAATCCTTGCAGGCGTACGCATACGTTGGCACTGGTGCTCCTCCTCTTGGGCAAACGAGAGGTCCCGTGCTGCCGGGGGACGATCATCGCCGTCCATTAGCAGTCGCAGGGCCTGAGTGCCAATTCTATCATCCTCTCCGCGATGGCCAGTCGCTGGGGTCCTGGTGTGCTCAGGCCTTGCGCAGCTGAACGAGTCCGGAGGGAGTGAGGGCTGCGGGGACCTTCCGGTCGAAGTCCTCGGCGGGGATGCTGCCGGCGGGCAGCACCTCCTGGTCATAGACGATTGCCGCTGTTGGAAGGCCGGGCCGGAGTCCGTCCAGCGCGTTGAGGAAAACGTCGTAGTAGCCCCCGCCTTGTCCGATGCGGTTGCCGTCGTAGTCCACGGCGGTGGCTGGCATGAACAGCGCCGAGACATCTGCCATCACCTCGAGCCCGTGGCGTGTTCCGGCCGGTTCGAGGATGGGGGCGTAGCGGCTCCGGACCAGCTCCCCGCCTGGCGTCCAGAAGACCCAGCTGAGCCGGCGCCCCGGTTCGCAGATTGGCAGCAGGATCCTGTGCCCCTGGCCGTGCAGTGCACTGATGAGCGCGCCGGTGGGCGGCTCGAAGTGGACACCCAGGTAGACACAAAAGGTGGACGCTGTTCCGTTGGACATTTGGCCAGCCCATTCAAGGCCGTGGTGTGCAATCCCTGCACCTGCCGCCTCGCGGCCGGCAGTGTCCATGGCGGCCCGGGCAGCACGGTGCAGTGCACGGATGCGTTCTTTGGCCGGTCCGCTGCCAGCAGTCATGGTCCCTGCTCCTCCTGTTGTCCCGGCCCGTTTCGCCGGACCAATGATTACTGTCTGAATGTTCCCTCCGCTAGATTAGTCCAGTGACTTCCACTAACCAGACAGTACGCAAGGCCGTCATTCCCGCTGCGGGACTCGGCACCAGGTTCCTGCCTGCCACCAAGGCAATGCCGAAGGAAATGCTCCCGGTAGTCGACAAACCTGCCATCCAGTACGTCGTTGAGGAAGCCGTCAAAGTGGGGCTTCACGACATCCTGATGATCACCGGCCGGAACAAGCGCGCGCTGGAAGACCACTTTGACCGCGTTCCGGCGCTGGAAGCGACGCTGGCGGACAAGGGCGACACCGCCAAGCTCTCCTCCATCCAGGCCGCCACCGACCTCGGTGACATCCACTACGTCCGCCAGGGCGACCCCAACGGCCTGGGCCACGCGGTGCTTCGTGCGAAGCAGCACGTTGGCTACGAACCGTTCGCTGTTCTGCTGGGCGATGACCTGATCGATGCCCGGGACGAACTTTTGAGCACCATGATCGAGGTCCAGGCGAAAACCGGCGGGTCAGTGGTTGCCCTGATCGAGGTGGAACCGTCCCAGATCAGCGCCTACGGCTGCGCGGACATCCAGGAAATCGACGGTGAGAACTACGTCCGGATCAACAAGCTGGTGGAAAAGCCGGACGTTGACGAGGCGCCGTCCAACCTCGCCGTCATCGGACGGTACGTCCTGCACCCAGCGGTTTTTGAGGTGCTGGAACACACCGGACCGGGACGCGGCGGAGAGATCCAGCTCACCGACGCCCTGCAGGAACTGGCAGCCGGTGACGGCGAAGGTTACGGAGTCTACGGCGTCGTCTTCCGTGGCCGCCGTTACGACACCGGTGACAAGCTCAGCTACCTCAAGGCCTGCGTCCAGTTGGCGATCGACAGCGATGACCTGGGACCCGGTCTGCGCGAATGGCTGCCCGGCTTCACCGCCGGTCTTTCCAAGTAACGCACCGTGCGCGCCGGCCCCATCTGGCCCGTAACGCTGGAGTGCGGCGACCTGGTACTGCGTCCCATCCGGTACCGGGACAAAAAGGAATGGACTGAGGTCCGGGGGCGGAACAGCGAATGGCTTGCTCCCTGGGAGGCGTCCAACCCGGTCCCCGGGGGAGGCCTGCCCGATTACCGGCAGATGGTACGGTCCCTCAAAATCCAGGCCGCGCAGTCCACCGCCCTGCCGTTCCTCATCACCGAACGGCGTCCAGCCACGGCCGCGCCCGTCATCGTCGGCCAGTTGACTGTGTCATCCATTGTGTGGGGTTCGGCCCTGATGGCGACCCTGGGTTACTGGGTGGACCAGGCGCGGGCCGGACACGGCATTGCGCCGACAGCCGTGGCCATGGCCACGGACCACTGCTTCCAGGTTCTGGGACTGCACCGCATGGAGATCAACATCCGTCCGGAGAACGGGCCCAGCCTGCGGGTGGTTGAAAAGCTCGGCTTCCGGGACGAAGGCTACCGGCCCCGGTTCCTGCACATCAACGGCGAGTGGGCTGACCACCGGACTTTCGCCCTGACCTCGGAAGAAGTTCCGGACGGGCTGCTTCCGCGCTGGCTGGCATCCCGTCCGTCCTAGGTCCCGCGCTGTCATAAATCCATTGATTTGCCACCTTGCCGGCGACACACCGTGGCTAATGCCGCAGGGCGTGACGTAATGCTCATACGGTTTTGATTGTGGACTTCCCCCTTAGCAGCTCAGTGATCCTTGTGGTTGCCGTTGTGCTTTGGATCGTTTGGGTAGCCCCGTATGTTCTCCGTAACCGCCGGCACCAGTTTCAGGCTGCGGGCGAGATGACGGCGGACGCACCAGCTACTGAATCATCGGACCCGAGAGCCGGGACGGTCATGAACATCACCGCCCAGCAGGAGAAAGCCATGGACATCAGGAAGAGCCCCGGAGCCGCACTGGACACCGCCGCAGCGGAGCCCGGCGTCAGGGCAAAGCCTGGTGGATTCCGGATCCGCTATGGACGCACCGCCCTTGCGCTGGTGGCATTGATCGCACTCCTGACCACCGTCATCGCCGGTGTCCTGCTGCTGTTTGGGCTGGGCAGTCCGCTGCTGCCGGTTTCCACCTTCCTGGCTGCCATTGGATCATTGGCCGTGCTCCGGGGCCTGGCCGTCCGCGACCGCCGGAAAAGGGTCAGTGCTGCGTTCAGCGCAGCGATGGGTGCGCCTGCGCGCCGTGAGGGTCAGCCCGACAGGACCCCGTCCCGTGCCCCTGAGCCCGAATCCCAGCCGGACAGCCCCCTGTTCGACGCCGAAGCCCACCAGCCCAAGGCCAAACCGCTGACGGCCGCCGAATTGCGCGAGGCTGCACTCGCCGTCGCCCTCGCGGCCGGCGACACCAGCGCCAGCACTCCGAAGGACGCCGCTACCGCCGGCGAAACCTGGGAACCCGTCGAGGTCCCCAAGCCTGTCTACGTTGAGGCGGCAAAGGCCGAACGGCCCGCACCCGAGCCGCT
>DATFAE010000083.1:0-7679 GCA_035254945.1 Arthrobacter sp. | reverse complement strand
TGGGTCCCGGATTTGACGTCGATTTCCTGCAGCCCGTCGAAGGTCTCCAGGGAAAGTTCGGTACCGAGCGCGGCAGCGGTCATCGGGATGTTGAGCGTGGCATGCAGGTCATCGCCGTCACGCACGTATGTGGCGTCGTTGTTGACCCGGATCTCAACGTACAGGTCTCCGGCAGGGCCGCCGGCCGGGCCAGCCTCGCCCTGGCCGGAAAGCTGGATGCGCGTACCCGTGGCCACTCCGGCAGGCACCTTGATGGTCATCGACCGCCGGCTGCGGATCCGTCCCTGCCCGCTGCATTCGTTGCAGGGGTCCTTGATGACTGTGCCGAAGCCTTCGCAGCTTCCACAGGGGGCGGCCGTCATGACCTGGCCCAGGATGGAGCGTACCGCACGCTGGACCTGCCCGCTGCCGCCGCAGATGTCGCAACGTTCCGGGTGGCTTCCTTCCCGGCAGCAGGACCCGTTGCATGTGGGGCAGACGACGGCAGTGTCCACTTCGAGCTTCTTGTTGACCCCGAACACGGCGTCACGGAGTTCGATGCGGACACTGATGAGGGCATCCTGTCCGCGCCGGACGCGCGAGGCAGGCCCCGACGAGCCTCCGGCGCCGAAGAAGGTGTCAAAGATGTCCTGGAAGGCAAAGCCCTGCCCGGCGTAACCGCCGCCGCCGAAGCCGTTGTCGGTGCCGTTTTCGTTTCCGGTGGTGTCATAGACCCTGCGTTTCTGCGGGTCGGAGAGCACCTCGTAGGCGTGGGTCACGGCCTTGAAGCGGTCCGAAGCATCTTCACCGGGGTTGACGTCCGGGTGAAGCGTGCGGGCCAGCTTGCGGTAGGCCTTCTTGATCTCTTCCCCGGTGGCTTCCGGTGAGACTCCAAGGACGTCGTAGTGGCTGCTCAAAGTTCGTATCTCTTCCTGTTTGTAATGCTGCAGTCGGACTGCCTGCACTGCTCTTCTTGCCTGAGGCCCGGCCAGGTGCTGTCAGGGGCCCAGAATCCTTGACAGGTAACGGGCCACTGCCCTGACGGCCGCCATGGTGGTGGGGTAATCCATGCGGGTGGGGCCGAGGACCCCGATCTTGGCGGTGCTGTCGGGGCCGTACGCCGTGGCCACCACCGACGCTTCAGCGAGGCCGTCGTAGGGATTTTCGCGGCCGATGCTGACTGTCACGCCGCGCGGATCCTGCGCCATCTCGCTGAGCAGGCGGAGCATGACCACCTGTTCCTCAAGCGCTTCCAGCACCGGGCCGATGCTGAGCGGGAAATCAACGTTGGACCTGGCAAGGTTGGCGGTGCCGGCCATGACCATGCGGTCCTCGCGGCTGCTGTGGGCAAGGACCTCCAGGCCGTTCGCCAGGGCCTGGGCCGCCTGCCGCTGTCCCGGGCCGATGCCGGAAACAACCGCCGGAAGGGACTGGGTCAGCTGGTTCAGCGGAGTCCCGGCGAGCGAGCTGAGGAACCTGCCCCGGATGCCGGCGAGGGCGTCGTCAGCCAGGTCCTGGCCGACGTCGACCACCTTCTGCTCCACCTTGCCTGTGTTGGCGATCAGGACAACGAGGACCTGGCGGGGAGCCAGCAGCACGAATTCGATGTGGCGGATCGTAGCGCGGCTCAGGTGCGGGTACTGGACCACTGCTACCTGGTTGGTCAGCTGTGACAGCAGCCGGACGGTACGCTCCAGGACGTCGTCGAGGTCGTCCGAGCCCTCCAGCAGCGACTGGATCGCGCGGCGTTCTGCCGGTGAGAGGGGCTTCACGGCTGAGATCTGGTCCACGAACAGCCGGTAGCCTTTGTCCGTGGGGATGCGGCCGGCACTGGTGTGCGGCGCGGTGATGAGGCCCTCATCCTCCAGGGCTGCCATGTCATTGCGGATGGTGGCGCTGGAGACGCCCAGGTGGTGGCGCTCAACCAGGGCCTTGGAGCCCACGGGTTCGCGTGAGTGCACGTAGTCCTCAACGATGGCACGCAGTACTTCAAGTTTGCGCGGCTCGCTCACACTCCACCTCCATCCATGGTTACAGGCCGCCCGGATTCCCCGGCCGGTGCACCGGCCGCTGCCGTGGCGCGGCTTAGCACTCGACATGCCTAAGTGCTAACAGTCTAATATGACTCACCCCGTTGTTAGCATTGGTACCGCTCCGGGCGAAATTCCGGGCCAGGATCCAGGCAAAGGCGGAACATATCCATGCAGTACCAGAACTGGGGTCCCCAGGAGATCGCCGCCCCCGTCAGGAATCAGCTCCCCGAAGTCCCGGTGGAGCGGGGAATGGTCCTGGAGGAGGTACAGTCCGGCTGGGTCGGCGCAGTGACGCGCGTGGAGAAGTCCGGCGGCATGCATGTGGTGGCGCTGGAGGACCGGCGCGGCAAATCACGGTCTTTCCGGCTCGGATTCGGTTTCCTCCTCGAAGGGCAGCCCATCCGGCTGATGCCCCCGGCACCCCGGCAGGCCACCGTTCCGCCCGGGCGGACGGCATCAGGTTCGGTCCGTGTGGCCGGCCAGCGCGCCCAGGTGGCGAAGGCCAGCAGGATCTGGGTGGAAGGAAAGCACGACGCCGAACTGGTGGAGAAGGTCTGGGGAGACGACCTGCGGGTGGAGGGCATCGTCGTGGAGCCCCTGCACGGAATTGATGACCTTGCCGCGGCGGTGGCCGACTTCTCGCCGGGGCCGGGGCGCCGGCTTGGGGTGCTGGTAGACCACCTTGTCCCCGATTCCAAGGAGTCCCGGATCGCGGACGCGGTGATGGCCTCGCCAGGCGCAGCCGGCAATGTGCTGATTGTTGGACATCCCTACGTCGACGTGTGGCAGGCCATCCGCCCGGCCGTGCTGGGAATCGAACGTTGGCCCGTTGTCCCCCGCGGGCAGGACTGGAAAACCGGCGTCCTGGCCGCGTTCGGCTGGCCGCATTCCACGAAGGAAGACATCGGCCTGGGCTGGCAGAAACTGTTGGGGGCGGTCCGCAGCTACGCCGACCTTGAAGCCTCCCTGCTGGGCAGGGTGGAAGAGGTCATCGACTTCCTGACCGTCCCCTAGCAGTATTCTTGGTACTGCAGATGCCGGTGCGCCAGAGCCCGGTAGCCTGTAAGTTTGAATGTTCTTTAGTCACCGCACCAATGCTTTTCGAAGGAAGACACCGTGGCAGAAAACGCACACGAACACAGGGACAACCAGGGCGGCCAGGGCCGCTCCGAGTACCATGGCGTTCCGGCAAATGCGCTGCCGCTTACAGCCAGCGAAGACCGGCAGTGGGCAACCCTGGCGCACTTCGGCGGCATCCTTGGGTGCGTTCCGTCGCTGCTGATCTACCTCATTTTCCGGGACCGCGGGCCGTTTACCGCCCAGGAATCAAAGGAAGCACTGAACTTCAGCCTGCCGCCCACCATCGCGGCCGTCGTGGCCAACCTTTTGGTGTTCATCCCCGTCGTGGGCAATATTTTTGCGGTCATTGCCACACTTATCTGGATCGCGCTGACGTGTTTCTCCGTCGCGGCCGGCATTCACGTTAACCGTGGCCAGCCGCACCGTTACCAGTACAACCTGCGCTGGATCAAGTAGCAGAAACCAACGCGGGGTCACTACCTGCCCGATAATCGCATCGTATTGGGCCGGAAGTGACCCCGCGTTGCTGTGCCTGACTCAGTCCGGCAGGATCCTGCGGACCACCGCGTCGGCGAGCAGCCGGCCCTTCAGCGTCAGCACCAGTCTTCCGCGGAAGGCCGGTGCAGGCTCTGCCAGGCCATCCGCGATAAGCCCGGCCACTTCTTTCCTGCCGGACTCCCCCAGCGAGCTGATCTCAACGCCCGAGGCAAGGCGCGCCTCGAGCATGATCCGTTCCATGTCCCGGGTGTCGTCGTCGAGGGTTTCCCGCCCGGCTGCCGGTGAGAGTCCGTGGGCCAGCCGGCCGGCATAGGCGGTGGGGTGTTTGACGTTCCACCAGCGCACACCGCCCACATGGGAGTGGGCTCCGGGGCCGATGCCCCACCAGTCGTCGCCGCGCCAGTAGGCCAGGTTGTGCCGGCATGCCTGCCCGGGCGTCCGTGCCCAGTTGCTGACTTCATACCAGGTGAGTCCCGCCGCGCCGATCAGCTGGTCGGCGACTTCGTACTTGTCGGCGTGGTCGTCGTCGTCGATTCCCGGGACTTCGCCCCGGCGGATCTGGGCGGCGAGCTTGGTTCCGTCCTCCACGATCAGGGCATAGGCGCTGATGTGGTCCGGTCCGTAGGACAGTGCAGTCTCAAGGGAGTACCGCCAATCGTCCAGTGACTCCCCCGGGGTCCCGTAGATCAGGTCCAGGCTCACAGCCAGACCTGCTTCACGCGCCCACTGGACCACCTGCGGCACGCGGCTGGGGGTGTGGGTACGGTCAAGGACCTTGAGCACATGGGGAACGGCGGACTGCATGCCGAAGGAAACCCTGGTGAAGCCGGCGTCCTTCAGGACGGCGAGGGACTCCGGCGTGACGGAGTCCGGGTTGGCCTCGGTGGTGACCTCAGCCCCTGGTTCCAGGCCCCAGCGGCCGACGGCGGCAGCCAGGATCCGTGCGAGGTCTTCCGCCGGGAGCAGCGTGGGCGTTCCGCCGCCGAAGAACACTGTGCTCATGGGACGGTCCGGGATGCCGGAGTCCCGCAGGACGTCCGCGGCGAAGTCCACCTCGGACACGGCTGTGGCGGCGTAGGCATCCTGAGACGCACCGCCGCCCAACTCTGTGGCCGTGTAGGTGTTGAAGTCGCAGTAGCCGCACCGGACAGCGCAGAAGGGAATATGCACGTACAGTCCGAAGGCCCGGTCCGCCGCACCCTGCGTTGCCTGCGGGGGCAGCAGGCCGTCCGACGGCGCAGGGTCGCCGAGGGGAAGGGTGCTAGGCACGGGTGCGGCCTCCGGTGGTTCCGGCCACGGTCATCACTACTTTTTGGCCTTGTCCTTGGACTCGTCGGTTGTCAGCGCGGCGATGAACGCTTCCTGGGGAACCTCCACGCGGCCCACCATCTTCATGCGCTTCTTGCCTTCCTTCTGCTTTTCCAGCAGTTTGCGCTTTCGGGAAATGTCACCGCCGTAGCACTTGGCAAGAACGTCCTTGCGGATGGCGCGGATGCTTTCCCGGGCGATGATCCTGGAGCCGATGGCGGCCTGGATGGGCACCTCGAACTGCTGGCGGGGAATCAGCTCGCGCAGCTTGGTGGTCATCATCACGCCGTAGGCATAGGCCTTGTCGCGGTGGGTGATGGCCGAGAAGGCATCCACCTGTTCGCCCTGGAGCATGATGTCCACCTTCACGAGGTCGGCCACCTGCTCGCCGTCCGCTTTCCAGTCCAGCGAGCCGTAGCCGCGGGTCTTGGACTTGAGGATGTCGAAGAAGTCGAAGACGATCTCAGCCAAGGGAAGGCGGTAACGGATTTCGACCCTGTCCTCGGACAGGTAGTCCATGCCGCCCATGACGCCGCGGCGGCTCTGGCACAGCTCCATGATGGCGCCAACGAATTCGTTGGGCGCCAGGATGGTGGCGGACACCATCGGCTCGCGGACCTCGGCGATCTTGCCGGAGGGGTATTCGCTGGGGTTGGTCACGTGGACCACCTTCTTGTCCTCCAGCGTCACCTCGTATTCCACGTTGGGGGCAGTGGAAATCAGGTCGAGGTTGTATTCGCGTTCCAGCCGCTCCCGGGTGATTTCCAGGTGCAGCAGGCCCAGGAAGCCGACGCGGAAGCCGAATCCCAGCGCGGCGGATGTTTCGGGCTCGTACACCAGCGCGGCGTCGTTGAGCATCAGCTTCTCCAGCGCATCGCGGAGCACCGGATAGTCCGTGCCGTCCAGCGGGTACAGCCCGGAGAAAACCATGGGCTTGGCGTCAGCGTAGCCCGGAAGGGAATCAGAGGCGGGCTTTGCGAGGTTGGTGACGGTGTCGCCGACCTTGGAAAGCCTGACGTCCTTTACGCCGGTGATGAGGTAGCCCACTTCGCCGACGCCCAGTCCCTTGGAGGGAGTGGGCTCCGGGGAGCTCACGCCGATCTCGAGGAGTTCGTGCGTAGCCCTGGTGGACATCATCTGGATGCGTTCCCGGGGGTGCAGCATGCCGTCAACCACGCGGACGTAGGTGACCACGCCGCGGTAGGTGTCATAGACGGAGTCAAAGATCATGGCGCGGGCCGGGGCGTTGGCGTCACCTTGCGGGGCCGGCAGGTCGCGGACGATTTTGTCCAGCAGCGCCTCGACGCCCATGCCCGTCTTGCCGGAAACCCGGAGTACGTCGTCGGGGTCCCCGCCGATCAGGCTGGCCAGCTCCGCCGCGTATTTCTCGGGCTGGGCGGCCGGGAGGTCGATCTTGTTAAGGACCGGAATGATGGTGAGGTTGTTTTCCATCGCCAGGTAGAGGTTGGCGAGGGTCTGGGCCTCGATGCCCTGCGCCGCGTCAACAAGCAGCACTGCGCCTTCGCAGGCAGCGAGCGAGCGGGACACCTCATAGGTGAAGTCCACGTGGCCGGGCGTGTCGATCATGTTCAGCGCGTAGCTGGTGCCGTCCAGTTCCCACGGCATGCGGACCGCCTGGGATTTGATGGTGATGCCGCGTTCGCGCTCGATGTCCATCCGGTCCAGGTACTGGGCCTTCATGTCGCGGGACTGGACCACTCCGGTGTACTGCAGCATCCGGTCGGCCAGGGTGGACTTACCGTGGTCAATGTGCGCGATGATGCAGAAATTCCGAATAATGGCCGGATCTGTCGCGGCGGGCACCGGGGCGGTGCGGGCCATGGGAGACACGCAGGGTCCTTACTGTTGGCATTCACATCGGCCAGCGAGAGGGCGCAGCATGGGCGCCCTGCGGACTGGCCGCATATTTTCAACCTCCAGTGTCCCACGTCAGGGCCCGCCACACCGCATCCGGCGGGCAACACTCCAGGGTCATCTCCGCACCTGCGCTTCGCACCCAGCGATAGGGTTTCCCCATGGCATTGAACTTCCGCTCACTGGTCAGCACATTCCAGAAGTCTTTACGGATTCTGGACAGGATCCGGCGGGATGCAAGTGCCGCCCCCGTCAGCAGGGCGGCCAGCCCGGCCCGGACTACGGCAGGCCCGGGACAACCCGCGCAACAGTCCCCCTCCCCCGGGGCGGGGACCGTATCCGGCTACCCCGGCGACTTCCACGGTGCCGTCGCCATCAGTTACGCCCCGCAGCCGGACGGCGCACCGGACCCGGGCGAGGTGGTGTGGACCTGGGTTCCCTACGAAGAGGACCACAGCAGGGGCAAGGACCGTCCCGTAC
The DNA here is from genome assembly GCA_035254945.1 of Arthrobacter sp. Taxonomy (GTDB): domain Bacteria; phylum Actinomycetota; class Actinomycetes; order Actinomycetales; family Micrococcaceae; genus Arthrobacter. The sequence continues at coordinate 426 of DATFAE010000083.1, read as the reverse complement.
TTCTGGTCGGCCATAACGGCCGGTACCTGCTTGGACTGATGCTCACCAGCCGCGACCACGACCAGGACGCACACGCAGGCAACGACTACGTGGACATCGGAAGCGGCTCCTGGGACCGGCAGTCCCGCCCCAGCGAAGCGAAGATCGACCGGATCCTGCAGATCAGCCCGGAGACGATCCGCCGCGAAGGAGCCGTACTTGACCGGCGCCGTTTCGAACTGGTTGCCGCGGGACTGCGCAGGCGACACGGCTGGAACTAAGCCAGCCAAATGGCCAGCCTTCGGCTCAATCTGCTATTCTTTATAGCTGTGTGTCCGTGCAGGTCGACGGCCACTGATGGTTGGCCGCCATAGGTATCCCCACGCCGCTCAGTCAATGGCCAATCTGAAAGCCCTCTAGACCATTTCCGCATTAAAAAGAGAGTTC
>DATFAE010000082.1:0-9485 GCA_035254945.1 Arthrobacter sp. | reverse complement strand
CCACGATGTCGCCCCGGAAAGCCTCGACGAAGCCGAAACGGTGCTGAAGGACTATAGGGCCACGTTCCCTGTGGTTAGCATGGGACTTTACGAACACGATGCTGACGGCATCTGGCAGCTACGGGAAGAGCTGGACTTTGGGACCGAAACTGACAACGACGCCGGGGCCTGGGCCGCGGACGCAGCCGCCAACTCCGGGGGACCCGCCTCTTCCCACTGAACACGCGCGGCTGAAGCTGGCCGTCATCCAAAAGCGGATGGAGTGGGGCAAAGCCAAGAGGTCCGACGGCGGCCCGGTGGCCAGCCTGATGGCGATGTTCCAGTGGCTCCTTGCGCGGCTCAATGCCTTCCGGCCGATGCGTGCCTGGCAGCATTACAACCTCCAGCACGGTCCGCTGATGAGCGCCGGCATCGGTTTCCGGATGTTCTTCTCCATCACCGGGCTGCTGGCCACTGGCTTTTCCATTGCCGGGCTGGTGCTGCGGGGCCAGCCTGCGCTCCTGGACACCATTATCTCGAGCGTGGCGCAGAGTGCTCCCGGGCTGCTGAAGCTGAACGGCGGCGAGGGCCTGGTGGATCCGCAGGACCTGCTGAACCCTGACGGTCTCGGCTGGACGGCGCTGATTGCGGCAGTGGTCACAGTTGTGACGTCGCTGGGCTGGATCGCTGCCTTGCGGGACGGCCTCCGCGGCGTGATGGAGCTCCCGCCCCTGAAGGTTAACCCGATTGTCCTGAAGCTTCGCGACGCCGGGACACTGCTCCTCCTGGGCGTGGCCCTGGTCATCAGTGCCGGAGCTTCCCTCGTGTTTGGAACCGCCGCAGGCTGGGTCACGGATTTCCTGCAGCTGGACGACGCCGTGGCGGGACCGCTGACCACGCTGATCAAGATCGGTGTTCCGCTGACGCTCAACTGGGTCACCGCTGCGATCATGTTCCGCCTAGCCGGAGGCCTCAAGCTGTCCAGGCGGGCGCTGCTGGAAGGGACCATCCTGGCAGGAGTCGGGACGGCAGCGCTACAGGTCTTCAGCGCCGAACTGCTCGCCGGCGCCGGCCGGAATCCCATCCTGGCACCCTTTGCCATCATCATCGGCCTACTGATCTGGTTCAACCTGGTCAGCCAGGTCTACCTCGTGAGCGCCAGCTGGTCAGCCATCCGGGAAGTGGACCTGCGCAGCGTTCCCGCGGAACACGAGAAGGCCGGGTGGGGCTCACGGCACGTCCAGCCGGGCAAGGTGCCGGTGGAGGGGCGCACCGACAAGGACCGCGCCGTCGCGGCGGCTACTTCCCGGCGTCGAGGTATTGGTCGGCCCAGGCGGCCATGATTCTCCGACGGCCTACGGCGCGGCCAACACCTCAATTACCGCCAGGTTCCACATGTCGTTAGTGGGTGCAGTGTCGTTGATGGTGACCAAGGTGCCCGTCGCCGCCGTCGCAGCGTTCTGTCGCTGCAGCCAATAGGTGTCACCAGCGGGAGCAAGGAACTGGTCCACCAACGTCTGGTTCGGACCGACGGTTCGGGCAGTGGGGGACATCCAGTCCGTACCCACACCCCAGACCCAGGAGCCTGCGCGGGTAGTGGTGAGACTGGCGGTGGGAGCCCCGGATGCGGCGCCGGCACCGGCCACCGCTCCGTTGGCCGGATCGGCATTCAGGAAAGCCACCACGGACATGGACGACTGCCACGTGCCCGAGTTCTGAGTCGCCGTGACAGTGACATTGGTCAGCGGTACGGGCGCCACTGCCTGCCAGATTTCCGCAGTGCCGGCCTGCGTGTTGGCGCGTTGCCGCAGGGACCACGTCAGTCCTGCCCCGGCCACGGAGCGGATGGAGGCGGTTCCGCCACCGCTGGGCCCATCGGAGCTGATGAAGGCCAGCAAAAGTTCGTTGTTTGCCGTGGTGGTCAGGCCAGTCACGGCCACCGTTGAGGAGTTGGTACCTTGGTGCCTGGTGACGATCCTGTCCACGGTAACGGTCTTGGGGCCGGCAGCGGCCGATGCGATGGCGGTATTCGAGTCCCCGCTGACATTGCCGGCGGCGTCCTGTGCGGTCACGGTGTACGTGTACTGGGTTCCGGCTGTCACTGCACTATCGACATAGGATGTGCCGGTGACGCTGGTCAGCGCCGCGCCGTTCCGGGAGATGTTGTACCGGGCCACTCCCACGTTGTCGGAACTGGCCGTCCACGCCAGCGAAATCTGGCCGGTCCCTGCCGTTGCGGTAAGTCCCGCCGGAACGGTGGGCGGCGTTGTGTCACCGGACGCCTGGCCGCTTACTTCGTTCGACGGCGGACTCAGGTTTGAGGCGGCATCCTCGGCTTTGACTTGATAGAAGTACGTCCCGGCCGCGAGACCGGAGTCCCGATAGGACGTGGCAGACCCCGCAACCTGGGCAACCTGGGTGGCAGGACCAGCGGTAAATCCTGCAGTGCTGGAGCGGTAAATCGTGTACTTGGCGACGCCGATATTATCGGACGACGCATCCCACGCCAGGTCCACCAGCCCCGTGGACCCTGCTGCGGACAGCCCGGCAGGCGCGGTCGGGGCCACGGTGTCCTCGAACGGTGCAGGAAACCGGACCATGGAGGCAACGGATGGAACTCCATTGCTGTTAACAATGGACAACATGTAATGCCCTGGAGGGGCGTAGTTGCCATTCGCAGGCATCTGCACGCTCAGCCCGCCGGGGGCCTGCGTGAATGACAGGGACAATGCACGCGCGTTTTGGTCGAAAGCGTGCGTCACCGAACCCGTCCTGATCAGGGAAACCGATTGTATGGAGCCGGCGTCGGGCGTTTCCACCAGTAGGTTGGTGTTGTACTGGACGGTGCCTGATGCAGAGGTTATGGTCGGCCGGGGACCCTTGAACAAGTATGGCGGGGAATAGATCTGGTAGCTTTTTTGATCGGTTACGCCGGTGTCGCCCCCGCCCCCGGAAACAAATACGCGGCCATCCGGGAGGAGCAGTGCAGCGGAATGATACAGTCGCGGTGCCCCCATCGATGCCACGGTTCGCCATTGGCTCGTAGCAGGATCCCAGATTTCTGCAGGCAGGACGGCCTTGGTGTCGTCCTGGCCGGACCGGTCAGTGCTGCCTCCTGTTGCCAGGACCGTGGCGTCCGGCAGTGCGGTCAGGTTCAGGAAACTCCGGGGATACTGCATGGCTGCCGTTTGCCGCCAGACTGGATTTGCGACGTTCATGTCCAGAGTGAATGTGGTGTTCGAAGATTGGCCCGAGAAGCCGCCATCTGACGCGGACCCGGCCTTCATGAACTTTCCCTGGGCGTAATTGGTGATGGAGGAGCCATCAAGGATCCGTTCATCAATGGTGGTCCATTGCTGGCTGACGACGTTAAGCGCGACGGTCGATGTTGCCTCTTCGGACGCGCCGGCCTGAAGCACCCGTCCGTCCGGGAGCTGGAAGACGAACGGATAATAAGGGATGTTGCGGCTGGCCGAAGCCAAGTCGCTCCATGAATTGTGCTGGGCATCGTAGAGTTCGGGGATCTGGACGATGTCGGTCGAACTGGTGTTGGAGCCCGACATCACCAGTACTTTGCCGTCGCCCAACGTTGTCCCGGTCGCGTACCAGCGGGGGTAGTGCATGGGATTCAGAACCTGCCAGACCTCCGTGCCGGGATTGAACGCTGTGACATCCCGGATTCCCAGGCCACCGTTGGTGGCGGTCCCGCCGATCACCAGGATCCGCCCGTCGGCGAGCACTGCCTGGCCCGCGCAGAACAAGTCAGCGGCCGCATTCGGCACGCGGCTGTACGCACCCGTTGTAGGGTCCAGCAGGTACTGCTCGCCGCCCTGTGTGAAGTCCCCCTGCCACGTCAGAACCTTGCCAGTGTTGGTTAGGGCCGCGTGGATGGACACCTGGGGCCACGCCTGCAACGGGCCCCAGGATCCAACGACGGCGGGATCCTGCCCGGCATTGTTGACCGTAACGGACACGCTGGCCGAGGTGGTCACGTTTCCTGCGGCGTCTCTTGCCCTGGCCGTGATGGTATGTGCGCCCGCGCTGGCTGTGGTGGTATTCCACGTCAGCGAATAAGGGGCAACGGTGTCTTCGGACTGCAGATTGGCGGCGTCCAAAGTGAACTGGACGCCGGCCACGCCCACGTTGTCGGCAGCTGTTGCCGCCACTGCTGCCTGCCCGGAAACTGTGGCACCGTTGGCCGGGGCGGTTACGGAGACGGTCGGTGGGGTGGTGTCGGCTGCGGGGGCGGCTGTGGTGAAAGTGGCATCGGGGGAGACCGCGAGGTTACCGGATGAATCGGCGGATTTCACCCGGTAGTGGTACAGCGTGCCGGCGGTAAGGCCGGACAGTCCTTGGCTGTGGGAGGTGCTCAGCGCTGAGTCCTGGACGGTGCTGGATCCGTATGACGTTGTGGTGCCGTATTCAACTTGGCTGGTGGATGGTTCGTCGCTCGTCCACGTCACTGTGGCCCCGGTCTGGCCCGGCGTTCCGGCCGACACGGCGGAGAGGGCCGGCGGTGTAGTGTCGGCACTGCCGCTGGCGGCACGGACTTCGATCAGCGACAGGTTCCACATGTCATTCGTGGGGGCTGTGTCGTTAATGGTGACAGACGACGGCGACGCCGCGGTGGGCACCGTCTGCCGCTGGGTCCAGAACGTGTCGCCATGGCTCGAAGCATATTGGTCCACCAAGGTCTGGCCCGCCCCTACGGTCCTGGCCACGGCCCTGCTCCAGTCGTTGCCCACTCCCCAGACCCATGAACCGTTCCGGGTCGTGGTCAGCGCGGCAGTGGGTGCCCCGGTCGGACCGCTGGCGCCGGACACGGCGCCGTCGGAGGTGATATCCGCTCCCGTGAACGTGGCAACCGTCATGGATGCCTGATAGTTGCCCGGGTGGTTGGCTGTGACCTTGGCATTGGTGAGGACAACGCTGGCCACTGCCTGCCAGATTTCGGCCGTTCCGTATTGGAGGTTGGTCCGTTGGCGCAGCCGCCAACTGAGGCCACCGCCCGTGACCGACGTGAACTGCTGGCCCCGGCTCACTGCGGGACCGTCTGCGGACACAAAGGCGATGATGAGTTCGCCAGCCTGCGCGGTGGTGAAGGCGGGGGACACGATGCTTACCGACGGTGAGGATTGGTGGGTGCTCACCACCTTGTCCATGGCGAGCCCCGCAGCACTGGCCAGCGGCGCCAGGACCACGCTGCACGCGAAGGCAAACAGGCTGATCACCAGCGCAGTGGCCATGTAGGACGGTCGGGTCAAGGGGCTGCGTTGCATAGTGTCCTCGCAAACTCACGGCTATCCCTTGAATTTGGCCCTGACACAGCAGAATGTAAAGAAGCTGGGAGTAAGTAGGGGGCAAGTTAGGGGTGCTGCGGCGTCGCCGCCTGCACGGTCGCGGCGGCTACTTCCCGGCGTCGAGGTATTGGTCGGCCCAGGCAGCGATGATCCTGGCCGCCCGTGCTGCCTGCCCCTTTCCGGTCAGGAGGTGGTCGCTGCCCTCAAGGGACACGAAGTTCCGGGGGTGGCGGGCGGTCTGGAAGATGGAGCTGGCGTTCTCGATGCCCACGGTGTTGTCCGTGGGGGAGTGCAGCACCATCAGCGGCTTGTGCAGCTGCCGGATGCAGTCCGTGAGGTCGGCGTTCTCCAGGTCCTCCACAAAGTGCTTGCGGATCTCCACCCGTTTCCCGCCGAGGTCTACTTCGGCGCTGCCTTCGCTGAGGATCTTGTCCAGGGCGGCGTCAAAGACGTGCGCGACGTGCTTGGGCGAGAACGGGGCACCGACTGTTGCGACGGCGTCGAGCTCCGGAATCTGGCGGGCGGCGGAAAGCACTGCAGCACCCCCGAATGAGTGGCCCACCAGCAGGGAGATGGCCTTGCCCTGGGCGCGCATGAACTCGGCGGCCTTCACGGTGTCGGCCACTTTGTGGCTGAAGGAGCCCTCTGACCAGTAGCCCGCGGAGTCGCCCAGCCCCAGGTTGTCGAAGCGGAGCATGCCGATTCCGGTGTCAGCCAGGGCCTTGCACATCCGTGAGGCCGAGGGGCTGTCCTTGCCCAGCGTGAAGCCGTGGGAGAAGACTCCCCAGCCCCGCACGGGCCCTTCCGGGAGGTCGATGATGCCTGAGAGGAGTTCTCCGGTAGAACCTTCGAAGCTGACTTTTTCGGAGCGGGACATGTCTCCCCTTTCGTTGTGTGAGGTGTGTTAAAACAAACGACGGCGCCGGTCACCCTGAGGTGACTGACGCCGTCGGCTGTTACGTCCGTCCGTAAACGGGACGCTAGATCTTGCGGGAGAGAATTGCCTGCTTGACCTCGGCAATCGCCTGGGTCACCTGGATGCCGCGGGGGCATGCTTCGGTGCAGTTGAAGGTGGTGCGGCAGCGCCACACGCCTTCCTTGTCGTTCAGGATCTCCAGGCGCATGTCGCCGGCGTCATCACGGGAATCGAAGATGAAGCGGTGGGCGTTGACGATCGCTGCCGGGCCGAAGTACTGGCCGTCGGTCCAGAACACGGGGCAGGAGGACGTGCACGCGGCGCAGAGGATGCACTTGGTGGTGTCATCGAACCGCTCACGGTCCTCGGCGGACTGCAGGCGTTCCTTGGTGGGTTCGTGGCCCTTGTTGATGAGGAACGGCATGACCTCGCGGAACGACTGGAAGAACGGTTCCATGTCCACGATCAGGTCCTTCTCCACCGGCAGGCCCTTGATCGGCTCAACGGTGATGGGCTTGGACGTGTCCAGGTCCTTCAGGAGGGTCTTGCAGGCGAGGCGGTTGCGGCCGTTGATGCGCATGGCATCGGATCCGCAGACACCGTGGGCGCAGGAGCGGCGGAACGAGACGCTGCCGTCGATCTCCCACTTGACCTTGTGCAGGGCGTCCAGCACGCGGTCGGTGCCGTACATGGTCACCTTGAAGTCGTCCCACGTGGCGTCCTCGGACACCTCGGGGTTGTAGCGGCGCACGCGGAGGGTGACGTCGAATGTGGGGATCTCGCCGCCGCCACCGATGTGGGCGGGCAGTTCGATCTTTGAGGCTGGCTCAGCAAGTTCGGCGGACATCTTAGTACTTCCTCACCATCGGCTCGTAGCGGGTAAAGACAACCGGTTTGGTGGCCAGGCGGATGCCGGCTGTAACCGCGGCCTCCGCCGCCGCCGATCCGCTTGCCGGGGCGTGGTCGTCCTTGTACGCCATGGAGTGCTTCATGAATTTTTCGTCGTCGCGGTCCGGGAAGTCCTCGCGGAAGTGACCGCCGCGGGATTCCTCACGGTGCAGGGCAGCCACTGTCATGACCTTGGCCAGCTCCAGAAGGAAGCCCAGTTCCACGGCTTCCAGAAGGTCCAGGTTGAAGCGCTTGCCCTTGTCCTGGACGCTGATGCGCTTGTACCGCTCCTCGAAGGACTCGATGTCCCGAAGGACCTGGTTCAGCGTGTCGGCGGTGCGGAACACCTGCATGTTGGCGTCCATGGTGTCCTGGAGTTCCTTGCGGATCACGGCCACCTTCTCGTCGCCGTTGCCGTTGCGGGCAATGTCCAGCAGTTCGATGGTGTACGCCTCGGGGTTTTCCGGGAGGTCCACAAAGTCGGCCGTCTTGGCGTATTCAGCCGCGGCGATGCCGGCGCGCTTGCCGAACACGTTGATGTCCAGCAGCGAGTTGGTGCCCAGGCGGTTGGAGCCGTGGACGGAAACGCAGGCCACTTCACCGGCGGCGTACAGGCCCGGCACCACGGTGTCGTTGTCCTGCAGCACCTCGGTGGTGATGTTCGTGGGGATGCCGCCCATGGCGTAGTGCGCCGTCGGGAACACCGGTACGGGCTCCGTGTACGGTTCCACGCCCAGGTAGGTGCGGGCGAATTCGGTGATGTCCGGCAACTTCGCATCGATGTGCGCCGGCTCCAGGTGGGTCAGGTCCAGGAGGACGTAGTCCTTGTTGGGGCCGCAGCCGCGGCCTTCACGGACTTCGTTGGCCATGGAGCGGGCCACGATGTCACGCGGTGCGAGGTCCTTGATGGTGGGGGCGTAGCGCTCCATGAAGCGCTCACCCTCGGAGTTACGCAGGATGGCACCTTCACCACGGGCGGCCTCGGAAAGCAGGATGCCCAGGCCGGCGAGGCCTGTTGGGTGGAACTGGAAGAACTCCATGTCCTCCAGCGGAATGCCCCGGCGGAACGCGATGCCCATGCCGTCGCCCGTCAGGGTGTGCGCGTTGGAGGTGGTCTTGAAGACCTTGCCAGCGCCGCCGGAAGCGAACACCACGGACTTGGCCTGGAACACGTGCAGTTCACCGGAGGCGAGGTCGTAGGACACGACGCCGGCAACGCGCTTTTGCTTGTACGGCGTGCCGTCCTCGCGGACTGCGTCTTCCTCAACCGTCAGCAGGTCCAGGACGTAGTACTCGTTGTAGAACTCCACGTTGTGCTTGACGCAGTTTTGGTAGAGCGTCTGCAGGATCATGTGGCCCGTGCGGTCAGCGGCGTAGCAGGCGCGGCGGACAGGTGCCTTGCCGTGGTCGCGGGTGTGGCCACCGAAGCGGCGCTGGTCAATGCGGCCTTCGGGCGTGCGGTTGAACGGCAGGCCCATCTTCTCAAGGTCCAGCACGGCGTCGATGGCCTCTTTGGCCATGACTTCGGCGGCGTCCTGGTCTACCAGGTAGTCGCCGCCCTTAATGGTGTCGAAGGTGTGCCATTCCCAGTTGTCTTCCTCGACATTGGCAAGTGCCGCACACATGCCGCCCTGCGCCGCACCTGTGTGCGAGCGGGTGGGGTAGAGCTTGGTCAGTACTGCTGTGCGGGCGCGCTGACCGGATTCGATCGCAGCGCGCATGCCAGCGCCACCGGCACCGACGATGACGACGTCGTACTTATGGACCTGCATACCAGACGCTCTTTCTCTCAAAATTCTCTATAAAACAACGGGCGGGCGAAGCCTGCTCCGCAAAACGCAGCCCGCGGCTAACCGCGGGCCCAGGATGTTGCTGTTACGCGGCGGGGCAGAAACCACCCGGCAGCGGCACGCCGTTGACGTCCAGCGGGCACGGGTTGAAGGTGAAGATCACCAGGGTGCCCAGGATGATGATGACGGCGGTGGCAGCGTAGAGGACTGCCTTGAGCCAGAAGCGGCTGGAGTCCTTCTCGGCGTAGTCGTTGATGATGGTGCGCACGCCGTTGGTGCCGTGCAGCATCGCGAGCCACAGCATGGCCAGGTCCCAGAACTGCCAGAACGGATCGGCCCACTTGCCGGCCACAAAGCCGAAGTCGATGGCGTGGATGCCTTCGCCCACGAGGAGGTTCACAAAGAGGTGTCCGAAAATCAGGACAACCAGGACCACGCCGGACAGGCGCATGAACAGCCAGGCAGCCATCTCGAAGTTGCCCCTCGATGCGCCGCTGCGGCGGTATTGCGGGGAGATCTTTCCGCTGCGCGGGCTCTGGATCTGAGTTGCAGTCATGGCTTAGTGACCTCCGAGGGCGAGGGAAAGGTGGCGGATGGAGAAGCCGACCATAA
>DATFAE010000081.1:0-9589 GCA_035254945.1 Arthrobacter sp. | reverse complement strand
GCCGGAGCCGGCCGGCCGCGCCTCGGACACCCTGTTCTGGGACGTATTTATGGGCTCGGCCGTGGCAGTACCCGCGCTCCTGATTCCGACGCTGGCCTCGCCATGGTCCGGGCTGGTGCTCGCGGCGGTGGGCGGGGCAACCGGCGTCGCCGCCTACCGGGGCCACCCGCGGATCATGGCGTGGCACACCACCCGGCGGCAGCGCCGGCAGGAGCAGCCCCTCTACACGGCGGCACAGGCGGAACACACCACGCTGCTGGCCCGTTGGAGCCGCTACGAGCTGGACCCGGGATATTGCATCGACTACCCGGCCATGACCGACGTCCGCCAACCCGAAACCGCGGCAGTGATCAGGGCAATGCGGGAAGCCGAGCAGCTCCGGACCGTACCCCACCAGGGCTACGCCCCCGCCGTCGCACGCCTGCGGCTGGCCCTGACCGAGGCCGAAAAAGCGGCGGGAATCCGGGCTGCAGCCGAGTGAGCGCGCTGGCGGCACCCAGCTTCACTGGTCATGGTTGCCAAGGTGCTGGTGGGGCGGGTGGCTCATGCTCATCAACTATCCATGGTGGCCCCAGGGCCCATGCCTGCCGTCTGGCGCTCACCCTCAAGTCCATGGCGCCGGTGACCCGCCACCAGCTCGGCGACGGCTGCTTCCGAGGCAGCCGAGAAGGGGCCGAAGTGCCCCTCAACCGCCCATCGGGTTTCTTCTTCGATAAGATCGGCGTTGATCCGTGCGCCGGCCATGACACCCTCGGCCGCGGCGGTGATCACCTGGGCCATCAGGTTGGAGACGTTGCCCGCCGCATACACTCCGGGGACGGCCGTCGCACCCATCGCATCGGTCTCGACAAATAGTCCGGCCCCCGACGGATGCACCCGGGATTCCAATCCGAGTGATTCCAGAAGCGCGGATCTGGCCTCCATCCGTGTTCCAACGGCCACGGCCTGTAAGTCGAATGATGAGCCCTGGCGGAGCGTGAGCCCCGTGAGGACACCATCGCAAGCGTCAATAGAGGCCACGGCGCCGTCAACGACAGTTACAGAGCGGGCCGCGAGCTTGTCCCACTCCTCGTCTGTGGGTTCCACGGTGTCGTTGAGGAAGAGGGTGATGTCACCGGACCATTGCCTGAACAACAGTGCCTGATGGACGGACAGCGGGCCTGTGCCCAACACCCCAATCCGTTGCCCCCGGATTTCCCAGCCGTGGCAGTAGGGGCAGTGGACCACGCCCTTTCCCCACTGTTCCAGGAGCCCGTCGATGGGAGGCAGTCCGTCTGTCAAGCCTGTGGTCACGAGGAGGCGCCTGCCGGAAAACCGGCGGGCGTCCCCCAGGGTCACCTCGAATCCATCCGGCGTTCGCCGGGCCGAGGCGGCTTCGCCGTCAATGACCGTTCCTCCGTAGGAGTGCACTTCGCTACGTCCGATGGACAGGAGTTCCCCGGGGTTCATGCCGTCCCTCGAGAGAAAACCGTGCACACCAGCCGCCGGTGCGTTCCGTGGGGTTCCGGAATCGATGACCAGCACCGAGCGCAACGCCCGGCCCAGTGTCGTGGCCGCGCTGAGTCCCGCCGCACCGCCGCCAACAATGACAACGTCATACCGTGTGGTGTCCATACAAATTCGTCCTTCGTCGCGTCCTAAAGTTCGCCGCCAGCGTCCGTGGGCGGTCAAGCCAGCTTCCACCGCAGGGATAAACATTGGCAAACATTATTGCCGTTATGGCAAAGTGGGGCCATGGCAAATGACCTTGACGATGTTCTCGGGGCGGTCGGCCCCCGGCTTCGGGCGCTCCGTGCTGAACGCAACCTCACCCTCGGAGACGTCTCCTCCGCATCCGGGGTGTCGGTGAGCACCCTGTCCCGGCTGGAATCCGGCCAGCGCAGGCCAAACCTCGAAATCCTGCTGCCCCTCGCGGGCTTGTACGGTGTTCCCCTCGATGATCTGGTTGGCGCCCCGCCCACCGGGGATCCGAGAATCCACCTCCGGCCCATCACCCATGCCGGCATGACAGCCGTCCCGCTCACGCGCCGCCCAGGCGGCTTACAGGCGTTCAAGATGGTTCTCGACGGTGACAGCCGAGGGGCCGAGCCCGACCCCCGCGTTCACGAAGGCTACGAATGGCTCTACATTCTCAACGGAAGGCTGCGCCTGGTGCTGGGGGACAAGGACTTTGAACTTCGCCCAGGCGAAGCCGCGGAATTCGACACCCACACACCGCACTGGTTCACCAGCGCTGACGGCAGACCTGTCGAGTTCATCAGCCTGTTTGGACAGCAGGGCGAGCGGATGCACGTGCGCGCGCGGCCCAGGCCTAGCTGATGATCCCCGGAGTTGGCGGGACCCGGGGCCACCCGACCGTCGTCTAGACTTTTCAAAGCATCATCGGTACTGGGGGCAGCCGATCATGGATCCCCCGTGCTGTGAGCGCCATCGGCCTACAGAGACGGGAACCAACGAACCATGAGTCACCCCAGTTATCCTCACTCCCCCCAGAGTGACACCGGAGCCGGAGCTCCGCCGATCCCCAATGCGCCATCCACCTTCGGAGGGCAATACCAGGACGGCCAGTACCAGGGCGGATACCAGCCGGGACCCGGCCCGGACCCCTACGGACACGTTCCGTACACCACGGGTCCGGGAAAGTCCTTCCTCACCACCTGGCTCCTGTCCCTCCTCCTGGGCAACCTGGGTGTGGACCGCTTCTACCTGGGCAAGATCGGCACCGGCATCGCCAAGCTGCTGACCGCCGGTGGACTCGGCATCTGGTCCATCGTGGACCTGATCATCACCCTGACCGGTAACACCAGGGACAAGGACGGCCGTCCGCTGGAAGGCTACCCGGAGAACAAGGTCAAGGCCTGGATCATCACCGGCGTCGTCTGGGTCCTCGGGATGGTCGTAGGAACCGTGGTCACGCTGGCATCCATTGCGTCCACTGCAGCCGTGGTGAATGAACTTCAGAAATCGCCGGCCTCACAGTCGGCCGCCGCAGAGGACGCCGCGGCTACCGAAGCGGCACCCGCACCGTCATCGGGAGCCGCTACCGACGCCAACTCCTTCGTGGTCACCGTGTCCGAAGGCAACACTGCAAAGATCACCGTTACTGACTCCCTCTACGTCACCGAGATTCCCTCAATGTCCTACATGACGCCGAACAACGGCGGGTTCCTCCTGGTGGAGGTCTCCTGGGAGACGCTGACCGGAACCAGTTCGTCGAACCCGGCCAACTTCGAGGCATACGACGCCGACGGCAAGGAAGGCGAGCGGATCTACCTGGAAGAGGGAGGCCTGCCTACCGAGATGGACAGCCCGGCTGGCCAGGTCCACAGCGGCGTGATCGCGTTTGACATCAAGAATGGACCGACCACCATCAACATCAGCGACGACTACGGCGACAAGGCAGCAACCTTCACCCTGACGCCTCCGGTCGGCCAGTAGCCGACCCTCGCCCGGCCAAAAGCCCGCGGCCCCCAAGGTGGGGCGGCGCGTTTTTGCATGTCCGAGTGAGCTGGACTGCCCTCCAGGCTTAGGCCTTGCCCGACAGTCTGCAGGTTAAGCGCTGTGTCGTTGTCACTGGAGTGCCGCGACGGAACGCCGGTAGCATCCGAGGATGGAACCCAAAGAAGCGGAAGTCCGTGACCAGTTCGGCAGGAACCTGGAGGACAAGGGTGCGTGGCGGCAGGCCACCACCCTCGACGCCGCCGGGGAGCTGACCGCCCGCTGGCTCGAGGGGAAAAGCGAATACCAGCCCGCCACCTTCACGGCCCGCTACGACGACGAAACGGAACCCATCGCCGTCGAACTCGCAGCCCTCAACAGAAGCGGCCTGTTCACCAAGGAATCCCAGCCCGGCCTCCAAAACGAAGGCACCGCGCAGCGCCAGTACGTCACAGGATTCTGCAGCGCAGAAACAGCAGCCAGCGTCCTGGCCCTGTCCACCCGGTCCGAACTGGTGGCCGTGGCCCACGCCCCCGGCGAGTCCAGCAGCGCGTCCATTCCCGTAACGCTCGACGGCGGCGAAGTAGTCACCGTCCTCGGCTCCAGCGAGAACCCGGTCACCGAGGACCAGATCCGGGACTGGGCGGAGGAAACCAATGAAAGCCTCGCACTCCTGCTCGCCGACTCCTGGTATGTGGAGATCCTGGATCCGGTCTGGGGCAGGAATGAGGTCCTGCTGCCGGCCGTGGCAACGGCGCTGACGGTCGCACAGTAGCCAATTCCCGGCAGCGGGTGGCTACCGGTCCTCCTGTACGAGGGCAACAATCTCCGTCTTGTAGGACTGCGATGACCGCATGGATCCGCGGAACCAGCAGACGGCGTGCACGCCGGAGTCGCCGGGAACCACCATGGGCCGCAGGTTGTCCACGGCAGAATCCGCGGTGACCGCTTCCCATTCCCAGCCCGCGCCGCCGTCGGACGTCCGTCCCGAGTAGATTTCGTAGTGCGGCGTCGGCTCCCCGGTCCGCGGATCCACCGGGGCGGAGATGTACACGTGGTCAAGGTCGTATGGATCCACGGCACCCAGGCCCGTGTAGTCCTGCTCGTGCGGAAGGTAGCCGGGACCGGCCACGGCTAGTGGATGCAGTTTCCAGGCCGAGCCGTCAAAGCGCGCGTACAGCAGGCGGTGATCGTCGACGTCGAGCTGCTGATCCCGCTCGAGGACACCGTTGACGTCGTTGGCACGGCAGGTGATGATCGCGGCGAGCTGGTTTCCCTGCCGCCGCAGGTCGCTGGTCCAGCCGTGGGTGAGGACGTCGCCGTCGAGGACCGTCCCGGCCTGGAAGATGGTGGTCAGCTCCACCTGGCTGACCCCGGCGGAACCGATCACGGGTCTGTTGATCACCCGCCCGTCCGCATCATGCAGGGCGTCACCCTGGACGTAGCCGTGGTAGATGCTGTTGTTGTAATCCCGCGGGTGGTGGTCCGTGGTGATGAGGTCGATCCGGTCCGTGCCGTTGGAGTTGTAACGCGTGTACCCGTTGACGTAGCCCACCTTGGCCCGGGTGAAGAGTTTGCCGCCATAGCCCCAGGTGCTGCCGTCGTCGTCGGACACCATCAGGGTGGGGTCATCGTTGATTGCACGGACGAAGTTGTAGGTCCGCGACTCCGCGGCGAGGCGGTGCAAATTGGAATAGGTGGCGCCGCGGCCGTCCGCGAGTTCGGTCCAGTCGAAAACCTGCTCCGGTTCCCACTCGCTGGCATCATGCGGGCGGACCGATACGCGCCAGCGGGAGTAGTTGTCCGTCTTGTGTTTGGCATACATCGCCAGGTATCGGCCATCGGGCCGGATCAGCAGGGCCGGTGCGTTGTGGTCATCCGATTCGAGCTGTTCGTGGAGGACGTGGACCTGGCTTTCGCCCGTGGCAAGGTCGAGGACCGCCACCTCGATGTTTCCGCCGCGGCGTTCGCCGCCGGGCCCCTCAGGTGCGGCCACCGACCCCACCAGCAGGGTGTTCCTCACGGGATCAACCAGCGCCCGCTCGTCCTGGAACCAGCACCAGGCGCCGTTGTCGTTAAGAGGGACAGGGATGTGCGTCATTGGACTTCCTCAGGGGATTGCATCGTTTCAAAAGATGATCCCGGCCATTCTAGTTAACTTGAAGGCCGGAAAACAGGGCCCGCCGGCGTGCATCAAGGCGGTACGCCGGGGATGGCAGGTGCGGTCTGACCGAAGGCAACCGGCTCACCCCTTGATGGCCCCCGCGTCTGCGGCGTAACCTGCACACGAAGGCAGCGGGGTATGCCGGCCTTGGCAGGCGGAGGGCGCGAATGAATGCACTGAGTCAGCTTTTCGCCGGGGCGACAGCCCTGGCCCTGGTCGGCGTCGGCCTGCTGGAGATTTTCCTTCACGGCGACCGCCGCTTTTACAGGATCTTCCTGATCAAACCTGAAGATGTTCCGGCCGTGCGCATGTGGGCGATGAACATTGGCGCCTACAACATCGCCTTTGCGCTGGGCATCGCCTCAGGACTGTGGATGCTGAACTTCTCCGGCGACGCCGCCAGTGGTTCAGCGATCGTGGTCTTCTGCTGCGCGAGCCAGTTCATCCTTGGCATCTGGCTGTGGATCACCGAGAAGCGCCTGCTCACCAGTGCCATCGGACAGGCATCTGGTCCCGGCCTGGCATTGGTCTTCTACTTTTTCCTGCGGTGAAGCCGGGTCAGCCGCCACTGCGGCTGCCCCGGTCCGGTCCGGTCCGGTCCTCAAAGCTGCAGCTCTACCGTGCCGCTTTCGCCCACACTCATCCGGCTGTGGGTGACTTTGGACTTCACCCACTGGAACACCGTGGCCGCCGTCCCGCCGGGGCTGGTCCAGTATTCGGCGGAGTCCGAGTCCACGCGGAGCAGGCATACCTCGGGGGTGTCCGGTCCGTCCGGGAACCACGCTTCAACAGCTTGGTTCCACAACTCGCGGATCTTGGCACGGTCGGTGACCACTTCGGCTGTACCCGCCACGGAAACCCATTCCGTTCGCTTGCCAAAGGAAACATTAACCCGCGGATCAGCCCGGACATGGGCCACCTGGGAGGTGCCGAGGCCCGTGAAGAACCACATGTCGCCGTCGTCCTTGACGTCCTGGACGGCGAGCGGCCGGCTCACCAGGGCGCCTTCTTCGTTGATGGTGGTCAACATCCCGATCCGGGAATCGTTGATGATGTCCGTAACTTTGCTGATGTTCTCAGTGTCCGTCATGCTCTCACCTCGTTCTGGTCGAAAGGGGAAGCTCCCCGTGCCAGCCTATTGGTAAGTATGCTTATTTTCCACCTAGACTCCGGCGGGCTCCCGCACGCGTGCAACCTCGGCAATGCGGGCGGCAGTCAGCCGGCCCATCCGGATGGCGCCGTCCACGTGCTGGTAGCCTTCCGCGGCGAGGTCCGAGGAGCACCAGTAGATGGGGCCGACAGGGGCGTGCTGGTCCTTCCCGTAGCGGTGAAGTCCGCCCAGGTCGTAACTGGAGGCGTAGGCGCCGCGGGTCCACTCCTCCGAGCCCCAGTCAGATTCGTAATACACCTCAGGCTGCAGCGCCTTGTCCCCCAGGAAGCCGGCGATCGACTCCAGCACCGCGCGCCTGCGCTCGTCGGCACCCAACTCGAAGACGGCGTCGGCCTTTTCATCTGAGATAAAGCCCACCAGCGTCCCCCGGGTATCGCCGTGGTTGGTGTTGTCATAGACCTCCTGGACCAGCGAGCCGGCGCCGAAGCAGGTCCCGGAAAGCCCGTCCTCCCGCCAGAACGGCTTGCTGTAGACGGCGTGGACCTTGATGACCAGGCCCAGCGACTGGTGCTGGTGCATCTGGTGCTGGCGCCTGGGCAGCGGCGGGTTGAATGAGACGCGGGAGTAGAGGTTGGGCGGGACGGCCATGATCACGAACCGCGCATTCACGGTGGCCCGCTCGGACACGACCGTGACGCGGTGGCCACCGGCGCCCTCCTCCCGGTTGATGGTGCGCACCGGGCTGTTAAGTACGACGTCGTCGCCCAGCTCCCGTGCCTGCAGCAGGGAGACCTGCTGCATCCCGCCCACCACGCGCTTGTCCAGGATGAAATCCTCATCGGTGAGGTGCGTGAAGGATCCGGCGGACGCGGCCATCAGGACGGCCTGGAGTGCGGAGAAGGCGTGCGCAGGCTTGGTGAGCATGCCGCCGGCGATGAACAGGCCGATGTTGTTGCATGCCTCCTCATTGTCCGAATTGGCGCGCAGCCAATGGTGGAAGGAGACAGTGTCCAGTTCGCGCGCCTTGGGATGCGCCCACGGCTCGGTGGCGCCGATTTCGGCAGCCAGGCCGTCCAGCAGGGCAATGAGCTTGTCCATTTCGACGGCGGTAGCCGGGTCCACCGGGAAGGAGTCACCGGTGTAGCGCACGGGCTTGCCGTCCGCACCGATGTAGACGGACTCGCCGCTCCGGTAGCGGGAGTAGGTCTTCAGGCCCAGTTCATCCAACAGGTCCAGGAGCACCGCCTGGTCCGGCGAGACCCACTGGCCGCCGATCTCCAGCACGGCCCCTTCGACGGTATCCGTCCAGGTGCGCCCGCCCACGCGGTCGCGTGCTTCCAGCACAACGACACTCAGGCCGGCTTTTTTCAGTTCACGGGCTGCGGTCAACCCGGAGGGTCCCGCTCCCACGACCACAACGTCGCGGTTCAAGTTCAGCATGATGTCCTCTCTGTGGCCGCGCGGGTGATGCGCGCCACTAAATGAATGCCATTCATTTAGTAGAACTATAGCGGTTTGCTCCCGGCTCGGGAAGGGGCGGATGGAATAATGCTGGGGAACCCCCATGAAAGGCCCGCACCATGCCGGCAGCCGCCGCCCCACCAACACACGCCGAAAACGGCGGATCAAGCATCGCCGCCAGCGCTTCCGCTGACACGTCAGGCGGCACATCAAAGGGCGCACGACGGCGGGCGGGCCGCCCGTCTGCCGCACTGCTGGACCAGGCCGGGATCACGGCAGCCGCGCTGGAGCTCATAGGCAGGAAGGGCTACGACGGCCTCACGATGGCTGCCCTGGCACGCCAACTGGACGTGGCGCCGTCGGCCCTTTACAACCATGTGGCCTCCAAAAGGGATGTCCTCCTGCTGGTGGAGGACCACCTCGCCGCGCTGGTGGACGTGTCGGGATTCGGGGCAGGGCCGTGGGAAGAGGCGGTGCGCACGTGGGCGTGGAGCTACCGGGACGTGTTCGCCCAGCACACGCCGCTGATCCCAGTGATTGCGGTGTTGCCCGTGACGGACGCGCCGCAGACCCTGGCCATGTACGAGACCGTGAGCGCCGGCTTCCTGGCGGCGGGCTTCCCCGAGGAACGGATCGTCTCCGCGATCGTGGCGCTGGAATCGTTCATCTTTGGCTCGGCCTACGACGTCACGGCACCGGCGGACATTTTCGACGCCGGAAGCATGGCCGGCGCCACCCCGCATTTCACGGCGGCGGTGCGGAGCCTGGCAGCACGGGGTGACGAGCGCCCCGCGGACGTGGCCTTCGGCCTGGGTCTTGAGGCTCTTATCACCGGACTCGGGGCACTTCGGACCTGACGGCATTACAAGGGTGGCCACGCCGAAGTGGGGCACTTTGACACGGACACGCCGCAGTTTCGGCCTGCTGCCCGGGTTCAATTGCCCGAAGTGGCCCACGACGGCGGGACTCACCGCCGTGGGCCCGGCTAGAAGCCGGCTCCGGCAGCCTTGACCGCGAGCACGGGGCGGTCGGCCTGCATCAGGATGCGCTGGGCGTGGCTTCCCAGGATGAACACCGATTTGTCGACGAGTGCGCCTTCCCGGGCCACAAGGGTGGAGCTGCACGCCATCTGGAACCGCAACTTGCCAACCCTGCACTTCGGCGCCCCCTTCAGGACCTGGAGTTCAGGACGGAGTGACTCCAGCCGCCGGACCAATAGAACGATGCTGCCTGGGTATCAATCAATACGAAATGGCACTTAGACAGGCATCACTTGGGCTGCCTACTCTGGACGGGACCCAACACCCCCGCCGTCAGCGGCATTCATACAGAGGACACCATCGTGGCAAAGTACTCCCCCCAGGAACTGGCAGACACCCTCAAGGAAGGCCTGCTGTCGTTCCCGGTGACGTCGT
>DATFAE010000080.1:0-20389 GCA_035254945.1 Arthrobacter sp. | reverse complement strand
TAGAACTTGGGGCCCTCCAGGGTGGTGTAGCCGGGGAGGTCGGCGCCGCTGATCACGTGGGTTCCGTGGTCCAGGAGCCGGCTGGCGTCGGGGCTCATGCGGTGCACGGTCAGCCGGTTCTTGACGCTGATCCGGCTGTGCGCCCAGCCGTGGACCAGGTAGGCCTCCCCGTCCTCATCCCACAGCGGGCAGGGATCGATGATGCCGCGGCCGGCGTAGAGCAGGTGCGGCGCACTCCACGGCCCCTCGGCCTTTTCGGCACTCAACACGAAAATGCCGTGGTCCGGGTCCGGATAGAAGATCCAGAAGCGGCCGCCGTGGTGCCGGAGGGCCGGGGCCCAGACTCCGCTCCCGTGGCGTACCAGGGAGTAGTGGCTCCCCTGGGGAAGTTCGGGAAGGGCATGGCCGGCATGTTCCCAGTCCACAAGGTTCCGGGACTTCAGCACGGGCAGCCCCGGCACCCTGTTGAAGCTCGACGCGATGAGGTAGTAGGTGCCGTCCACCTGCACGGCGTCAGGGTCCGGCCAGTCGCCGTTGAGGATGGGGTTGGTGTAGACGGGGATGGGAGGCCGGGTTGTCATGATGTCCTGTCGGTTGGGCCGGGGCGGCTGAGTCGGGGGTGCTGCTGGAGCAGTTCAAGGGCACGGGCCGGGCTATCCACCGCACCGTCGTCGATGACGGCGTGCAGGCCCAGCCTGAGCGGCGTGTTGTGGCCTGCGTGCGCCGCTTCGGACCAGGCCACTGCGGGTCCGGCGCCCAGGTAGCCTTCCGCCCGGATGAACCACGGGAGCGGATTTTCGGCGTCCTGGGCCAGCACCACGCTGACGGGAGCACCGCCGATCCGCATACTGACCGAAAGCCACTGTGAGCGCGAACCATGGGCGGCGTCGGCGCCGCTGCCGGCGCCGGACAGGACCAGCGGATCAGCGCTGCCCGAGGGAAACCGCCAAAAGATCCCGCCGTACCCGGCGCCTGCCCGGCCCTTCACGGCCGACGACGACACCACCAGCTGCTCCACGCCCGCCGCCGGACGGATCACCGAAGACAGCGAAAGACCCCAACTCCCGGGCGCCAGGTGGGAGAAGTACTCGATATGCCGCTCCTCGACGGCGAGCTCGTCCCCCGAGTCCGACCGCCAGGAGATGCCGCAGGATTCTTCACCGATTTCCCCGCTGGCGCCCGTATCCGGGTCTCCACCTGCGGTCGACTTCCAGCCCTGCGGCACTTGGCTTCCATGATTGGCCAGGAGCACGGGTCCACTGGCGGCAGTGAAGGTGGAGCCGCCCCAAAAATTGGTTCCGTTGACGTCGGAGAAGGCGATGGACAGGCCCAGGTGATGCGGGTGGTCGGCGGGCCCGGCCTCCGTGACCGTGGTGCCCGCGAGGGACCGCACCGGGTGAAGGTAGGGCCTAGGCGCCTTGGTGGCGGGCTGCCGCAATCCGGTGCGGTGGGTGACGAGCGGCCGGCCCTGGACCGAAAAGCCGGTAGCCGCCGCGGCGGGCGGGGTGTGGATGGCCAAGCAGACCTCCTGTTGGGTGGCGTGTCCGGGATGTGTGGATCAGCATAACCATGTCAGAAATATACGGCAAGTCATACAGAAAGTTTCCGGCGCCTACAATCTTCGAGCTTTCAGAATTGCGTTGACAGTCACAGGGTTTTCTTGCTAGAAATCGTTTACTCACAAGTTTTTCAGCAGATGGCAATGACTTTCATCCAAAGTGGGCGCGTCGAGCGCCGAACAACTGCCAGAAAGTTTCTTTGCTATTGGCCTGTAGCCGGAACCAACCCCATATACCCCGTACGAGAGGCGTCATTCGATGAAGAAGACCACCAGCACCGGCATCCCCCGCAGGATCATCCTGGGAGCTGCCCTGACCGCGGCCGGCTTGGCCCTGAGCGGCTGCGGAGGAGCGGCCACTCCGTCATCCGGCGGCAACGTCGAGCTCAATTTCGTGTACTGGGGCGATTCCAACCGCGCCAAGATGACAGATGCCGCCATCAAGATCTTCGAGGAGAAGAACCCCGGCATCACGGTCAAGAGCGAATACCAGGACAGCGGCCCCTACGCGGACAAGCTGGCCACCCGCTTCGCCGGCGGCAATCCCCCGGACGTGCTGAACATGGCCAACAGGACCCTGCTGGAATACGCGCAGCGCGGCACGCTGGCAGACCTGAAGACGCTGCCCGAGATCAACCTCGACAACGTTCCGGAGACCATCCAAAGCCGGGGCGAGGTGGACGGCAAGCTGTACGGCTTGGCCACCGGCGTCAACCTCATCGGCATGGTGGTCAACAAGACCATCACGGACCAGGCGGGCGTGAACATCCCGGATGACAAGACCTGGAGCTGGGAGGACTACGCCAGGTTCGCCACCGAAGTCACGCAGAAGACCGGCGGGAAGATTTACGGAGCCGGCTACGATGTGGCCACCGAGACCGGCCCCATCCTGTTCGCCCGGCAGCGCGGCGAGGACTTCTACACCAAGGACAACAAACTTGGCGTCAGCGAGGACACCATCCGCGAGTGGTTCCAGTACAGCGTGGACCTTCGCAAGGCCGGCGGCTACCCGCCCGCAGGGTTCTTCGAACAGATCGGCGGCTCACCGGCGCAGTCCTACCTCGCGAAGGGCACTGTCGCCTCCCAGATCATCCCCATCAACAACTTCCGCGGCTACAACGAGGCAGCCGGCGGGAACCTCGTCCTGCTGCGGATGCCCGGCGAAACCACCGAAAAGCGACGCGGCTACTCCGCCGATCCCAGCATGCTCTGGTCCGTCGCCGCGAAGTCAAAGCACCCCAAGGAAGCCGCGAAGCTGCTGAACTTCCTGATCAACGACGTCGACGGCGCCGCAGAAACCCTCACCCAGCGCGGGGTGCCCATCAACCCTGAGGTGACGGAAGCCATCATGCCCAAGCTCGGCGCGGATGACACGAAGTTTGTGCAGATGGTGGCCGATATCCAGAAGGACGAACTGGCACCGGCCTACGTCTACCCCAAGGGCGCCAGCGTCGTGGCAGACACCCTCAAGCAGCTCGCTACCGAAGTTGAGTTCGGCCGCGTCACCCCGGCGGATGCCGCCAAGACGTTCCTCGAGAAGAGCAATGCCGCCATCAACAAGTAGCCGCCCTCCGCTCAGATACCCAGCTACGCAGATAGGAGCCTGACGCCATGTCAGTGCTGACCAAGCAAGCCCCCGGTGCGGCCGCCACCCTGGCCGCACCCGGGCGCGGCAAGACAAAGCGGGGCCCCTCCCGGCGCACCAACCAGCGCTCGGGCTACCTCTTCCTGCTGCCGTGGTTCATCGGCATGCTGTTCACGATCATCCCGTTCTTCGCCTCGCTGTACCTCGCCTTCACGGACTACAACCTCTTTACCGAGCCGAACTTCGTAGGCCTTGCCAACTTCCAGGCCATGTTCGAGGATCCGCGCCTCCTGCAGTCGCTGAAGGTCACGTTCATCTACACCTTCGTTTCGGTCCCGATCTCGCTGGCGGTTGCGCTGCTGGTGGCACTGGTGCTGAACCGCGGGCTCAGCGGCCTCTCGATCTACCGCTCGGTGTACTACCTGCCGTCGCTGCTGGGCGGCAGCGTGGCCATCGTGATGCTGTGGCGCTACATCTTCGGCAACGACGGCATTGTCAACGGCTTCCTGGGACTGATCGGTATCCAGGGACCCGCGTGGGTCACTGACCCGGAGTTCGCCCTGAGCACGCTGATCGTCCTGAACGTGTGGACGTTCGGCTCGCCGATGGTGATCTTCCTGGCCGGCCTGCGGCAGGTGCCGTCCATGTACTACGAGGCCGCCTCGATCGACGGCGCTTCGAAATGGCGGCAGTTCCGCAGCATCACGTTGCCGCTGATCAGCCCCATCATCTTCTTCAACCTCATCATGCAGCTCATTGGGTCCTTCCAGACCTTCACCCAGGGCTACGTGATGAGCGGCGGCACGGGAGGCCCGGCGGATTCAACGCTGTTCTACAACCTGTACCTGTACCAGAAGGGCTTCACCGAATTCGAGATGGGGTATGCCTCCGCCATGGCGTGGCTGCTGCTGATGATCATTGCGATTTTCACCGCCATCAACTTCATCGCATCCAAGTTCTGGGTCTTCTACGACAATTAAGGCAACCAATGGCACTCCTCGAATTACCCACAAAGAACAAGCAAAAGAAGGAAGCACCGCCCGAAGATGCCCTGACCGGGACCCGGGGCACGCGGTTTTCACGCCACCTGATCCTCTGCCTGGTAGGCCTGGTCATGCTCTACCCGCTGCTCTGGCTGGTTTCCAGCTCGTTCAAACCCAGCAATGATATTTTCCGCCAGCTCGGACTGTGGCCCGAAAATTGGGACTTCAGCAACTACGAACAGGGCTGGACAGCCCTTAACCAGCCCTTCCACGTGTACTTGGTCAATTCCCTGATCGTCGTGGTGTTCTCCATCATCGGAAACATCTTCTCCTGTGCCCTGGCCGCCTACGCGTTCGCCCGGATGGAATTCACCGGCCGGAAGCTGTTCTTCGCGCTGATGCTGGGAACCCTGATGCTGCCCGGCCACGTGCTCCTGGTCCCGCAGTACATCATCTTCTCCCAGCTGGGCTGGCTGGACACCTACCTGCCGCTGATCGTGCCGAATTTCATGGCCACCAACGCGTTCTTCATCTTCCTGATGGTGCAGTTCATGAAGGCGCTGCCCAAAGAGCTCGACGACGCGGCCCAGATCGACGGCTGCGGGCCTTTCCGGACCTTCCTGCGCGTGATCCTGCCCCTGTGCGTGCCTGCCATGGCCACCACCGCCATCTTCACGTTCATCTCCACGTGGAACGAGTTCTTCGGCCCGTTGCTCTACATCCAGAACCAGGACCTCTACACGGTTCCCCTGGCGCTGCGGGCCTTCATGGATTCCGAAGGCCAAAGCATGTGGGGTCCCATGTTCGCCATGTCAGTGGTGTCCATTGCCCCCATCATCGGCTTCTTCATCGCCGGCCAGAAGTACCTCATCAATGGCATCGCCACCACCGGGCTGAAGTAACGCCCGCACACACGGGCTGAAGTAACGCCCGCACGTTTCTCCGTACGCATCACTGACTGAACAACCCTTACTGAAGTCCTGGCTGGAGGCTGCCCGGGCACAAAACAAAGGAGTTTTGCATGAGCTTGCGACGTCTCTTGGGCGCGGCCACCGCCGTCGTCATGATGGGGAGCCTCACGGCACTCCCCGCCGCCCACGCGGCACCACCCGGTTCCGGACTGGGCAGTGCCGCCCGCCACGCCGGAACCACGGCCACCCCGATGTCTCCGGATGCGGATGGCACGCCGGAATCGATGTGGAAGCAGACGCCGGACGGCTTCGCTTCCCTTCCCGGCTACGGGCTGGCCGGAACCACCGGCGGCCAGGCCGGCAGGATCGTCACGGCCTCCACCATCCAGCAACTGAAGGACTATGCCGGAGCAACCGAGCCGCTGGTGATCTTCGTCCGCGGCACGCTGAGGGCCACTGACTACGTCAAGATCCCGGTGGCAGCCAACAAGAGCATCATCGGGGTGGGCGCAGACGCAGAAGTAGTGAACGCCGGCTTCAAGCTCATCAACGTCTCCAACGTCATCTTCCGGAACTTCACCATCCGGGACGCCTATATTCCGGGCGACTGGGACGGCAAGCGCCCTGACAACGACCGCGACGGCCTCCAGCTGGACACCACCCACCACGTCTGGGTGGACCACATGAAGTTCGAACGCATGGGCGACGGCCTGATCGACACGCGCAAGGACTCCGACCTCATCACGTACTCCTGGAACGTCTTTGCGGACAACAACAAGGCCCTGGGCGTCGGCTGGACCGCCAACGCCGTGACCCGGATGACCATCCACCACAACTGGATCCGCAACACCACGCAGCGCAACTTCAGCCTGGACAACACCGCGGCCGCCCACGTCTACAACAACTTCCTGCAGGACATCGGCCAGTACGGCATGATGGGCCGCAACGCAGCGAAGGTGGTGCTCGAAGGCAACAGCTTCACGGCCGTCCAGGACCCTATCGTCGCCAAGGATCCCGCCACCGAAGTGGTGAACCGGGACAATATCTTCAACGGCACCCGCGGCCGCAAGGACAACGTGGGAGCCGCCTTCGACCCCACCCAGCATTACGCCTACCAGAAGGACGACGCCACCCGCGTCCCGGAGATCGTCACCGCCGGCGCGGGACCCCTGGAAGACAGCGCCCCGAACAGCACCACGGAGATCACGGTTGCCCTGGACGGCACCGGCGACTTCGGCAGCCTCCAGGCCGCGATCGGATCCATCCCCAGCGGGAGTACCCTGCCCCGCACCATCACGGTCAAACCCGGAACCTACCGCGAATCGGTGAACATCTGGGCGGACCGTCCCAACCTCACCATCCAGGGCGCAACCACCAACCCGGCCGACGTCGTCATCACCTACGACCTCCCGGCCAACGGCGTGAAATTCTTCGGCGGAACCTGGGGCGCGGGCGGCAGCGCCACGCTAAACGTCCTCGCCGAGGGCACCACCATGCGGAACCTCACCGTGGAAAACGCCTACGACGAAGCCGCCAACGGAGGCAGCCAGGCACTGGCCGTCCGAACAGTGCCAGACCGTGTGACGTTCGACGGAACCCGGTTCCTGGGCAACCAGGACACGTACCTCGCGGACACCGCCGGCCGCGACGCCACCGCCCGCACCTACCTCAAGAACTGCTACATCGAAGGCGACGTCGACTTCATCTACGGCCGCGGCACGGCAGTCTTCGACGGCTGCACCATCCACTCACTGGACCGCGGCAGTGACACCAACAACGGCTACATCGTCGCTCCCAGCACCAAAAACTCCAACCCGTACGGCTTCCTGATCGTGGACAGCACGCTCACGTCCGATGCAGCTCCCGGAACCGTCAGCCTGGGCCGCCCTTGGTTCGCCAGCAGCGACCCGAATGCCCACCCGATGGCCGTCATCCGCGACTCCGTCCTGGGCAGCCACATCGCCGTCCAGGGCTGGTCCGACATGAGCGGCCACTCCTGGACCGAAGGACGGTTCGCCGAGTACAACAACAGCGGACCGGGCGCCTACGTCAATGGGTTCCATCCCCAGCTCTCGCCGGAGGATGCCCCCAAGTTCACCAAGGAAACCTTCCTTGGTGACTGGACCCCGGCGGGACGTGGCTGAGATGGCAAACGCACAAGAGATAAATATCCGACGGCGGACCCTCCTCGCGGCGGGCCTGACGGCGGGCAGCCTGGTGGCGTCCGGCCTGTTCAGCCCGGCAGCGACGGCGGCGGACACCGGCGGCGTGAGTCCCGCCGTCGGCAGCTCCGGCTTTGCTGAAGCGGGATTGCCCGTCAACCGCGCACTCGGCGGCGGACTGGCCGGCACGGCCTGGACTGAAGCGCCCGAAGGCTTCGCCGGTGTCGCAGCCAACGGACGCGCCGGCACCACCGGCGGAGCAGGCGGCAGGCTGGTCCATGCCAGCACACCGGATGAGCTCCGGGCCTTCGCCAGGAGCCCTGAGCCGCTGGTGGTGATCCTGCACGGCGTGCTGGAATTCCCGCAGTACGAGAAACTGACCGTGACAGCCAACAAATCCTTCGTCGGGGCGGGCGAAGGGGCCGCGGTGGTGAACGCCGGATTCAGGCTCATCAGCGTCTCCAACGTCATCTTCCGCAATTTCACGGTCCGGGACTCCTATATCCCCGGCGACTTCGTGGGGAAACGCCCGGACAACGACAGGGACGGGATCCAGATGGACAGCTGTACGCACGTCTGGGTGGACCACATGTATTTCACCCGCCTGGGCGACGGCCTGGTGGACATCCGCAAGGACTGCGACAACGTCACGCTGTCCTGGAACGTCTTCGCGGACCATAACAAGGCCCTGGGCGAGGGCTGGACCCAGAACGTGGTCACCCGGCTGACGCTGCACCACAACTGGATCCGGAACACCCACCAGCGCAACGCCAGCCTGGACAACACCGCTGCATCCCACGCCTACAACAACTACCTGGAGAACATCTCCAGCTACGGCATGCTGGGGCGGAACGCAGCCCTGCTGGTGGTGGAGGGCAACTACTTCCGCGATGTCCGGAATCCGCTCCATCACCAGGGACCGGGCGGCGGGCTGGTGGCACGCAACAACATCTTTGACCAGTGCAACGGCAATACCGGCAACCAGCGCGGCTTGGCGTTTGATCCGGCTGCGGCGTACGCCTACGAACTCACACCAACGGCGGCAGTTCCTGCGCTGGTGCGCGCCTTTGGCGGACCTTTGGGCGGGACGGAACCCGCTCCTGCCAGCGTCATCACCGTTGCCCTCGACGGCAGCGGAGACTTCGCCAGCATCCGGGCGGCCGTCGGCGCGATCCCGTCGAACAACCCGGGCCCGGTCACCGTTCTGCTCCAGCCCGGCACCTACCACGAGCCCGCGGTGATCTGGGGCGACCGGCGCAACGTCACCCTGGCCGGGGCAACGGGAAATGCAGCGGATGTGGTGCTCAGCAACAGTGAAGGCCTCACCCTGCTGGTCGCTGCGGACGGGTCAACGGTCCGGGACCTGACCGTCACCTCCGACACCCCACAGAACGGCGACGTCCTCAGGGCCACGGGAAGGAATGTCATCTGCGCCAACGTGACGGTTCTGAACGGAACATCCGGCTAGGGGCTGGCCAACATTCTTGAAGTCCCACTAGGCTTCGAGAACGGCCCGCAACCGGGAATCGAAGGCGATCACGAGGAGCGAAGTTGTCCAACCATACGTACAGCATTTCTGAAATTGTCGGCACCTCAACCCAGGGCGTGGACGACGCCGTCCGGAACGGGATCGCCAAGGCGTCCCAGACCCTCCGCAACCTCGACTGGTTCGAAGTGAAGGAAATCCGCGGCCATCTGGAAGAAGGCAAGATCGCTGACTGGCAGGTCACCATCAAGCTCGGTTTCCGGCTGGAAGAACACTGACCGAAGCCCAACTGACCCGCAGTCAACGTCGCTACAATTCGGTTTGAGGACGCTGACTGCGGGTCGGTTCGGCTTAACGAAGGATCTAGTTGGACGAGACGATGCCCGTGGTGCGCCGCCGCCACACGGTGGGCACGCCGTCGAACGCGGGAAACACGTGGCCCTCAAAGAACGATAGGACCGTGTGCGGGTCAGCTTCGGGGCTCCACAGTCCGGAAGCCGGGCAGTGTGAGCCGGTGGCGGCTGTCCGGCTGTTGCTGGCGGACGTGGCTTGGCGTTCCTTGAGCAGTGCGATGCGTTTCATCGTTGAGACCATCCTTGGTGGAGAAAAAGTTTGTTCCTCCAGCCTAGGAACGGCGTGATCCGTTCCCAATGGGCTCCTGGCCAGAATCCTCCTGCCGGGCTGGCCAAAAGTACAGCCGGTGAGTTCAGCGCCGCAGTTACTCCCGGCTCTCGGGGACAGCGTGCGGTGCCCCGGCTGCCGTCCGCGGAAGCTCGGCCGGCCCGGTATCGGCACCCAGGCTCAGCAGCGCCAGGGCGTCCGACGACGGCGTGCCTGGTTTGGCGGAATAGACCCTGAGCGCCTGGTCGGGATCGTCCGGGAGGACAAGGTTTTCAAAGTTCAGTTCCAGGTCTCCGACTTTCGGATGGTGAAGCCGCACGATGCCCGCAGACCGTGTGGCGACGCGGTGCCCTGCCCACCACTGGCGGAAATGCTCACTGTGTACGGCGAGCTCGCCCACCAGTTGGTTGGCCTGCGCATCGTTGGGGTGTTTTCCCACATCGACGCGGAGCGCGCCGGCCGCTTCCGCCGCCACCGTTTTCCAGTCGCGGAAAAGCCCGCGGGCCCCGGCATCGAGGATCAGCCAGCGGGTGAGGTTGCGTTCGTTGGCCGGAAGGGCCTGGAAATCGGTGAAGAGGAGGAAGGCCATCCGGTTGCCGGCGAGCACGTCGGTCCGGCGGCCCAGCACCAAGGCCGGGACGTCCCCCACGGCCTCCAGGAGTTGGCGGAGTGCAGGACGCACAGTCTGCACCGGTCCGGGGGAACGTGTGCCGGCCGCGCAGTTTTCCAGGAGGTCCATCATGTGCGCGTGTTCGCCGGCGTCCAGCCGGAGGGCACGGGAAACCGAGTCCAGCACGGTGCGCGAGGGATGGATGTTCCTCCCCTGCTCGAGGCGGATGTAGTAGTCCGTGCTGACGCCCGCCAGCCGTGCGACCTCCTCACGCCGTAGGCCGGGAACGCGGCGCGCGCTGGAGGTACCTTCCGCCCCCGCGTCTTCCGGACTCAGCCGTGACCGCATGGCCTTCAGGAATTTTCCGAACTCGGCGCTCTGACCCATGCACCCTATTCTGCACGGCTCCGCAGGCTCTTTCTACAACGAAGGTAGGACTGCCCGTCCTAGGAAAGACAGGGACAGGGTCAAGGGCTGACTATCGGCGGAAAAGTGCATAGGCTCATGGGAGAGCCTTCCCGAAAGCGTTTTCTCACCCATTACTCCAGGTTCATCAGCAAAGGAGCCACCCATGTCAGAGCTGACACTGAACAACGGCGTCACCATCCCCCAGGTGGGCCTCGGCGTCTTCCAGGTTCCGCCGGAGGACACGCAGCGGATCGTCGAGGACGCGCTGGCGGCCGGCTACCGCCACATCGACACGGCCGCCGGCTACCGCAACGAGGCCGGCGTCGGCGCGGCCATCGCGGCCTCAGGCATTCCGCGCGAGGACATCTTCGTCACCACGAAACTCCGCAACGGCGAGCAGGGCCGGGCCCAGGAAGCATTCCAGAACAGCCGCAAGGCGCTGGGCCTGGACTACGTGGACCTGTACCTCATCCACTGGCCGGTCCCGTCGCAGGGGCTGTTCGTCCAGGCCTGGAAGGAGATGGAGCGGCTGTATGAGAACAAGCAGATCCGCGCCATCGGGGTTTC
This sequence comes from Arthrobacter sp., assembly GCA_035254945.1. Taxonomy (GTDB): domain Bacteria; phylum Actinomycetota; class Actinomycetes; order Actinomycetales; family Micrococcaceae; genus Arthrobacter. Next base: position 9,498 of record DATFAE010000080.1, on the reverse strand, counting down.
AAACTTCCTCTCCGACCATCTGGATACACTGCTGGAAGCCGCTGAGACCGTGCCCGCGGTCAACCAGATCGAGCTGCACCCCAGTTACCAGCAGGCTGACCTGGCCGCCAAGTGCCGCTCGCTGGGCATCGCGGTGGAGGCCTACAGCCCGCTGGGGCAGGGCGGTGACCTGAACGGAAACGCCGTCACCGCCGTCGCGCAGGCGCACAACGCCACCACCGCCCAGGTAGTGCTGGCCTGGCACCTCGCCGCGGGCACCATCGTCATTCCCAAGTCAGTGGACCCGTCACGGATCCGCGAAAACTTCGCGGCCACGGCCCTCAAGCTCAGCGACGACGAACTTGCGTCCATCACGGCCCTGGAATCCGGCGCACGCATCGGTTCCGATCCCGCCGTCGCATCCTTCACCCAGCTCTAGAACCACAACCCAAAGGACTACACCATGCAGTACACCCACCTTGGCCGCTCGGGCCTGTTGGTTTCCCGCCTCTGCCTGGGCACCATGAACTTCGGCCCGCAGACGCAAGAGGCAGACGCGCACTCCATCATGGACTCCGCGCTGGACGCCGGCATCAACTTCTTCGACACAGCCAACGTGTACGGCGGAACCGGCCACCGCGGCTGGACTGAAGAAATCATCGGCCGCTGGTTCGCGCAGGGCGGCGAGCGCCGCGAACGGACCGTCCTGGCTACCAAGCTCTACGGCACCATGACCGACCGTCCCAACGAGTCCAAACTCTCGGCGCTGAACATCCGCCGGGCCCTGGATGCCAGCCTGAAGCGACTGCAGACGGACTACATCGACGTCTACCAGTTCCACCACATCGACCGCGACACCCCATGGGACGAGATCTGGCAGGCCATCGAGGTGGCCGTCCAGCAGGGCAAGATCCTGTACTCCGGCAGCAGCAACTTCGCCGGTTGGCACATCGCCCAGGCGCAGGAGGCTGCGCGGCGGCGGAACTACACCGGCCTGGTCAGCGAGCAGTCCATCTACAATTTGTTCCGCCGCGAGGTGGAGCTGGAGGTCATCCCGTCCGCCCAGCAGTACGGCCTGGGCCTCATTCCGTGGTCGCCGCTGCAGGGCGGGCTCCTGGGCGGCGTGCTGAAGAAGCAGGAACAGGGCGTCCGCCGTGCCGAGGGCCGCGCACTGGAAACCCTGAAGAAGCACCAGGACCAGATCCAGCAGTACGAGGCCTTCGCGGACGAGCTGGGCCACGCACCCGGCGACGTCGCCCTGGCCTGGCTGCTGCACCAGCCGGCGGTCACCGCACCGATCGTGGGCCCGCGCACGCAGGAACAGCTCGACGCCGCCATCCGGGCTTTGGATGTCACCCTCGACTCCGACGCGCTCAAGCGGCTCGATGACATCTTCCCGGGGCACCGCACGGCGCCGGAAGACTACGCGTGGTAAACCCGCTCGTTCCCGCGGCCGACACGGTGGCGCCGAGGAGCATCCTCTTCATCGGCGGCACCGGAGTCATCAGCGCGGCGGCGGCGGAACGTGCCGTCGCGCTGGGACACCGGCTGACAATCCTCAACCGGGGCCAGTCTTCGGGCCGGCCCGTTCCGGACGGCGCCGAGGTCCTGCATGCGGACGTCCGTGATGCGTCCGCGGTGCGGGAGGTGCTGAACGGACGCGAGTTCGACGCCGTTGCGGACTTTATCGCCTTCACGCCGGACCAGGCGCGGGCCAGCATGGAGCTTTTCCGCGGCCGGACCGGGCAATACGTGTTCATTAGTTCCGCCTCGGCCTACCAGAAGCCGCCCACCCGGCTGCCCATCCTGGAGTCCACTCCCCTGAAGAACCCGTTCTGGCAGTATTCGCGCGACAAGATCGCCTGCGAGGACCTCCTGTTCGAGGCGTACCGTTCGGAGGACTTCCCGCTGACCGTGGTGCGGCCGTCCCACACCTACGACCGCACCAAGATCGCCATGGTGGGAGGCTGGACGGACGTACACAGGATGCGCACCGGCCTGCCGGTGTTGGTGCACGGCGACGGCACCTCGCTGTGGACCCTTACCCACAGCCGGGACTTCGCCAAAGCCTTTGTGGGACTTCTCGGCCGGCCGCAGGCCGTGGGTGAGAGCTACACGATCACCTCGGACGAATACCTGCCGTGGAACCAGATCTACCGGCTTTTCGCCCGGGCCGCCGGGGTCGCCGAGCCAGAGCTGGTCCATGTTGCCTCGGAGACCATCGCCGCGCACAGTGCTGAGCTGGGTGCCAACCTGCTGGGCGACAGGTCCCATTCAGTGGTGTTCGACAACACGAAGATCAAGTCCCTTGTCCCGGATTACACCGCAACGATTCCGTTCGCGGACGGAGCCCGGGAGATCGTGGACTGGCACGACGCCCACCCTGGGCTGCAGGCCGTGGACCGGCAGTTCATGGAGCTGAGCGACCGGCTGACCGGCTGGGCCCGCAGCCCAGGGTGAACGCGGCCGCATCCCGGTCATTTCTACAACGTTCTAAATACCCCGGTTCAGGCGTCGGCGCAAGGCTTGATTTGTGGCGCACACCACCACTAAGTTACTGGGGAAGCGTTTTCCCATCACAAAATTGAAAGGATTCACCGATGAATCCGAGCAGTAAATCCGTGCGCCGTTTTTCGATGGCCACCGCGGCCGGACTGGCACTGACCGTTGGCTGCCTCACCACCCCTGCTGCCGCCGTCGGACCTTCCCCCAAGCCAGCCACGGCGGGAGTGCAGCTGGACTACCTTGACCGCGGACTGGTTGCCGCCGGCACGTCCGAGGGTGTGTTCCTGAGCTGGCGCCTCCTGGGCCACGAGGCAACCGGGTCCACCGCCACGGGCCTCACCGGCACCGACTTTGCGGTGTACCGCGACGGGCAGAAGCTGGCTACCGTCACGGACAGCACCAACTACCTCGACACCGGCGCAACGGCGACGTCCGCGTATGACGTGCGTGCCGTCGTCGGCGGCGTTGAACTGGACCGGAGCGCCACAGCCACCTCTTGGGGCGGGAACTTCAAGGACATCCCACTGAAGAAGCCGGCAGACGGTGTGACGCCCAAGGGCGATGCCTACACCTACTCCGCGAACGACACCAGTGTGGCCGACGTCGACGGCGACGGGCAGTACGAGTTCATCGTCAAATGGGACCCGTCCAATTCCAAGGACGTCTCGCAGGTGGGTTACACCGGCAACACCTATGTGGACACCTACAAGGCCGACGGAACGCTGCTCCACCGCATCGACCTCGGCGTCAACATCCGCGCCGGCGCCCACTACACCCAGATGTTGGTCAACGATTTCGACGGTGATGGCCGCGCCGAAATGATGTTTAAGACGGCACCGGGCACCAAGACCGTGACCTACAACCAGGACGGCAGCGTGGCAGGTGAGTCGTTTATCTCCCTGCTCCGGAAGGACCTCGACGCCGGTTACGCCAACACTGACGACTACCGGATGAGCGCCACTGACTACTACGGCCACATGGTGGAGACTTTCCAGGGCTGGAGCGACCACCCCGAGGTCAAGGCGGGCAACTGGCCGGCCACGCTGGAAGAGGCGTTCGGCATCGCGCCGCAGTACCAGTACCCGCTGTCCCGGACGGATGCCGAGGCTGTGGCGGACTACTTCATGGACGTCTACGCCCCGTCCCGCAGCGCCCGGAACAACCTGCGCGGCTTTGAAGGGTTCATCGTCTCAGGCCCTGAGTACCTGACGGTCTTCGAGGGTGCCACTGGCAAGGAGCTGAAGACGGTGGAGTTCACGCCGGACCGCCACGACGACGGCCTGATGTGGGGCGACTACGCCATGGCCCGGATCGAACCCGGCAACCGCGTGGACAGGTTCCTGGCCGGCGTCGCCTACCTGGACGGCAAGAAACCCGCCGCAGTCTTTGCCCGCGGCTACTACACCCGCACCACCCTCGCCAGCTACACGTGGGATGGCAGCAACCTCAGCCCGGTGTGGAACGTCGATTCCGGCTGGACTCCGATGACCAACCCGTTCAACGACGGTCCGCACGGCCGCGACGGAACTGATCCGGTGTTCGGCAAGCTCACCACCCAAGGCTTCCACTCCCTCAGCGCCTCCGATGTGGACGGCGACGGCAAGCAGGAAGTGGTCTACGGTTCCGCGACCATCGACGACGACGGTTCCCTCCTCTACAGCTCGTTCGACACCATGCCGGCCCAGAGCGCCACCCCCGGCGAGGAGGCCCGCCTGGGCCACGGCGACGCCATGCATGTAACGGACATCGACCCTGCGCGTCCGGGCAAGGAGATCTTCTCTGTCCACGAGGGCGGTACCTACGCCCCCTACGGCTACGCCATGCGCGACGCCGCCACCGGCGAGGTGCTGTTCGGCGCCTACTCGGGCCGGGACACCGGGCGCGGCATGATTGGCGACGTTGACCCGTCCGTGCCCGGCATCGAGAACTGGGCCATCGGGATGCAGTCGGCCGGCGGCGATAAGCTTTCCACCACGTCCCCCGGCACGAACATGAGCATCAAGTGGGCAGCAGACATGACTACCCAGATTGTCAGCGGCTCGGGTGACCAGACGCCCACCATCGAGGACTGGAAGCGCGGCCGGCTGCTGACCGCCGAGGGGACCCGCACCAATAACGGCACCAAGGGCACCCCCAGCCTGGTAGCCGACGTCGTGGGCGACTGGCGCGAGGAGATGCTGGTCCGCACGGCAGACAGTTCGGCGCTGCGGATGTACCTCAGCACCGAGGTCACCACGCACAAGCTCTACACGCTGATGCACGATCCGCAGTACCGTGCCGAAGTCGCCCGCCAGAACACCGCCTACAACCAGCCGTCCTACACGGACTTCTACTTCGCCTCCGACATGGACTACCGCAACGTGCCGCTCCGGGCTGCCTGGACCCCGGGCAGCGTCAGGGCCCTCCAGCAGGTCCTGGCCAGCCTGGTTGAATCAGGCGACGTGGCGGGACCCGCGGCCAGCCAGCTGACCGCCAGCGTCCAGCAGGCCCTGAAGGCAGTGGACGACGGCGACAGCACCAAGGCGGGGCAGGCCATCCAGCGCCTCGTGGACTTCCTGGCCCAGCAGAAGAAGCCGGACCACGTATCCGACGCAGCCTGGACGGTGCTCGACTACGACGCCGGAAATATTCTCCGGGCATTCGAGGGCTAGGGAGGGCGAAAGCGCGAGAGACTGTTGAAATGACACTTTCACCGCTCATCAAGCTCAATGACGGTTACAGCATCCCGCAGCTGGGTCTTGGCACCTGGCCGCTGGACGACGACCAGGTGGCTGCCGCCGTCGTCAGTGCCGTGGAAGCCGGGTACCGGCACATCGATACCGCCGTGAAATACGGCAACGAGGAGGGTGTGGGCAACGGAATCCGGGCCAGCGGGGTGGAACGCAGCGAAATCTTCGTCACCACCAAGCTGGACGGCCAGTTCCAGGGTCAGGACCGCGCCATTGAAGGGCTGGAGGGTTCGCTAAGGCGGATGAAGCTGGACTACGTGGATCTGCTGCTGATCCACTGGCCACTGCCTGCGCGTGATGAATTCGTCTCCACCTGGAAGACCTTCGAGCGGCTGCAGGCGGAGGGCAAAGCACGGTCCATCGGCGTCTCAAACTTCAAACCAGCCCACCTGGAGCGGCTGTTCGCCGAGACCGACGTGGTACCGGCGGTGAACCAGATCCAGCTCAGCCCGGCGATCACCCGCGTGGCCGAGCGGGAGTTCCATGACAGGCACGGGATCGTCACGGAATCGTACAGCCCGCTGGGCGGTTCCGGGGCGAGCCTGCTGGACGCTCCGCTGCTGGCCCAACTGGGTGAAAAGTACGACAAAACCCCCGGGCAACTCGTGTTGCGGTGGCATATTCAGAACGGACTTGTGGTGATTCCGAAATCCGGAGATCCGCAGCGGATGAGGGAGAACCTGGACGTGTTCGATTTCGCCTTGGATCCGCAGGATCTAGCGGAAATTGCCATCCTGGACGAGGGCCCCGGCGCGGGCAACGATTCGGACGTTTCAGGGCACTGAACTGCCCTGCGGCGCGCCCTTTCCGAACCTCGGGGTTGGCAAATCGATAGTAAGCATGATTACTATTGGGGCAGAAGGGTTAAGCGTCCCCGGGATCCGGGTACCTCCTTTATGAAGGAAGAGGAACGACAAAATGGGTTTTTTTGCATTTCTGATTCTCGGCCTTATTGCTGGTGCGATCGCTAAGGCGATCCTCCCCGGCAGGCAGGGTGGCGGCATTTTCATCACCTTGCTTCTGGGCGTCGTAGGAGCATTCCTCGGCGGCTGGATTGGCGGAATGATTTTCGGTACCGGCCTGCAGGAATTCTTCTCCCTGCAGACCTGGCTGCTGGCCATCGGCGGCGCGGTCATCGTACTGCTCGTCTACGGCATGATCACCAAGCGCAGCGTCCGTAGCTAACTGCGGCACCAGCCAGGAGACCGGCCTGGGGAGAACATCCCCGGGCCGGTTTTCTTTCCTCCGGCCACTGGACCGGAATTGAAAACCTTCTCACGGAGCAGGAGTTCATCATGAAAAACAAACTTCTTTTGGGTGTTGGTATCGCCGCAGGCTACGTCCTGGGATCGCGGTCCGGCCGGGCAGCCTACGACAAGCTGAAAGCCCGCGCAGCGAGCCTTTGGGACAGCAAGCCCGTCCAGGACAAGGTCACAGCCGCCACGGAAGCCTTCAAGGAAAAGGCTCCGGACGTGGCAGACCAGCTGGGTGAAGCCGCCCGCCGGGCAGGCACCGTGATTGGTTCAGCCATGCATCACGACACTGCGTCGAGCAACGGCAAAGCAAAGACGTCCGACGCCGGCACCACCTCGGGCGCTGCCGGGTCTGGTGCCACCGGCCCGGCCGGCACCGGCGACCATGTCCCGGCGCACAGCACGCACCCGGAAACCGTCAACCTGGGCACCTCGGATGTTGAGTCCGATCCGGCCCTGAACGATGCCACCGGGCAGGACTGGTCCGACGAAGGCGGCGCAACCCCCGCGGGTGCGGCCACCAATGTCGACCCCAAGCGGGACTGACCCCGGGTTCCGGACGAAAAGTTACGCTGCTTCTACTGCACGTAGAAGGCTCCCGCCGGAACTGTGCTAAAACTGATTGACCTTGCTGGCCGTCGCGATCCTTGGGGGACGCGGCGGCCAGCGGCGTTTTGTGACCTGGTTCCCACCGGGTCTAAGTGACCAGCTCCGCAGCCCCGAACGACACGCTGAACTGAACGCACCACAGGTCAACAGCGGGGTACTTCGCGAGGTCCACGTCAGCGGGAATCTGGTACACCTGATTGCCTTGGTTTCCTTTGATCATGCCGAGGTCGTAGTACTCGGCAGAGCCGGCAGTAAACCATCCTGCCGTTCCCTCCACCACGTGCGCTGCACTTAGCCAGACGTGCACATCCGGGCCGTTGGACGTGTCCAGGTTTTCCAGCGTCAAAACCCTTGTGCCGTCAGGCTGCCGGACGATCCGGACCGTTCCCGTCGTCGTGTGTTCATGGCTGATCAGAGTACCCACAGCGAGCTGGACGGGGCCTGCAGGGGTGGGCGCCGGCGTCGGGGTTGCTGGCCCGGTGTCCTGCTCCGACGCAAGCGGTGCGGGCTGTGTGGGCGGAGTCGGCTGGACCTGGGCAGGAGCGCTGGCTGCGATCGGGAGCTGCTCGTCCACCCGAACGTCCACAAAGAGCAACCACGGCTTGAACACCACGAGCCCAATCACCAGCCCCACTGCTGCGACGACCACCGCGATGGTCCAGTTCCGCCGTCCGAATGGACGTTTCGCACCGGCTGAAGGCTTTGCGCTCCCGGACTTTGCGCTCATGGACTCATCCTCCGCGTTGCCGGAGATCGGCGCAATGGAACAGGAGCGTTTGCCGCACGGGACGTCCCCAAAGTGCGAAACCCAGCTCTCGCCAAAGAGCTTGAGGAGTGCTGTGATGAGTGTCAAAGCATCCGTCGCAGACGCAACGGATGGCTGCGGTCATGGGAGTGGAAATGAGCACATCGGGCGGCTACTCCGCCGTACCCCCGGGCTGGTACCCCGATCCGGCAGGGACGGGACGGTTTAGGTGGTGGGACGGTTCAACGTGGACCGACCAGTTCAGCACCCCGCAGGTGCCTGGCACCTACGGAGGGCAGGCTCCCGGCACCTACGGAAGTGCGCCGTATGCGCCCCAGCGACCGCTCATCAGCAGTGGGACGCCGGTCTACAACCCGCTCATCTGGATCATGACGCTGATGCCGTTGCTGACAATTCTGGTCCTGCTGTTCTGGAATCCGAATTTCCGCGTCATCTACATCGGCAGCGAACAAAACCCGACGGTGGATCCATCATCGATTTTCACACCGGCCTATTTCCTGCTTATCTTCTCGGGATTCCTGACCTACGCGGCTACCGTGCTGCTGGCGTATTTCGACAGCGAACGGCTTAAGCGGGACGGCGTGGTCCGGCCCTTCCACTGGGCCTGGAGCTTCCTCAGCGGCGCGGTGTACGTCATCGGCCGCTCGGTGATCGTGGGCAAGGTCGCGCCGGGACGTGGACTGGCGCCGATCTGGGTGCTGATCGGCGTCGTCTTCCTTAGCTTCGTGGTGACAACCATGAAAATGTCGGCGCTGATGTCGTCGATGATTGAGTCCATCCCCAGCTGAGCGGCGTCCTTCTTCAGGAGTCTTGCACGCAAATTCTCCGTCAGTACTGGGATCGGGCGCCGGCAGTTCTGGTTTAGGGGTTCAGCGCGCGGGGCACGGAGGTAACGCCGGCCGGCTCACGCGCGCGGATTCGCCTGTTGGGGGCGCTTCCCAGAGCAGGGCGAATGAATCCTCTTCAGATAGAGCGTCCGACGGCGGCACGCGGGTGGGGCGTCCGGCCTGTCTTTTGGTGCTCCCGAAGGCTGCCGGGCCATGCCACGTGCGTCGGCTGCGGTTCCGCCCGGAAGCTGAGCTGATTCTTGGGCCCCGACAGGCCTCGAACCTTAAATGTCGTACCCCCTTGGCAGAGTGTTCCTATGGAAGCTCTTAGGGTTCAGCGTCCGGGGCACGGCGGTAACGCCGGCCGCCTCACGCGCGCGGATTCGCCTGTTGGGGGCGCTTCCACCACCGTTGCATTCGTCGGCGGGGCCCGGGCGGACCAGTCCGGCCTCCCGGGCCTTCGCTGCCTTCCCGTCGCAGAGGCTGCTGCACTCCCGGACACGACCGAACCTGCCGAAGCCAGCCAGCCCCTCGAAGCTCCCGGGCCTGCTATGAGCGTTGAAGCTTCCATGCCCGCCGGGCGTTCCGTGCCAGGTGAGACTGTCGATGCCGCCGTAACACTCAGTTCCGGCAGCACCGCGGCTATCGGGCTCCGCGAAGCCATTGCCGTGGTGAACGCCGCGGCGGTTGCGGCTCCTGGCGCGCTGGCAATGGCCGGTTACGTCGAAGCCGCCGACTTCGCGGACATGGCCGAGGAGCTCTCCCGGACCGTGGAGTACCTGCAGATCCTCGGCGCCGGGGCCGTGGACCGCACCCGAACCCAGGCCATC
>DATFAE010000079.1:0-19642 GCA_035254945.1 Arthrobacter sp. | reverse complement strand
ATTCTCAAAGTGCGTATCCAGTTGCGGGGGGCATCCGGGCGGGGGGCAAGGCGCACCCGCGGTGTGACTGCCGCGGGCCAGTTTCAATATTTGCGTCCACACCGGGGTTACCCGGCGGATTTCAAAGGAAACGAGCATGGGCCGTCGACACGCAGCAGCTGACCCGAGCTATCCACGCTGGATCTGGTTCGCCGCGGCGGCCGCCGTGGCACTTCTCATTGTTGGCGGCGCATTCGTGCTGCGAACGCTGCTCTATCCCGCCGGTTCAGGGGATGGCGGAACTTCAGCGGGGAATGGCAATACGCCTTCAGCAAACGGGCCCTTGGCACAGGACAGTCCTGCCGCCGTCGCCGGGGCCTCACCCTGCATTTCCCTAAACATCCTCACGTCGCTGGAGAACGCAGAGATGGTCCGGGCACTGGCGGCGGAGTACACGGCGAAACCCCGCAGCGTGGACGGCAAATGCGTGACGCCGGTGGTGACCGGGGAAAAATCGGGAATCGCTGCCGGCAAGGTTGCCGCCCAGTTCGCCGGCGTTCCGGCCGGCGACAGGCCCTCCATTTGGCTGCCGGACTCCTCCGCGTGGTTACGAATCGCAGGAAAGGGTGCCGCTGCAAGCCCTGTCCCCCAGGAGGGGACCAGCCTCGCCCGGAGTGCCATCGTGGTTGCCATGCCGCAGACGATGGCAAGTGCCCTCGGCTGGGACAGCAAACCGCCGTCGTGGTCTGAAGTCTTCAGGATGGCCGAGGACCAGGACAGCTGGGAACGCATGGGCCACGGCGACTGGGGTAAGTTCAAGTTTGGCAAGGCCAGTCCGGTCGTCTCGACGTCGGGTTTGATGGCCCTTGCTGCTTCCTACGGTGCCGCCGGCGGCAGCATAGGCGGTCTGGACGACATGGACGTGGGCGCACCGTCCCTGGTGGAGAAGGTGCGCGCTGTTGAGCTGGGCACCAGCCATTACATGGCCACCCCCGAGCATTTCCTGTGGCACGCCCGGAAGGCCGACGAAGCCGGGAAGGTCGCCGAATTCCTTTCCGCCGTGATCGTGGATGAAAGGTCCGTCTGGGACTATAACCGGGGGGTGGTCAGCGAGGACGGAAAAACGAAGCAATCCGGTCCCGCACCCAAAGAACCCCTCATTGCCATTTATCCCAATGACGGCGTGTACGTGGCGGACAACCCGGCTGTAACCCTTGCCGGAGATTGGGTGGGGAGCCAGCAGCGCCTGGCGGCCCAGGATTTCCTTGCGTTCGCGGTGACGGAAGAAGGCCAATCCGCTGTCAAGGCATCCGGGTACCGGACCATCCAGGGCAAGCTGGACCCTGGGGTGGCTGGAACCGGACGGTATGCCGAAACGCTCCAGCCGCTTCCGCTGCCCAAGGCGGAGGCGCTTGTTGCCGTGCGGGACAGCTTCCCCGAGGTCCGAAAGCGGGCCAGGGCCTTGTTCCTGCTCGACATCTCCGAGTCCATGGTGCAGGAACCCGGAGTCACCAAGCTGCAACGGGCCAAGGATGCCGTTGTCAAGGCGCTGGACCATTTCGTGGGTGAGGACGAGATCGGACTGGCCGCTTTCTCCCACGTGGGTGACGGCCCCTTGGAGCCGGGCGTCGTCAGCCCAGTGGCCCCGTTTAAGACCAACAAGGCAGACATCATCGCCAAGCTCAACGGGCTGCAGGCCGTGGAAGCGACGCCTCTTTTCGAAGCGGTAAGCCGCTTCGCGGGCGATCAAGCCAAGGAATACAAGGACAACTTCATCAACACGATTGTGCTTTTGAGCGACGGGAAAAACGATACCCGCCACCCAGGAGACCTAAGCGGGCTCTCCGAACAGTTGAGCCATCAGAACCACTCGACGCCGGTGCTCGTCTTTACGCTTGCTTACGGGCCCGACGCCGACGTCCCCACTCTGCTGGAAATCGCCAGGGCCAGCGGGGCACATTACTACGACGCAACCGATCCGAGCAGGCTCGAAGAGGTGCTCGGCGAACTGGTGACCAGTTTCTAGGACGGCGGCCTTCCCCGCGCAGGGCGGCCGGCAAACCGGCCGCCCACGCCAGTTCGCGGGCAGCTAGACCGAGGCGAATCCCAGCGGTGTTTCCAGGCTGGTTTCGGCCCACTCGAGCCCGCCGCCCGGCTGCGGAGCCATCAGGATGCGGCGGTAGCCGGGCTCCAACGGTGCCAGGCCGCCGATGGTCCGGTGCATCCAGTCGACCACCGCGCCCAGGGCGTAGTGGTTGAAGCTGGTCATTTCCCCTGGGTTGATGGTGCCGTCCGGCAACATCGAGTCCCAACGCTCCCAGGTGGTGGTGGCGTCCATCGTCACGGAGTACAGCCAGGACGGGTTTTCGGTCTGGAGCAGCAGCCGGTAGGCCACGTCGAGGTGCCCTGTATCGGTGAGTGCATCCGTGACGGAGATCCGAAAGCCTGACTGTTCCACCAGTTCGGCGAGGCGGCGGCCGGCGGATTCGCGGTCGGCGGCGCCGAGGATTCCAAACACGATGGCCAGCGCATAGACCGTGGTGCAGTCGCTGGTGATGACTCCGTCAGACACGTAATGCCCGGCGAAGGCTGCCTGCAGGGCCTGGGCCATGGCACCGAACTCGGCGGATGCTGCCGCATCGCCCAAAACATCTGCTGCGGCCGCCACCAACGAAGCTGTGCCGTAGGCACACAACGTCGCCACCACATGCTTGTCGACTTTTGCGTCCCACGGGCGTTCCGGCGAAGCGTCAGGATGAAGCCAGTCCCCGAACTGGAACGCTGTATCCCACAAGCCGTTGGGGGAAGCTTGCTGCGAAGCCGCCCGGGCGTGGCCGGTCATTGAGGCGAACTGTTCCTCCAGAACCCCCCGGTCACCATAGGCGGTCCACAAGGCCCACGGAACCCAGACCGCGGCGTCGCTCCACACCGCAGCTGAGTCCGGGGCGCCAAATTCGGCGGGTTTTCAATGTACTTCAGCACGTTTGGCACCACGAACGGCACCAGGACTTCGTCGTGGCTCTGCTCCAGGGCGAGGTCGCGCAGCCAGTCCCGAAGAAAGTCCCCGCTGTCGAACAGAGCGTGAACCGGTCTGTTGCCTGCGCCGAACGCAGCGGGCGTGTTCCCAGTTCGCCATTCTCCAGCACTTCGGCGTGACGGACCGTGATGACTTCCCCAGCGGCGCCGGTCAAGGACGCGCGCACCCAGCCCACGAGGTTCTGCCCGAAGTCCACGAGGACCTTGCCCGCCGGCGAAGTCCAGACCTTGACGGGTGCCAGCTCCAACTGCCGCCTGACGGGAGGTCCAACGTAGGGCTCGAGGCGGCTGAGGTCGTCGTCGAGCACGTGCACGGCGCTCCATTCACTCGAGGTGAACCCGGTCGTGAGCCACGCGTCATCAAAGTGCCGCGCGTCCATGGACTGGCCGTCGTAGAGGTCGTTGGCGGTGGTGGCCGACGGACCTGCAGTCCAGGACGCGTCGGCGCCAATCACCTGTTCGTGGCCGTCGGCGAACCGCACCCGCAGCTCGGCGAAGGCGCCCAGCTCTTCGCCGTAGTACCTGGAACCGCCGGCCCACGCCAGCCGCCCGCTGTACCAGCCGTTTCCGAGCGCAAGCCCGATGACCGTCGTCGTGCCGGAACTCGCCACGCAGCAGCGGGGCGCCGCCAAAATCGTTGTCCGCAGCGATCATGCGGGCGTGCCAGATGTTCATCAGTAAGAATTTCCAGGGTCAGGTAAGTTGGCGAAACTTTGCAGCGGGTCAGGCAGGCTGGATTTCAAGCGCCAGCGAAGCGCCATTGGCCTGCGCCACGCCACCCAGCCAATGTGCGCTGGGCTTGGGCGTTCGCTCCTGCGTCTTCCTGTCAACGGCAATCAGGCCGAACTTGGGGACGTAGCCAAACACCCACTCAAAGTTGTCGAAGGCAGTCCATGCGATGTAGCCGCGCACGTCGATGCCGTCGGCCAGGCAGGATGCGACTCCGGCAACTGCCGTGCGTAGGTAGTCCAGCCTCTGGGTGTCGTCCTCGGTGGCAAGGCCGTTCTCCGTGACAATGACAGGGATCTCCGCCACCCGGGCGGCCTCGCGGATGGTCGCTTCCAAGCCCTCCGGGTAGATCTCTTCACCCATCTGGTTGGTGGGGATGCCCTCGGCAGCATGGACGAGGCCGTCTGCTCCGAACACGGTCCGTCCGTAGGTCTGGATGCCGACGAAGTCGTCGCCGCGGGAGGCCTCGAGGAAGCGTTCGTTGACGTCGCGGCGGATACGCTCCGCATTGGCTTCGCCGCCCTCGGCAGCGTGGATGTCGGTGTTGGCCAGCGTCCATCCGACCATCAGTTCGGGATAGCGGGCCTTGATCGCATCACGTCCGGCCCGGTGGGCTGCGAGCTTCACGTCGAAGCCGGGTTCGGAAACCGTGAATTGGAACGGAGCCACGCGTGCGGCATCGATGCCCAGGCCCTCAGCAGCAGCTGCCCAGATGGGCACTTCCCTGCGGCTCTCCGCGGGCCCGCCGCCGATTCCCAGTTCCTTCAGCAGCCACGGGAGGTTCGGCTCGTTGAGCGTGCAGGCGACGCCGATGAGGTCGCCCAGGTGTTCGGTCACGCGGTCGCAGTAGCTGGCGAAGCGTTCCGGAGTTGCCGGGTCCTCCCAGCCGCCGGCGGCGAGGAGCCACTTTGGCGACGTGAAGTGGTGGAAGGTGACTACCGGCGTCAGGCCGTGCTCGCGGCATGCTTCCAGGACGCGGCGGTAGTGGTTGAGTGCCGCCGTCGAGAATTGTCCTTCAACAGGCTCGATCCGCGCCCACTCCAGGGAGAACCGGTAGGTGGTGAACCCGAGGCTGGCGATCAGCGCGATGTCCTCGCGGTAGTGGTGGTAGTGGTCGATGGCGTCGCCGGATGGTTCGGCGAAGATCGTGCCGGGGAGGTGCTCCAGGAACCAGGCGTCGCTGTTGACGTTGTTCCCTTCAACCTGGTGGGCGGCGGTGGCGACTCCCCAGAGGAAGCCGGCGGGGAAGGACTGGGACGGTGTCATTGCTTTTTCCTTTTCTGTGCCCGCCGGTCAGCGGACACCCTTGATGAAGGTGACGGTGATGCTGCCCAGGGCGCACAGCGCAGCAGCTGCGAACCAGAGGAAGCCGTAGTTGTGGCCGCTGCCGATGGCGAGGATCGTCGGGGCGGCAGCGGGAACGATGATGTTGGGGATGCTGAGGGCAAGGCTGAAAACAGCCATGTCCTTGCCTGTGTCCCGGGCATCCGGAAGAACCGCCGCACAGAGGGCAAGGTCAACGGTCAGGTACATCGCCTGGCCCATGGCGAAGACAACCCAGGCCACCACGAACTGCCCGAACGACGCCGCCGTGGCGCCAAGGACGAGCGCAATGGCCATAAGCAGCGCCGCGGCAATGACAAATGGCTTGCGGCGGCCAATCCTGTCCGAGAGCCAGCCGGAGGCGGTGAAGAACAGGATGCTGACGGGAGCCGAGATCAGGGTCAGTGTGCCGGCGCTCCGTCCGGCCTCGGCGATGGGCATGTGCAGCCCGTCCATGAGGAAGAAGATGAAATAGGCGAACAGTGCGGTCATGGCGATGCCGGCGAGGAACCGCGAAACCCAGGCCCAGGCGAAGTTCGGGTGCCTGCGGGGGTTCACCAGGAACGACCTTGCCAGGCCCTTGAGGTCCAGCGGCGGAAGTTCGGCGCGGGACTTTGCAGGATCCTTGTAGAAGGCCAGCAGCGGGAGGCTGCAGACGAGGGCCAGCAGGACGGGGACACACATCATGAACAGGGGCGCGTCCACGAGCCACGATGCGAGGTAGGACCCGGCTGACATCGCCAGTGCGCCGAACATGCCCATTGCGCCCATGACCCTGGCGCGTTTATTGTCCGGTAAGGCTTCGATGGGAATGACAGCGTAGGCGTTGAAGGCAGCCTGCGCTGACACCAAAGCGATGACGTACGCGCCGATGATGACGGACGTGGACGGCACGGTGCCGATGACCGCGGAGGCCAGCAGCGCCGGGATAAGCCCGCCAATAATCCAGGGACGACGGCGGCCGAACCGGCCCGCAGTGCGGTCCGACAGTGCGCCGGTCAGCGGAATGGTGACCAGCAACAGCAGTGAGCTGATGGAGACGGCCATCCCGTAGCTGGTCTCCTTGCCCGCAGGATCAACGATGGCCAGGCGAAGCGACAGGGCCGTGCCCAACGTCAGGCTCATGATGTACATGCCCAATGCCGCGATAAGGACCAGTGCCATGATCTTCTTCGACGACAGCTGGGGATGCTGCGCAAAGCTCGACGGCGGAGCGCCGGCCACCGTGCCCGCCGCGGCGCTGAGCGGTGCGCGCCCCGCGGGGTCGATGACCTGTGTTTGGACTGTGGGGTCACCCATGAAAAATCCTCCTTTGGATCGGAGCCATCGTTGGCTCCCTGTGACCGGTGATGCAGGCCTTTCGCGGGTGGTCCCGCGCTGCCTCTCATGCAAAGGTAGTCGAACTTTGACCATATTGGAACACTTTCAATGAGATTTCTTTGCCAAAGTGGTACAGAAACTTGGTAGCCTCATCTGGGAGGAGGTATTCACATGGATCAGGAAACACGCGCGCCGGGCCGGACAGGCAAACGCGCGCCCTACGCAAACGGGGCCAGGAAGCGCGCTGAACTCGTGGAGGCCGCTTTCCAGGTCTTCGCTGAGAAGGGCTACCTTGGGCTGTCCATTCGGCAGATCGCCGAGGACGTGGGAACCAGCCACACGGCGCTCCTCCATCACTTTGGAAGCAAGGAAGCGCTGCTCGAAGCCGTGCTCGTCCTCCGCGAAGAACGCGAAGGACCGTGGCGTAAGGAGCTCATCAGCGAGCGGGGCCTGCTTGAAACCGTGCCCGCCGTCATGCGGCACAACGCCGGGATCCGGGGCGTCATCCACCTTGACGCGACGCTGAAGGCAGAGGCCATCAGCCCCGAGCACCCGGCCCATGACTTCCTGTTCCGCCGGAACGAAGAGTTCGTGGCGTCGGTCTGCTCCGAACTCGAACGCGAGCTGGAGGCAGGACGGCTTCGCGAGGGCTGCTCCCCCATCATCCTGGCCCGCCAAATAACGGCACTAGTCGATGGAATCCAGCTCAGTTGGCTTTACGACGATTCCGTGGACATGGCCGAACATCTTCAAGCGTTCATGGACCTCATCCGCAAGGGCGACGGCGAGGCGGAAGCGTAACTACATCTCGGAGCTGGGATGGCAGCGAGGTTCCTGGGCATGACGAGGTTCCGGGCATGACAGGAGCAGGCGCAGGTGAGGTGCCGCGGCTAGCTGGCAGGCGCCACGACGTCCTCCAGCATCGACCTGTCGAAAAAGCGGACCTCCCCCGTCGCTTCGAAGAACACTGGAACCACTGACGTACTGGGGTCCTTGGACGTTTCGTAAATGTCAGGCGCGCTTCCGTGCTTCCGGGCAATCGTTCCAACCAGGTCGGTACCGCGGACCCGAACGGTTCGATATTTGTAACTCATGGTGACCCCTTCGTCGGCTAGGGCAAACCCTACCCCTGGGAGGCACGCCGAGGACCGTATCCAGGGAGAAATTCACGCTCGCCATCGGCAAGACCTCAATACCGCCGTGGAGATGGCCCGCAAACACGCCATGCAGGAAGGCCGCCACGGGATCCTTCGCGCCTGGTCGAAGCCCGAACCTGTAATCACCGATGTCCCGCACGAGGGACCGAATGTATTTGCGCTGGGTGGCTGGTACTGGATGATCGTCGACGAGTGGCGCGGACTGGCAGTCCACCGCTCCAAGGACCTGAAGAACTGGACCCGCCAGGGCCTGATCCTCGACACCCCGGGCACGGGACCGGACGACTCAGCGATAGGCCAGCATCCCGACGTCGTTGTTGATCTGCAATCGCTCTGGTCCCTGCTGGACCCGGCAACCCAGCAATGGTTCAAGGACCTACCGGTGCAACGATTGTGCCCCGAGCTATTACCGCTGCCTGGCGCCGGGCTTCGGACCAACCGCTGCCCAAGGACTCGGACAATTCCGGCTCACCGCCGATGCCATGCTGGGGCCAGGGCCTCGCCCCGGGGAAAGGAAGGTGAAGCCCCGCCAGCAGCGCTGAAGGGGCTTCGACTTTTTGATTCCGTTATGACGAACATCATCTCCCGGAGTTGCGGGTGTCCCGGCGTTTCCTGCCTGGTCACCGACAGGCCACCCTGAATCAGATACACGGTGCGTTCCGGAGTGGGTCCCGTTGCGTCACGCGGTCGCCGGGATCCACGTCGAGAGTCGGCTAGGGCTAATGCCCCTATCAGGGTCCCGGGCGTCGAGATGAAATGGAAGGACCCAACGGCTCACGAGGAGACTGGACCATGCCTGACTACATCAACCGCAGTGGCCAGAAACAGCGACACCTTCCTGCCTGTGACCCTGTTTGGCGTCCCGGCTTTCGGCTTGCTTGAACGCGGCCCAGCGCCTTTCCCACCCAGATACGATGACAAGGATCTATCATGACCACTTCAACCAGCGGCCCCCGCACAGACCACGAGCTGCAACAAGCCGTTCTGAATGAGCTCGACTGGGCACCCGAGGTCGACGCCTCACACATTGGCGTCGCGGCCAGTTCAGGAGCCGTGACCCTGACAGGTGAGGTTCCCAGCTATTCGGCCCGTCTGGCAGCGACGAAGGCTGCCCTTCGGGTCCGCGGCGTTACGGCTCTCGCCGATGAGCTCACCGTCCACTACCTCGGGGCCCCGGTCACCGACTCCGACATCGCCGAAGCAGCGCTCAAAGCACTCCAGGGAAACTCCATGGTGCCCGAAGGCGCGGTCAAAGCCGAAGTCCGCAACCACGCCATCACCCTTACCGGAAACGTCGACTGGAACTACGAGCGCGAAACCGCCGCCCACGCTGTCGAACACCTTCGAGGCGTCAAATCCGTACAGAACCTCATCACCCTCAACGGCCGCGCATCCGCCGTCGACACCAAGACCCGGGTGAAGAACGCCATGGCGCGCCAGGCCGCCCTGGATGCGGAAAAGATCCTCGTGGCGGTGGACGGGACCGAAGTGACCCTCACGGGCCGAGTCGCCACCTGGAACGAACGGAAAGCGGCAGGCAAAGCTGCCTGGTCTTCACCCCACGTGACTATGGTCCACAACAAACTTGACGTGCACCCGGAATAAGAGGCGCCGACAGACCCGGTGCTCAGCGAACGAATCGGCCCTGACCCCGAGGCGTACGCGTGCACGTGATGGCGTGTGTGAAGAGATGCCGTTGCGACTAGTTCGCGCACGCAATCTCGGTCTCGCCGCTTCTGGGCCTGCGTGAGGCGCTTCCGTGGGTGCGGATCACGATTTCAGGTCGGAACGAACGTGCCGCGGCCGCGGATCGGTTGCGGCGCGGTAAGCAGCGATCGACGAAGGAAGCGTCCAGGCCGGCCGGCCCGCCTGAGGTCGTTAGGGCTTGTGTCCCGCCGGCCCCGTGGGAAGGAAGCGAGGGGGTGGCGAGGGCCCCTCGACGCGGACGGGCAGCTCGTCGTCCCCCCGAAGAATGGCGCGGAGCAGCCGCCGCTCCTCCCACCGGGGCGACATGGGCGCGGGGCCGCGCCGCAGTACCAGACCCCCGTTCGGGGTAGCGTACCGCGTCTGCAGATCTCCCAGCTCCTCGGCTCGCAGCAGCGCGACCGTGCTCCCTGCGGCCGAATCGACCACGCGGACCAGCGAGGAGGGGCCCTTCAGATCGGTCGCAACGACGCGCCGCTCGCTCTCGGCGAGGATTGTCTTCTGCGCTGCGCGTGTCACGACCAGGGGACGGGACGCCCCGTCCAGCAGTCCGGTCAGCACGTCCGCCGCAGCGTCAGGGCGGCCCGTTCTCCGCGCCGCCGCCTGCATCCGCTGCAGGCGACCCGGCTCCCGCAGCACCTCGTCGATCTTCCAGCCGATCGTCGCGGGAGTGTTGCAGCGGACCGCCGCCCCCTGCTCCATCAGGTAATCGCCGTTGCGAACCTCCTGCCCCGGGATGGAGTTCACAAGCACCATGGGCAGGCCTGCAGCCATGCACTCCGACGCCGACAGCCCGCCCGGCTTGCCCACAAACAGGTCGGCCCGGCGCAGCAGCTGCGGCATATCCGCCGTGAAGCCGAGCACGCGGTAGCGGTCGCCTGCGGGCGCCACCAGCTGCTCGATACGCCGCCGCAGCGCATTGTTGCGTCCGCACACGACCGTGGCCGTGAAGGACGAGCGCATGTGCAGCGTCTGCCGCACGACCGAGACTGCATAGTCGCCGCCAGTCGCGCCCGCCGAGATCAGCAGCATCGGGGGCTCGTTTGCATCGCGCGCAGGCTCTAAGTTCAGCTGGGTGGCGATCGGGATGCCCGTGGCCGCGACGCGGTCGGAAGGCAGACCCAGCGCCATCAGTTCCACCCTCCCCTCCTCCCTGGCCAGGAAGAGCGCGTGGAACGCGCCCGTAAGCCATAGGCCCTGGAAGTCGTAGTCCGTCGTGACGACGGCGGTCCTCGCGTCAATCACGCCGCGAAGGAGCAGTGACGCCAGCAGTTGGGCTGGCAGGAAGTGCGTGCACACGATCGCGGTCGGCCGGAATCGCTTGATCGCACCGATCACCGGAAGAGCGTTCACCCGTGTCCAGGGGTCTATTGGGCCCCGGCGCCGGAACGGGCGGTCGTTGATGTCGTAGCCCCACTCGACCAGCCAGGGCAAGTCCTCGACGAGGACGAAGTACCCCTTGTCCAGCACTGTGCGGTAGAGCACGCTGCTCACCTGCAGCACGTCCAGTACCTGGACCTCGTCAATGTCGGCGCGCGCGGCACACGCCTGCTGCACCGCCGCCGCGGCGCTGTTGTGCCCCGCTCCTACCCCTGCTGACAGGACAAGTACGCGCTCCCTCCCAGCGGCGTCGGGGCCTCGTGCCGACGTTCTGCGCATGAAGCGAGTCTAGACCGAATCACCACTGCCTGACCCCAACTTGTACTCGGTCGGCATGGGGCTGGTTCTCCTAATGGCGGTCTTGTCCCTCGCGGGTGCCATCCGCGCCCTGACACAGTCCTGGTGGTTATGGGCTGGATTCTGACTCTTGCCGGTGCTGTGCTGATCTGGATGCCGGCATTCAGCGCATATATCGGCGTAGTCGCTCATCCATTGGCTGGATCGTGGCCCCGGAAGCTCTACTGAACGTCCGGGGTGCCCCACGTCAGTACCCAGGCGCTACTTCCCTGCTTCCATCACAAGGGGCACCGGGCCCGCGAGCCCGAAATACTGTACGTACACCTGTTTCTGGTTCTGGAGGATGAAGACAATCAGTAGTCCCAGGAGTAAAAGGACAACTAGGGTGGCCGTCGACACAGAAGCGGCCCGGGTGGGGTGCGGCCGGGCTCCGGTGGGGCCGTTGGAGGGGGTGGGCGCGCCGATCGCCGGTTGCCGTGCCGGCGGTGGAGGGGTTTCATGGTGTGTCTCCTCTGGCCCTGTTTGAAGTCCGAGGCCTTAATGAACAAGTGGGCGCCGACCATCATCAGCAGGAGGCCGACGGCACCGATTATGATGAGTTCTGTTGCGATGCCTACGATGACAACGGTGAACACGGCAACCAGAGCGAGGATTACGGACCATCGTGGCGGCATCCCCAGGGTGCTCGCCGGGCGCACTGTTTTGCAGTGCCCGGTCCAGATCCGGGTCAGTGATAGCCAGCTCCTGTTCGAGCATTTTCAGGCGTTTGCGTTCTTCGTCTGACAGTGCCACGGACTCCTCGCTTGGATGGTCAGGTGATGTTTTGCAGTACTCGAGGCATGGCTATTTCCGGTGTCCGGCAACAACGCCGCCCCGGATGTCTCCTGCGGGTTAGTCCCGCCGTTGATCGAAGCTGAATCCACACGGGCACCGGTAGGTGAGCAGGCTGCCGTCGTTCTTTGCTGTGGTTGGGTCGCCCGGCCGGGCGGGATGAACTATGAGCAGTTGCATTTCCTCGCCACAGTGAATGTGTGAGGTCAGCATGCGGCGCAGCTCCGGATCCTCTGAGGGCGAGGGCCTGCCCGGTACCGTACTTCCGAGCTGTGCCTGTTGCCAGGAACGGCGGGCTGCCTGGGGGTTATGTGGCCGTGTCATTGTGCCGCTCCCCTTCGTTGGTCCAGCGAGGCGTGCTGCGCACATTCGTCCGCACAGGCCTTGCAGGCTGTGCGGCACGCGTCGAGCACTAAACGGGTGAGGTCAGCATCGTAGCCGGCATGGCGGGAGAGAATCTTTCCGGTGGTGGCGCAGACGTCCACACAGTCGAGGTTGGTGCGGATGCATTTGGTGAGCTCGGCAACCATGTCTTCACTGAGGCAGGCGTCAGCGCACGCGGTGCAGGTTTGCGCGCAGTCAAAGCACGCCTGGATACATTCAGCGAGCTTGGTCCTATCGAGGCTTCCGAGGTCCTTCGGGTGTGCGTCCAGCATGGACTGTACGTGTGTCATAGCAATCTCTTTCCAAGGGTGAACAGCAGGGGTTGATGAGGTTGAACGGCGAACCGTTCTACGTCCTGCTGATGGAAAGCTCGACGACAGTGAGCGCTGGCAGGTCAGGCTCCGGAGGCGCTGTACCGTTGAGCAACGCGTCAGCGGGCTGCTGGTAAGTCACGGATGGCGGGTCCAGAGCGCCAGTCCTCATCGGGGCTGGTTCGCTGCGGGGTGCATGGCGCCGTTGGCAGCACTCCTTTTCGACTTCTTCAGTCCCAAGTGATGGCGCGGCGCGGTGTACGGCGCCCGTTGACTGCGAGGTCCATATTAAAGTATCAGCGGGACTGGCTGCGGGTTCCGCTTGCGGAGGCACTTCCTTGGGACCCAGATCGTCGGCTGTCTGAACCGGGCTGTACCCGGGAACGATAGCGTACCGGCTGCCGTGGCTATAGGAAGCGGCTCCCGTGAGGAGAACGGTCAGAAGGAGCCACACGAATAGGCTTCGCAGCGAAACGGGACTGCGAAGCTTTCCTGGTGAGGACCAGTTCAGCGCGGCCATCTCCGGATCCCGGTACGTGCCATGCAAACAGCTTAGCTACGGGCGCTCATCGGATGGTCCACACATGTATCACTTTTAGGCTTCAACTTAAGTGGCCAGCTGGCTGAAGGATCTGAGGGGGCTCTCGGTGTTCCGACCCCCACCTGTTCCTGACCACCGCATGTATCCTGCTGGCCGTTGCCCTGGCTGCCGGCTGGGTATTGCCGCGGTTTTCGCCTCATTCCCAGGCGTTGAGCGGCGTGAGTTCAAGCAGCCCGGCGCTGACCGGCCAGACCATGACCGCCCAGTGCAGCCCCAGGGCTCCCAGCGAGGTGAACAGCAGCGGCCTATTGTCCAGAAGCCGAAGCTGGAAGAGGGACTTGACCTCGGCCCGGGAACTGAACACCTGGAAGAAGCTCAGCATCACGAACATGGTCAGCGCCATGGTCCGCGCATGGGTTTCCGTATAGCCGGCGTGCAGTTCCACGATGAAAGTCAGGATGACAGCCAAGGCCATCCACGCACCCGTGATACCGGCCCGGAACCACATTGTGCGCGAGAGCAGACCCTCAGACGCCGGACGGGGCGGGCGGCTGAGTTCGTCACCCTCCGCCGGTTCGAACGCCAGGGCGATGTCCTGTACCCCGTTGGTTACCACGTTCATCCACAGCATCTGAACCGGCAGGAACAGCAAGGGCGTCTCTGCAAACACACTCAGGGTCACGGCCACCAGGGCGGCGGCACCCGTGGACAGCAGGAAGAACGTGGTCTTGCGGATCGCCGCAAACGTGACCCGGCCTTCCTCCACGGCATGCACAATGGTGACGAAATTATCGTCCGTCAGCACGATGTCTGCAGCCTCACGCGCGACGTCTGTCCCGGACCTGCCCATTGCAACACCGATTGCCGCAGCCTTCAGCGCAGGAGCGTCATTGACGCCGTCGCCCGTTACAGCCACTACCCTGCCGGCCCCCATCAGGGCATTCACAATCCTCAGCCTGTCCACTGGCGAAACCCTCGCGGCCACGCTGGTCTGCTCCAGCCGAGCGACCAACATGTGGTCATCCAGGTCCGCCATCTCCGCGCCCGTCAGGGCCGGCTTGCCGATTCCCAACCCGAGCCGGCCGGCGATGGCCACGGCGGTCACCGGGTGATCACCGGTAATCATCATCACCTTGATACCGGCCCGCAAGCACTTCTCCACGGCAGCCGCCACCCCGGCCCGCGGCGGGTCAGTCATCCCCTCCATGCCCAGGAAAGTCAGGCCGGTCGGATGGACCAGCGGCACGGTGACGTCTTCGGCGTCGGAGATCATGCGGGAGCCGGCAGCGATGACCCGCAGCCCGTCCCTGCCCATTTCCTCGTTAGCCTCGTGAATCCGGGCCGCGTCCAGTGGCAGGTTACCCTCCAACCCGGACATGTCCACCGCGGCGTGCAGCAGCGCTTCCGGGGAACCTTTGACATACAGGGTCCGGTGGCCTCCCGGCTCCTGCCGGACAGTCTGCGAGTACCGCAGGTGCGGTTCGTAGGGCTGGTGGGCCAGAGGTTCAGCCGCACGCTCCCGCTCGCTGATGGCACCGCGGGCGACGGCGGTCTTCGCCATCGCGGCGTCCACCGCATCGCCGGAGTACTCCAGGTCCTCCTCATCCTCGGCTGACAGTGTCGCCTCATTCGTTAATGCACCCGCCCGCAGGAGTGCTCCCATGAGCGGCGGGTCCTGCGCGACACCGTGGCCGTCATCAGCTGAAATGTCCAGTAACCCGGCCGTGGTCCAGATCCTTTCCACGGTGAGCCGGTTTCGGTCAGGGTCCCGGTCTTATCCGACCCGATAACGTCCGTGGAACCCAGCGTCTCCACCGCCGGCAAGATGCGCACAATGGCGTTCCGCCTTGCCATCCGGGACACCCCAAGGCTCAGCGCCACTGTCAGGACAATCGGCAGCGACTCGGGGATGGTGGCCACCGCCAGCCCGACGGCGGTCCGGAACATCGTGGACACGTCATGGCCGAGCACCAGCCCCGCGATGAAAATGAAAACCAGCGCACCGAGCACAATCATGCCGATACGGCGCTCCAGGCTGTGCGTGAGCAACTGCAGGGGCGACTTGCCGGAAGGTCCCTGATTGAGCGGGTTGACCTCGCCCAGCACGGTCCCGGCGCCGGTGGCCGTGACGATACCCCTGCCGCGGCCGCTGCCCACGAACGTTCCACTGAATGCCATATTCGCCTTGTCGGCATCGCCGACGTGCGCCGGCAACGGAGCGGTGTGCTTGGTCGCCGCGAAGGACTCACCTGTCAACATCAACTCGTCAACCTGAAGCCCGTTCGCTTCAAACAGGCGCAAGTCGGCGGGCACCCTTTCGCCGCTCTCCAAAAGAACCACATCCCCAGGCACGACACCGCGCCCGGCCACCACTTGCACCGTGCCGTCGCGCAGCACGCGGCACGACGGCGTCGATAGCGACTGGAGTGCCCGGACGTCCGCCTCCGCCCTGCGTTCCTGGACAAAACCCAATGCGGCGTTGATCGTCAGCACCAGAAAGATGGCTCCGGAGTCCACCCAGTGCTGCTGGACCAGGGTGATAAGTGCGGCAACCAGCAAGATGCCGATCAAAGGACTGATGAACTGCCGCAACTGCACGCGCCACCACGGTGTGGCGCCCGCGAAGCTCAGCTCATTGAACCCGACTTCGACCTGCCGGCGCGCAGCCTCCTCGGAGCTGAGTCCTCCCGGCCTGGAGGAAAGCCCCGCGAAGACGTCATCGGACGGCAAAGCGTGCCAGGGCACAGGCTTCACCGGGCTTGGAGCGGATCCCAACGGCATGCCGCGGAGGGCGCCGCCAAGAGTGTCCGCCGGCAGCCTGCTCGTCAGCCAGCCAAAGCCGCCTCAAAGGCACCCGACTCGTCCACGGACGCCCAGGCGTGGGCGTAGTCCTCGGTCTCGTGGAGCCGGTCCAGCACAGAGTCGAGCAGCTCAACGGCGCGCAGCTCCCACGGTTCGGTCACGGCCTCGCCTCCGGGTGGGTCGCCCCGGCTGTCATGAAGGTACCTTCGAATGCCATGTTGACGGTGGGAATCTGTTTGGTTCCCCTGGCTGTCAAGCCCAGGAGACCGTTGGCCAGCAGCAACAGTATCTGATCCTTATCCATGGTCATTCAGCGTTAAGTATCCCGGGCCGCAGTTAGGTAGCTTTCCCCCTATTTATCGCCCTTGATGCCGGGTCATAATGGGTGTCCCCGTGGGGGATTGACTGGCGAATGGGTGTTCCTCCCACGAATCTAGGGAAGGTGCTTCCCGGGTGCGGATGCCCGGGGGCACTTTTTCGCCGCAGCTGAACAAGCCAAGGTCCGTCCCCCAATAATGGGTGTGACGGGCCTTGGCTTGCGGTCAAGCATACCGGCGCACCAAGAACTCGCCGCCCGAGAAACATGAGTACCCGCTACTCGTGTGCGGAGCAGGCGAAGGCTGCCATTCTTTGTAACAGCACGAAGCAAGGGCGCCCGTGCACATGTGGTTGAGGAAAGTTCCGGAATGGGGCCGGAGCTTAGACCCCTCTTGGAGTCCCCGCGCGGTGAAGTCTCGCTCACCGCGCGGGGACTCCCCCTTTGCAGGAAACGCCGCACCAGGGCTCACGGACCTGAGAAACTGGAAAAGCGATGGACGTCCATCAGCGGGCCTCGGATCTGAAGCCGAGTCGTCAAATGACCGCCCAGCCTTCGCACCCCGACAGAACTTCCTGCCGTCTTTCTCGCGTGCCACCTGGCTACGATGACGGACCAGGAAACGGGACATGCAGGTGAATTCGTCGGACTGTACAGGCAGAATCTGGACGAGCAGTTCATCGTTGGACAGATCGGCGCCGGGCAGCCAAAAACTGTCGGCGAGGTCGGCCCCGTCCAGGTCAATCACAGCACTTTTGGGGCTGGTCTGATCCGGCTGCAGCTCATTCAGAGGTTCGGCTACAGCGTCCTCCGCGGCCGGGGGGTGGAGCATCATAGCCGACGGACAACGGGAGCTTCCTTCGACGACTTCATGCACGAATGGTGCGGGAGCGAATACCCAAACTGATCACGATCCGGACGTATTCCCGATTGAGATGCCGCGTAGCCAAGAAGCCCGGCATCCGTATCTTGTTCCTCAGCTCCTCTCTGGGCCCCTCCAAGCTTCCGCCCGGTGAGGCCAAGTAGTCTCTGACTTAATCCTCCAGGCTCCAGTCCAACTTTCGCCGGAACCTGCAAATAAATGATCACCATGCTTACTATTGACTGGCGTTAGGCACATCGGTGTAGGAACTGCTCACTGGGGGCAGCGGCGACCGTGCCGGAACTGGAGTTTCGCATGAGCACTGAACAGGGAATGACCCCGCTGACCAATGAAGAATTGCAGGCACAGGCCGGCACGGCGCTACCGGACAAGGAAGTGGCGTCAGTCCTGGACCTGAACGCCGATCTTGACTTGGGCATCAACGCCGCGGCACCCATCGATCTGGCGGTCGCTGCCAACGCCAACGTCGCAGCGCCGATCGACGCGGCTGCGTCGGCGAACATCCTCTCCTACGGATCCGAGGCCCAGGCCCTTGCCGACCAGGGAGTGATCATCGAACAGGGCATCACCGCCGATGCCACCGCAGAATCCACACAGGACAGCATCATCGACCAGGGCGCGGATACCGGCACCGGTGACACCGGGACCGCGGACACCGGCACCATCGCAGACGGGACCGCCCCTGACGGAATCACCGGCGGCGGCCCCCTCCCCGACGGCACACTCCCCGACGTCGGCGCCTTGCCGGTGGATCCGTCCGCGGCGCTGGACGGGGACCTCCTGAACGTCAATGTTGACCTGGCCGCGCAGGCAGACATCGCGGCCCCGATCAACGGCGCCGTGGCTGCCAATGCCAACGTCGCCGCGCCGATCGACGCAGCCGTCGCAGCCAACATCGGTTCCATCGACAGCGACGCGTTCGCCGTGGCCCAGCAGGACGCCATCATCAGCCAGCACATCGACGGCGAAGCAACCGCCTCCGCGGACCAGCAGTCAGATCTGCGCCAGTAGAGTCCGGACCGCATCCCCGAAATGAGTACTTCTTAATGAGCACAGTGAGCGGCGGGCCGTCCCGGCTGGACGGCCCGCCGGCTTCCCCTGCGTCCGCCGGCACCGACACCATCGCCCCTCCCGGACCATGCCCGCCGGATGTGCCAGTGCTGGCCGACGGCGTGGAGCTGATCGGTGAAACGAAGGGATCGGGCTACCGTGAACCGCCCTCGCTGGTCCGCCGGGCTGATGGCCAGGCCATCCAGCTGACCCGCCTGCTGTACCTGGTACTTGAAGCAGTGGACGGCCAGCGCACCGCCGAACAGATCGCCGCCCACGCCAGCGCACAGTTCGGAAAGCTGGTCAGCGAAGACAACGTCCGCACCCTGGTCACCACACAGCTGCTGCCGCTGGGACTGCTCCGGCTGGCCGACGGCTCACAGCCGGAGGTGCGGAAAGCTGACCCTCTGCTGGGTATGCGCTTCCGCTACACCGTCACGGATCCGGAGCGTACCCGCAGGCTCACGGCCCCGTTCGCGGTGCTGTTCAACCCGCTCATCGTGGCGGCGGTCTGCGCAGCCTTTATCGCCACGTCCTGGTGGGTCCTCATGGTCAAGGGCCTCGCCTCTGCGACCCACGACGCATTCGCCAACCCGGGCCTGGTCCTGCTGGTCCTGGCGGTGACCGTCGTGTCCGCCGGTTTTCACGAGTTCGGTCATGCCGCGGCCGCACGCCGCGGGGGCGCGACGCCGGGCGCCATGGGGGCCGGGCTATACCTGATCTGGCCGGCGTTCTTCACCGACGTCACCGATTCCTACCGGCTGGGCCGCGGCGGCCGGATCCGCACCGACCTCGGCGGGCTGTACTTCAACGCCATCGTGGCGGTGGCCATCATGGGTCTCTGGTGGGCCACAGGCTCCGACGCCCTGCTGCTGGTTGTGGTCACCCAAATCCTCCAAATGGTCCGGCAGCTCATGCCCCTGGTCCGCTTCGACGGGTACCACATCCTGGCCGACGCCACCGGCGTCCCGGACCTCTTCCAACGCATCAAACCGACCCTGCTGGGGCTGCTGCCGTGGCGCCGGACGGATCCCGAAGCCCAGGTCCTCAAACCATGGGCCCGCGCCGTGGTGACCGTCTGGGTGCTGGTCACCGTACCCCTGCTCGTGCTCAGCCTGGCCATGATGGTCCTCACGCTGCCGCGTCTCCTGGGCACGGCATGGGCCAGCGTCCTGGATCAGCAGTCACAACTGTCCGGGAACGTCGCCGACGCGGACCTTGCCGGTGCCGCGGTGTGCGCCCTGGCGATCGCCGCCGTCGCCCTTCCCGTCCTGGGCATCCTCTACGTCCTGCTCCGGCTCGTCCGGCAACTGACCACCGCGCTCTGGCTGAAAACCCGCGGCAAGACGCTGCAACGCGTGGCGGCCATGGCCGCCGTCGCAGCCGTGACCGCCGCGCTGGCCTGGGCCTGGTGGCCCGGGACCGACACCTACCGGCCCGTCCAGCCTTACGAACGCGGCACCCTCGCCGACGTCACCACCGCCGTCGTCCCCACCACACCGTACTCTGCCCTGCGGGAAGGCCAGGCCGGAAAAACCGTCGCCCTGTGGCCGGCCGGTGCCGCCACGCCCACACGCGACAACCCCCAGCTCAGCATGG
>DATFAE010000078.1:0-14561 GCA_035254945.1 Arthrobacter sp. | reverse complement strand
CATAGCCCACATTCTGGCGGATCTCACCGCGACCGCTTTCTGACTCCGCTGCCCGGCCGGGAACGGGCCCGGCTTCCCGGCAGGGCAGGCTCAGAAGGTAGGCTGGAACCGGGGGCGGAGATAGCCGGAGAGGGAGCAATGAGCACGCGTTTTGAAGACCGCACGGATGCCGGTGAGCGTCTGGCCGCGGTGCTGACGCAGTTCCGCGAACGTCCGGACGCCATCGTCCTGGGGCTGGCCCGCGGCGGGATCCCCGTGGCCGCCGCTGCGGCGAAGGCCCTGTACCTTCCGCTCGGTGCCGTGCTGGTCCGGAAGCTGGGCATCCCCGGCCATGATGAGACCGCTTATGGTGCCCTGGCGTGGTCAAACGGCCGCGTGGTACGCCTGCTCAACAAGCCCCTGATATCCCGCGTCCTGGAACACGGCGTCCGCCAGGAATGGCTGGATGAGGTGGAACAGCGGGAGCGCGCCGAGCTCCTCCGGCGGGTGGAAACCTACCCTGCCATCAGGCATGACCTCAGGGGCAAGACGGTGCTGCTCATCGACGACGGTCTGGCGACCGGAGCCACCATGCGCGCAGCCGTTGAAGCGGTCCGTTCCGGCGGCGCAGCCCACGTGGTGGCCGCAGCTCCGGTTGGTTCAGTGGAGGCCGAGGCCGCAGTGTCCGCCGTCTGTGATGCTGTCCTCTGCCTGCATTTACCGGGCAAGTTCCGGGCCGTGGGAAGCTTTTACCGCCACTTCGAGCAGCTGACGGACGAGGACGCCATCAGCCTGCTGCAGCAGTAGGCCGCCGGGACAGCCCAAGCGAACGGCAGGCCCGGACCGGGTGGTCCGCACCTGCCGTTCGCTTGGCCGCCGGTGTAACGGGGACGTGCCCTAGTGGTGGCTGATTCCCAGGGGGCGGCCCTTGGTTTCCTTGGCCAGCAGGACACCGATGGCCGAGATCACGCACAGGATCATGATGTAGATGCCGATCGAGCCTGTCCACTTGGTGCTCAGGAGCAGCGTCTCTGCGATGGTGGCCGCGAACGCGCCGCCGAGGATGGCACCGAAGGCGTAGCCGATGGAGATGCCTGAGTAGCGCACGTTGGCCGGGAACATTTCGGCGTACATGGCAGACATGGGTCCGTAGGACAGGCCAAGCCCGATGGTGAGGACAAACAGGGCCACGCCGTAGAGCACGATGTCCTTGGTGTCGATGAGGGCGAACATCGGGATCATCCATGCAAAGACGATGGCGTAGCCGGTCAGGAAGGTCTTGACCCGGCCGATCTTGTCGGACAGCCAGCCGCCGACGAGGGTGAAGATCAGCCAGCCAAAGGATGCCAGGGTGGTGGCCAGCAGGATCTGTGGCGTGGGCATCTTCAGGATCCTGGTGGCGTAGGAGATGAAGAAGGCAATCAGCAGGTAGCCGGCTGCATTGTTGCCGATGAAGATCATGGTCGAGTAGAGGACAGCCTTCTTGTGCTTCCGGATGAGTTCACCGAGGGGCGCTTTGCTGGCTTCCTTGCGGGCGGCCATCTCCTTGAAGACGGGGCTCTCGGCCACGGCCCGGCGGATCAGGTAGCCGACAACGATCAGCACGATGGACAACAGGAACGGAACCCGCCAGCCCCACGCGGCGAAGTCTTCCTTGGACATGCTGCTGTTGAGGAAGAACAGGAGCCCGGTGGCCAGGATCATGCCCACGGGAACACCGATCTGCGGGTAGGCGCCGAAGAGCCCGCGCTTGTTCAGGGGTGCGTGTTCAACCGCCATCAGGGCGGCACCGCCCCATTCGCCGCCGGCGGAGAAGCCCTGGATGATGCGCAGGAGGATCAGCAGGACGGGCGCCCAGACGCCGATCTGTGCGTAGGTGGGCAGGACGCCGATCAGCGCCGTGGCAGCACCCATCATGACGAGGGTGAACACCAGCATTGCCTTGCGGCCCAGGCGGTCACCGAGGTGGCCGGCGATGACGGCGCCCAGCGGCCGGAACAGGAAGCTGATGCCGATCAGGGCAAAGGACAGGATCTGGGCAAGGCCGGGGTTCGATTCATTCAACGGGGCCAGGAACAGCGGGGACAGCAGGGTCCCCGTCAGCTGGGCAAAGATGAAGAAGTCGTACCACTCGATGGTGGTCCCAACGAGGGTCCCGGCCAGGACCTTGCGTTCTTCCTTCCGGCTGCTGGGGCCGGCAAGTGAATCCACCAAAGAAGGTGTGGTCATTGAAACTCCATTGTTTAAGGCAGGGGTGCTGCCAGGTGAAACGCCTTCATGATTACCGACAGAACGGTCAGTTAGTTATTAGGGTACTACGAAAATGTGAGGGAGAACACGGCCGCTGGGATTTTTCGGTCCGCTGCGGCGGCTGGAGGCCTCAGTCGTCCCGGGACAGGAACTCCCTCACCCTGGCCCGGACAGGTCCGCGGTCGTACGAACTGACCAAAGCGCCCGCCATCCGGACGGGATCGCCGAAGAAAAAGTACTCATAGAGCCCCTGCCGTCCCGAGAACGAGGAGACGCTCGCATCAAACGCCAGCTTGAAGAGCCTGATCCGCTCCGGGCCGGTGAGAGTCTTGGCCTGCAGGTAAAGCTCGATGTCTTCCAGCGCCTCCCCTGCCACGTCAGCTTCGCCGGGAAGGGCCATCAGGCCTGACGCGGAAAACTTCCGGATGATCTGCGGAAATCGCTGGGCGACTTTGGGATACCAGTTCCGGGCAGCATTCAGCGTGGACCACTTGGGCAGCATCACACCGTCGTCGTTCAATGCCGCCTCCGCCTCTGATGCGGTCATCAGCGCCTTGCCGATCTCAACCGTCTGGATCAGTTCGGCCAGATCCTCCTGGATGTGCTGGAAGCCATCGATGCCGATCGCATCCGCAATTTCGGACGCAAGCCCCAAATAGAACTCGCTCTTGGCGACGGTGCGCGTCACCACCTGGTGCGTCATGAGCGCGGCGGCTCCGGTCCCGGAGTAGAACACATTGCACAGATCAGGATGTCCAAGCATAAAGATTCGCTCATTGGGGACGAACACATCATGGAAAACCACGACGGCGTCCATCTCGTCGAAGCGGCTGGCCAGCGGCTCGTCGTGCCTGCTTCCGCCGTGGTGCAGGGACGTACGGCACAGGTACCTGACCCCCTCGGCGTCGTTCGGGACCGCAAAGGCGTAGGAATAGGGGGCGTCCTCGGGCGTTCCGCGCAGAACCGTGGACGGGAACACCAGCAGTTCATCCGCGATCGGGGCGATGGTGGCAAGCATCCGGGCGCCGCGGACCACGATGCCGTCCTTGCGTTCTTCGACTACGCGGGCGGACAGTTGGCCACCCAGCTGCTCCGAGCCTGAGACAGAGCGGTTGGCCTGCGGGGGAATCAGGGTGTGGGTGGCCAGCAGGTCGTTTTCGCGGCAGTGCTCGTAGTAGTTGCGGATGTTTTCGCCGAACATGGGGTCCACCTGCGCGAACCATTTCTCCGAGGCGGCGAGCGCGGTCAGGGCGCTGTTCATGTAGTCACCGGTGCGGCCCAGGAATCCGTTGGAGTACTCTGCCCAGGTCCTGATGGCAGCGCGCCGGTGGGCCAGGTCCTCTTTGGTCCGCGGGACCAGGAAGGAAGCGCTGACCTTCTCACCCGTAGTCGGCGAGTCGTAGGTGAGAGCCGCGGCGTACCCGGGCTCGTGCTGCATATCAAAGAGCCGGGCATAGGTGTGCGCCACGTTGGCGAAGGACGGATGGTCGGCAATGTTCCCGGTGACCCTCTGGCCATCGATCATGACCTCCGGCGTCATGGAATTGAGCTTGTCCAGATACTGCTGGCCGGTGCGGATGCCCATCGTGGTTTCTCCAGTCGTCGTTGAACTGCCAAACGGTTTTCGAACGCCGGGCCAAGGGTTCAGAGGAGGTTCTCCATGCCCAGCTGGCTCTCCGGAATGGTGGTGAAAGTGCTGTTGGCGAAGGCCAGCGCGTCACCGCTGCGGTAGTTGAAATCAATAACCTCGCCCACGTAGAGGGTGTGGTCTCCCCCGGGATAGGCGGCCCAGGGCGTGCACTCGAACCAGGCGAGGACGCCTGACAGCCGCGGCGCCGTACCGCCTTCAACCCACTTCGGTTCGGGCCCGGGCCGGCCGGCGAAATGCATTGCCAGGTGGCGCTGTTCGGCACCCAGGATGTTGACCGTGAAGGGCCGGCCTGCCAGTTCGTCGTGCACCCTGGTGCTGCGGGCGATGCTGACGAGGACCAGGGGAGGCTCCATGGACACGGACGTGAAGGAGTTGACGGTGATGCCGTGGCGCCTGGTGGCGCCGTCGAAGGTCACGATGGCCACTCCCGTGGCGAACCGGCCCAGGCTCCCGCGGAAATGGTGCGAGCGCGGGGCTGAGGTCCGGCGGGCGGCTGACGGATCGGCCGTGTGCCGTGAATCGGAAATCATCGGTGATCCTCAACGTGGAACCACGGGCGCCGAGGTGCTGGACCCCCACACCTGTAAGTTCTATATTTGAACTAATAATTCGTATATAGGACGCTACTCGGAAGATGACGGCAGCACAAGAGCCGGCTGCCCGGTAACAGCCGCCTAGGATGGAACCCATGAACCTCACAGCCGCCCCCGCCGGAACAGCGCAGGCGTCGCCGTCGCAGACCCTTTCCCGGGGCATCCGGGCGCTTGAAATCCTGGCCGCCGCCCAGAACCCGATGACCATCGCCGAGCTGGCCGACGCCATGGGAGTGCACCGGTCAGTCGCGTACCGGATCCTGCGCACGCTGGAAGACCACTCCCTGCTGGTGCGGGACGACGCCGGCCGCGTGCAGCCCGGTCCCGGCCTGGCCGTCCTCGCACGGGGCGTCTCGCGGAGCCTCCAGAGCGCCGCCCTGCCCGAACTCACCCACCTGGCCAACACCCTGGACATGACGGCCTTTGTGGCCGTCTGGGACCACCTTGACTGCATCACCCTGGTGACAGTGGAGCCGCGACACTCGAGCGCGACGGTGGCGCAGCACCCGGGCACCCGGCATCCCGTCAGCGCCGGAGCACCGGGCATCGCCATCCAGTCAGCGCTGACCGAGGCGGAGTGGGGGCAGCTGGCGCCCGGGATCCCCTACCGGCCGGAGGCTGCGGACGCCCGCCGGGCAGGCTACTCGGCCAGCCACGACGAGGTTATTGCCGGCGTGTCATCCCTGGCCGCCCCGGTCCGGGTTCCGGGTGGCCGGCCGGCGGCCCTCGCCGTCGTCTACATCCGGTCAGCCCATGACCCCGCGACCGTGGGAACTGCCCTGGCCGAAAGCGCGGCGCGGATAGAACGCCAGCTGGCCTGACTGCCCCTGACGCGGCTGGGCCCTTAGGCCCGGTCCCGGCGAAGCACGAAGGCGGATGCTCCCCCGAGCAGGACAAGGGCCACCGCCGCGCCAACCGGGACAAGGAACGCCGCCGAATAGCCGTGGGCCTGTGCGAGCTGGCCGGCCACCGCGGATCCGATGGCCGTACCTGCAACGATGCCGCTGGCCAGTGCCGTCATCACGGTCCCCAGCCTGCCGCCGGGAGCGATGAGGCCGCCGATGGCGAAGACCGTTACCATGACCGGGCCTACCGGGAGTCCAAGGACCAGCAGCACCAGCACCATGCCCGCCGCCGATGTCGGAACAAAGAGCAGGAACGCCAGCGCCGCCATCAGGGCAGCGCCCAGCAGCCAGCGCACCGGGAGGGTGAGGCGTTGCGTCCAGTAGGCCACGGACAGGGCAGCGACGGCGGAGCTCACCCCCATGACCGCGTAGAGCAGTCCGGAAATTTCGGAAGTGGCAAAGCCGGCTGAGAAGGAGCTGAGCGCTGTCTGCGTGGAGCCGAAGAACGTGCCCATGCAGACCATGGCCAGAACCGGGAGGGCCACGGCAAACGGGGTTCCGGGAGCGGTGGCTTCCTGAACCCGTAGCTTCCGGCCCGCCTGACGGGCCTTTGCCGGACCCGACGGGACGCTGCGGTGGATGGGGACAGCCCGGTAGGTCCGGTGGACGGCAAAAGCCGGGACCAGGGTGATGGTCAGGGCGGCAGCAAGGGCAAGGGGCAGCCAGGGTGCCAGGAGGCTGGCCAGGATTCCTACAAGGGCCGGCCCCAGCACAAACGTCAGTTCGTCCGCGGTGCTCTCATAGGACAGGGCAGCGTCCAGATCCTGTTTGTCCGCAGTTTTCCTGTGGGCTGACCGGCCGGCTGGGGCGCTCTGGGACGTCAGAGCCATCCACCGCACGCGCGCCAGGGGACCTACCTGTGGGCAGCTGGCCCCAGAGGCAAAAGCCGCGGTGAGCAAAGCTGCCGGGAATGCCCCGGCAGGGGTCATGGCATAGGCTGCCGCGATCAGCACGATCACAGCGAGGGCGTTGAGGGCGGCGGCGACCAGCAGGACCGGGCGCTGCCCCCGGCGGTCGGCCAGTGCCCCGAGCACGGGTGCTCCGATGGCAGAGCCGATTCCGACCGCACCTGCTGCAGTGCCGCCCACGGCATAGGAGCCGCTGACCGAGGTCACCAGGGTCAGCGTTCCCACAGTGAGCATGGCAAGGGGCAGGCGGGCAAACAGCCCCAAGGGGATAAAGCCGCGTCCGGCAAGCTCGGGAAGCCGCCCAAAGCGGCCTTTCGCCGGCGGCTGGGGATCGCCGGGGACAGCGCCGGGGACAGGCTGTTCAGGCCGGGGGCCGGGCTGCAGGGAAGGAGTTGACGGGAAGGTTGAAGGATTCATGGTTGCGGGCTCGTTCAATCATGCGCATCGTCCCTCCTCCCGATGCGCGCAACCCGGTAACTGTTCGATTATAGCTTTTCAGTCCCGTGGCTTTTGCCGTCCTGGCTTTGCAGTCCGCTGCCGGGATCCGGTGTCCCGTCAGGAGAGCGCCTGGAGCGTGTCCGAGATGTGCAGCGCGGACCCGTTGCGGCCCTTGACCACCTGCAGCTGCACTCCGATGCGCTGCTTCATTTCGCCCACATGGCTCACAAGGCCCACCACACGGCCGCCGTCCCGCAGCCCCTCGAGCGCATCCATGACCTGTTCCAGCGACTGCTCGTCCAGGCTGCCGAAGCCTTCGTCCACGAACAGCGTCTCAATCTGGATTCCGCCGGACTCGTGCTGGACCACATCGGCCAGTCCCAGGGCCAGCGACAGGGATGCCATGAAGGATTCACCGCCGGAGAGCGTTGACGTGTCCCGGCGGTGCCCGGTCCATTGGTCCACCACCTCCAGGCCCAGCCCCGATTTTGCGCCGCGCGCCGCTTTGGCATCGGTGTGCTGCAGCAGGTAGCGGCCGTCGCTCATGGCGACAAGGCGCTCGGAGGCCGCCAGGGCCACCTGTTCCAGACGCGCCGCGAGGACGTAGCTGTTAAGGCTCATGCGGTAGTTGTTATCGCCGCGTCCGCCAGCGGCATCCGCTAGGGCGGTCAGCATCCGCGCGCGCTCCCGCGGAGCGTGTCCGGAGCCGGCCAGGTCCTGGTATTCCGCGATGATGGCTTCCAGCGATGCCACGCATCGCTGGGCCATTCCCGCCGCCAGGCCCGCAGCGCGGGCCTCCTCCTCAGCCTGCGCGGCAGCTGACCGCAGCTCACCGAGCTCGGCCTCGTCCGGGACCAGGCCCGAGGCCTGCTCCTCCAGGGCCAGCATCACTTCGTCGGAGGCGAAGAGCTCGGCCACCCGGGCCTGTTCGTCCTGCCCGGCACGGACGTCCGCCTGCAGGGAAGCAGCTTCAGCTGTACCCAGCAGCTGGGCACTGGCGTCCTCGGCCGTGCTGAATCCTGCGTCGGGCAGCGCGAGCTCCAGCTGCTGCCGGGCGTCGGCCGCACGGGCCTCAGCCTGGTCCAGCTGGGTCTGCGCCTGCACAGTCTTTTCGAGCGTTCCGGCCGCGTCCTGCAGCGCGCGCAGCCGGTGCGTGAGATCACGGTGGCCGGATCTGAGGCCGGACAGCGACTCATTCAGAGCAGTTGTCTGTTCAAGGACCTCGTCACGGCTGGACTCTATCTGCGCAAGTTCCGCGCCGGCGCCGGCCCTGGCTGACTCCGCTTCGGCGATGCCGGCTTCGATTCCAGTGAGCCGCCGGCGCAGGACGGCAAGCTTGTCTGCTGCCTTTGCTGAGCGTTCGGCTGCCAGCCTGGCCCCGGCGGCTGCCTCACGGGCTTCCTCAACGGGCGTGTCCCCGCCCTGTCCTGCAAGGACGGCCACCACCTGCCTGGCCCCCGCCAGGTCCGTGCCGAGGGCGGAGAGCCGGGCCTCTGCCGCGTCGAACATTTCGCGGGCTTCCTCTTCGGCCTGGCCCAGCAGGAGGACGGACCGGGCCGCCTTGGCCGGGGAGGGGTGGTCCGGGCTGCCGCAGACAGGGCATGGCACGTCGTCGGCCAGCTGCGCCGCGAGTTCGGCCGCGGCGTTTGCCAGTCGCTCTTCACGAAGGTCAAGCCAGCGGCGCTTCTTCTGCAGCTGGTCCTCGCGGCATGCCTCGTACTGCTCTGACGCCAGCTGCTGTGCGGCCAACGCTGAACGGTGGCGGTGAACGACGTCCAGCAGTTCTTCGGCTGCGGCTGCTTCCTTGGTGTGCATGACGGCTGCTGCTGCCAGGTCAGCGAGCGGCTCCAGCCCGGCGGACAGGTCCGTGTGCTCCGTGCGCAACGCCACGAGCCTGTCGCCAAGCTCAACCTCGGCAACCTTGAGTTCTTCCCTTTTCCGGCCCAGCGCAGCGTGCCTGGCGGTGAGGGCCCGGAGGCGCTGCTCGTCCGGCAAACGGGCTTCCACCACGGCGAGCAGGGAACGCAGCCGGCTCAGTTCCGTTGCGGCATCGGGTGCGTCCGGATCCAGCCCCTCCAGCTCCGGGTCCTCGTCCGCTGCCATCCTGAGAAGCGTGAGTGCCGATTCGCGGGCGGCCGTAGCACTGCGGAGCTGGGCTTCTGACTTCTGCACTGCCTGCAGCTGGCCGGCCAGGACTTCCGCCTGGCGGTGCCGGGCGAGCCGGTCCGCGTGCGCGTCAAGGAGCGAAGCTGCCTCTTCGGCCGCCGCTTTCCGGGCATTTGCCGCCGCGAGCCGCCCGTGCCGCCCGGTCCGTGCGACGGCGGTGTCAAGGAGCTGCCGGCGCTCCCGGCTCAGCGAGTTGGCCGCCTCCGCCTCGCCCGCGAGGCCGGCGGCGCGGGCGGCGAGGGCCGTCTGCAGCCACTCAAGGCGGGCTGCCGCATCCTCTTCCGGCGGTGCCACTGATTCGCCGAGGCCAACCGCGGACACCTCGGCTTCGGCCCTGGCGGCAAGCAGCTCGAGCTGCCCGTTAAGCCGTGAAACGTCGTTACGGGCCGCCTGGGCAAGGAGGGACAGCTCTTGTTCGACCGCTTCGAAGCGCTGCGTGCCGAAGAGTTTCTGCAGCAGCTCCAGACGGTCCGCCGCCTTTGACCGCAGAAACGCGGCAAAGTCCCCCTGCGGGAGCATGACCACCCGGGTGAACTGTTCCCGGTCCATCCCCAGCAGGCCGGTGATTTCGGCGCCTGCTTCGTCGTTCCGGCCGGATTTTTGAATCCAGTCACCGTTCACCCGTTCGCGAAGCAGGGTCTTGGCCTGCTGCGTGGTGAACCCGTTTTTCCCCCGCGCACTGGGCTTGTCCCAGGCCGGCGAACGGGTGACTTCGAAATGCCGCCCCTGGGCAGAGAACTCGCAGCTGACGGCCGGTTCCGTTGCAGGGTCCGCATGGTCGCTGCGGAGGCGTTTGCCGTCCTGCCGCGCGCCCGGCACCGAGCCATACAGCGCGAAGCAGATGGCGTCCAGGACGCTGGTCTTGCCGGCCCCCGTGGGTCCGTTGAGGAGGAAGAGCCCGTGGGCACTGAGCCTGTCGAAGTCGATTTCCTCCGTTCCGGCGAACGGTCCAAAAGCAGAGATCCTGAGCCGGTGGATCCTCATAGCGACGCCTCCTGCAGCCGCACGTTGTCCAGCGCAGCTGCGAGCGCAGCCCGTTCGGCGTCGTCGGGTTCCCGGCCGCGGACATGCTCGAGGAATCCGCAGCAGACAGAGAGATCATCCTCCGCCTCCGCCAGCCTGCTGCTGTAGCTTGAGGCTGGCTTCGTGGACCCGCCCTGCGGATCAAACCCCAGCACCAGGGTGTCCGGGAAGCGCTGGCGGAGCCTTTCCATGGCCTGGGCGGGCCGCTGGGCGTCCGTCAGGGTGACCTGGCAGTAGGCGTCTTCGGCCCAGGCGTGGTCGCCGGACTCCAGCAGG
Organism: Arthrobacter sp.; assembly: GCA_035254945.1. Classification (GTDB taxonomy): domain Bacteria; phylum Actinomycetota; class Actinomycetes; order Actinomycetales; family Micrococcaceae; genus Arthrobacter. The sequence continues at coordinate 4,372 of DATFAE010000078.1, read as the reverse complement.
TCCGCGATCCCGCCACGGAGCACCGCGAGCTTCCGGGGTGCCTCCCAGGCCAGTTCCTTCACATCGACAACCCCGGCAGGTCCGACGTCGATGAGCCAGCCGCCTTTTTGGTGCGTGGCTTCCGAGAAGGAATACGCCAGCGGAGACCCGGAGTACCTGACCTGGGGAGACAGTGACTGACGGCCGTGAAGGTGGCCCAGCGCGGTGTAGCTGAAGCCGTCGAACAGGTCCAGCGGCACGGCCCCCACTCCCCCGATGCTGAGGTCCCGTTCGCTGTCCGAGCTGATGCCGCCGCTTGCGAAAGTGTGCGCAAGCACCACCGAATGGACCGTGCCTTGGCTGGTGCGGCGCTGGAGGTCGGCCCGGATGAGGTCCGTTGCTGCCCGGGTGACGTCGAAGTGGCTGGCCGTCTCCACGCCCAGCTGATCGGCCACCAAACGGGGCTCCAGCCACGGAATGCCGTAGATGGCCAGCGCCGCGCCGCCGGCCCCGCCCTCCGGCGTCCCGTCCAGGGGCAGCAGCAGAGGCTGGTCCAGTTCGGCCAGCCTGGTGCGCAGATGTACCCCGCCCCGCTCCAGGAGCCGGGAGGCAAAGCCCAGCCTGATGGCGGAGTCATGGTTGCCGCTGGTCAGGACCACTTTGGCGCCGGCCCCGGTCAGCCTGACCAGGGCGTCGTCCAGCAGTCCCACCACGTCCACGCCCGGCAGGGCGCGGTCGTACACGTCGCCGGCGATCAAGACGACGTCAACAGCGTTGTCTGTGACGGCGTTGACCAGCTGGTCGACGAAGGACCGCTGGGCGTCCAGCATCCCGACGCCGTGGAACGACCGGCCCAGATGCCAGTCCGATGTGTGCAATAACCGCATATTCCTACGCTATCGGCTGCCACTGACAGTTTGAGCCAGCCCCGCTGCCGGGGCCCCCGCAATGCGTTGCAGGGGCCCCTCGCGGGAGTCCTAGCCGCGTTTCCCGTCGAAGAACTCCTGCGCCTCATTGCTTTTGGCCGCCGGAGCCGGCGCCGCCGCGCGGCCGGACCGGTCTGCGCCGGACCGGTCCAGGTGGTCGGAGCCGGCCGGAGCCTCAGCCTCATCCGGTTCGTCGGATTCGCCCAGGTCGTCAGACTCGTCCAGGTCCCCGTCTTCAGAGTCCGGGAAGACAACGGCGGCAGGGGTGGTGTCGGCGAAACCGCGGAATACCAGCCCGGCGATGGCTGCGCCGACCAATGGCGCCACCCAGAAGACCCACAGCTGCTCCAGCGACCATGACGAGCTGAAGATGGCCGAGGCCGTGGCGCGGGCAGGGTTGAAGGGTGCATTGCCGATGGACTGGCCGAGCTGCAGCAGGACGGCAAAGGCCAGGCCCACGGCGACGGGCGCTGCGGCCTTGTTCAGGCCGTTCCGCGCGGTGGTGCCCAGGAAAACGGCAACCAGGATGGCGGCGCCCAGAACTTCGAGCAGCAGGACGGCGGCCATCGGGGCCTGGATGATGGAATGCTCACCGAAACCGGCCGTGACGGTGTCAAAGGCCGTCCGGCTGTCCTGGATGCTGGGAAGAGTGCGCAGGATCGCGAAGAGGGCCAGGGCGCCGAGCAGGGCACCGGCCAACTGCGCTCCAATGTAGGCGGCGGCGTCTGCCAGGCGGATCCGCCCGGCCACCGCATGGCCGACGGTCACAGCCGGGTTGAAGTGTCCGCCGGACACGTAGCCGAACGCGAGCATCACCGCGGTGACAGCCAGCCCTGCCGCGAGCGCGGCAGGCAGCGGGCTGGACTGCGGGATGGTGAAGAGCGGCACGCCAAGGCCGGCCACCACCAGGAACAGGCTGCCGAACGCCTCGGCGGACAGTCTGGCCAACAGCCCGTATCGGACGGGGACAGCGCCGCTGCCGGACGGCTCGGCGTTGTGTGCGTGGTGAACGGGCACAGGCGTGGTCATGTGTGGGCGGTCCTTTTCGTAGGGGGTGGCGCAACGGCCGGGAACTGCGGGGGCGGTTATGCACCGGGCAGCCCCTGTATTGTGCCAGCTGAGTCTGGACGTTGGCTGGACCTGCGCTTAGTGTGCGGTGCAGGCGACGGTCCCTGCCACGGTAAATTTACTGTCATGAGCATTGATCCGGGCGCCCCTGCCGTGCCCTCGCTGGAGTCCCGCATCCATGGTTGCCTCCTGGGTGGAGCGCTGGGCGATTCGCTGGGCTACGCCGTCGAGTTCGATTCCATCTCGGAGATCCGCCGCCGGTTCGGACCGGACGGCCTGGCGGACCTGTCAGCGCTCGACGGCGGCAGCCACTTTTCGGATGACACCCAGATGACCCTGTACACGGTGGACGGTCTCGTCGAGGCCCTGGAGTGGGCCAACTCGGGCGTGGGCGCCGACGTCAACGCCTGCCTTTGGCTGGCGTACCTTCGCTGGCTGGCCAGCCAGGGTGAAGCGGCACCGTCTTCTGCGCCGGTCCCGCAGCCGCGCTGGATCGATTCGCAGGAGGTGCTCCGTCACCGCCGCGCCCCGAGCCCGGCCTGCATCAGCGGACTGGCAACCGGCGAGATGGGAACGTCGTTCCGGCCGGTGAACCCGGACTCCAAGGGCTGCGGGACGGTGATGCGGTCCGCGCCGTTCGGGCTGATCCCCCACATCACGCCCGACGCCGTCTACAAGCTGAGCGCCGACGCCGCAGCGCTGACGCACGGCCATCCGTCCGCCCGCCAGAGTGCCGGGGGCTTCAGCCTGCTGATCCACCGCCTGGTGTCCGGGGACAGCCTGCAGGCAGCGGCGGCGGCGGTCCTGGCGGAGGTGCGTGCCCTCGACGGCGTCGCTCCGGAACTGCCGCTTCGGCTGGAGGCTGCTGTGCGGCTTGCGGAAGCCGGCAGCCTGGCCCCGGAGGAACTGGTGCAGCAGCTCGGTGAGGGCTGGGTGGCGGAGGAAGCGTTCGCCGTCGGGCTTTACGCGGTCCTGGCCACGGCCCCTGACGCCACAGGATCCGGTACGCCGGAAGACCACTTCCGTGCCGCCGTCGGCGTGGCCGTCAATCACAGCGGGGACAGCGACTCCACCGGTTCGATCGCCGGCAACATCCTGGGCGCCTACTACGGCGAGGAATGCCTTCCGTCGGACTGGCTGGAGCAGTTGGAGGCACCGCACGTGATCCGCGGCATGGCGGACATGCTGGCAGGAGTCACAACCGCCTGAGGGTGATGTTGTTGCAGGCCTCGCAGATTTCCCCCGGGATGAGTCCGCGGCGCTGCAGCAGCCCGAAAATGACGCAGCCCAGGCAGAAGCCGGCGAATGCTTCCAGCGATGCCGCCAGGATAAGCACCGCCAGCACGATCCAGGCCGCGGGGGCGGCGCCCGCCGCGAAAAGGATCAGGGCAGTGGTGGAGACCACGGTGCCCATGCCCTGGGCGAAACGTTTGGGCGGCCCCGGGACCAGCTTCGGCCGCCCCAGCCGCGGCGCAAGGACCTTGACGGACAACAGTGCCAGCGGCGAAATCCGGGGGCCGAACAGCACCCGCAGCCAGAAACCGGCGGCGATGAGAAGCAATCCCCATCCTGAACCTGTCAAGAGCGTGGCTGCCGCCAGCAGGACCACGAGCCCGGCCGTGATCCGTGCCGCGTATTCGTTGACCGGGTTGGGGAAGGCAAAGACCACGCGCCAGTCGATCCCCGCCCGGGAGGCCGCAGGGGTGGATTTAACGCCGGTGGATTTGGTCATGCTGCAAGGCTAGGAGCACACGGGGCTGCGGGGAAGGATTGTTGCGCCAGATGAATCAGGCCGTGCGTGCCGCCGTCGGGCTGCCGGCCGTGGCATAGCCGCCCACCATCTGGAGGAACTCGCCTTCGGAGAGCACTTCGATCATCTGGCCGCGCTCGTGCAGTTCCAAGACCCGGCGTGCTTTGCCCGTCAGCCTGCCCGAGCGGAGGTCCGAGGCCACAAATCCGTCTCCCACCACGAGCACGGTGGTCCGCCCCGTCACCCTGCTTTCCGGGCGGGCGCCCAGTTCCGCGGAGCGGACCTTGGCTTCGGGCCGCGCCATGGCAAGCTCACCGGTGAACACAACCGTTTGGCCGTACAGCGGATGGCCCGGTTCGGCGTCGGCGTTGGGCAGCGGATTGTCGCCTTCTTCGGGCCAGGCCGAGCGGAACGGCCGGACGGGAGCGGCATCACTGCCATTGGTGCCGGCGACGGCCAGGGCGGCGAGGCTTTGCTTGGACAGGGCGTCCCGTGCCGGGTCAAAGGCCCGCTGGTGGGGCAGTGCAAGGCCGAGGGACAGGTACAGTTCGGCGATGCTGTTGGCACCGTTGCGCGCCGCGATGTCAATCAGGATGCCGGCGCAGGCGCGGGCGTCCTCACCGGCGTCGTGGTGGTTGACCAGCGGGAC
>DATFAE010000077.1:0-3118 GCA_035254945.1 Arthrobacter sp. | reverse complement strand
CATTAATTCCAGGGCGACCGCACGGACCAGCAGGCATAAGCTAGATGCAGAACGTCTCTTCCAACGCCGGGAGGTCATCGTGGACATTGAAACCGCCGATGTTATCGATCATGATGTCACCACCATCACCTGCGTGTGCGGCAACACCGTCAGCAAGGACGGGTTGATCCAGGCGAACTCAGAAGGCATCCCGGTCTTCGTCGGAGAGAGCAGGCCGGTCCCTGCGGAACTGGCGGAATGGCCGGCGGATGGGGAGCTCTACACCCTGTGTCCCTCATGCGGCCGCGTGTACCGTGACTCGGTCATCGAAGAGACCGGGACCGCGCCCGTTGCTTTCCGGGTCGACGTCGCCGCCGGCCCCATTGCCGAGGCCATCCGGATCCACTGGAACCTCAGCAGCTAAGCGGGACTGGCGGGCGGACGGCGGCGTTGCCGATGAAATATCCGCCGCTCCCACCGGTAAGTTTTAAGTCGATGATTTCCATTGACCGGGATGACCCCGCACGCGAAGATGTCCACCAGCTCCTGAGCGAACATCTGGCGGACATGTTCGCCACCTCCCCGGCCGAAAGCGTCCACGCGCTGGACCACTCGGCGCTGTCCGCGCCGTCAGTCACGTTTTGGACGGCCCGCGAGGCCGGCGGCCTGCTGGGATGCTGCGCACTCAAGCTCCTGGATTCCCCGCCCGGGTCCCCCACACACGGCGAGATAAAGTCGATGCGCACCACGGCAAAAGCACGGGGGCGGGGCGTGGCCACACTCATGCTCCGGCATATCCTCGACGACGCCCGGACCCGAAACCTCGAGCGCATCTTTCTGGAGACCGGAACCGAGGACTACTTTGCTCCGGCGCGGCGCCTGTATGCCCGCAACGGTTTCACCGAGTGCCCGCCTTTTGCCGACTACACCCTGGACCCAAACAGCGTTTTCATGGAACTCCGCCTCTAGGGTAGGACACGGGCATGTTGGCTGCGGGCTGCCCCTGGCGGCGCCTGGGTGACGGACGACGGCGGGAGGTTCCCGCCGTCGTACGCTTCCATTTGGTGCCTACTGGCCGACGGGGACCTTCCCGAAGCTCAGGACGTCCGTGCCGTCGGCACTGTTGCCCGCCCGGTACGCAGGCTGGCCTGGCACTCAGCCCCCCGGCCGGCGACGTCGCCGTGAACGGCGGACGTGATGGCCTCGACAACAGCAATCTGGCCGGTGGTGTCAGGGACGCCGGGAAACTGCACCTGCGGGGCCTCAACTGTGGCCACCGGCGGCTCGTGCGTGGCGCGCATGCGAAGAATCGCGACGGCGGAAATAAGGCACCAGGCAACGTTCGTGACCACGGAAGGCCACGCTTCGTGGACCGCACCATTGACGATGAAGGCACATGCACCGATGAGGTTGGCCACCTGGAATCGTTTGCCGGCCTTCAACCAACCCATGGAAACTGACAGGTATGCCGACAGGATCAAAACTGCCCCCGACCAACCTGCAATTTCCCACAGCAGTTCCATGATGTCCTTTCAGAGGTGATGCCCGGCTGCCATCCGCCGGGCGGAGTGTTGATTGCGGGCTAAATATAGGTGGTTCGGAAGATGGTGTTGCTTTGATGCTTCCGCCGGGCACGTCCGGTTCAACAGTAATTATGAAGTCGAAACATATGTAGAGCAATTGCATTCCACTGAAGGTGTGGTTTAGAACTACTTAACATGGACATCGACCCGCGCAGGCTGCGCGTTCTTCTTGCGGTTGCCCGTACGGGCGGGGTGCTGGCCGCGGCTGACGAGCTGGGAATTACGGCCTCGGCCGTCTCACAGCAGCTCAACAAATTGGAGGACGAGACGGGGCACGCCATGGTGGTGCGCACACCCAAAGGCTCAGTTTTGACACCTGCCGGACTGGCAGTAGCGGAGGCAGGCGAAGAGATTGAACGCGCGCTCAGCCTCGCCCGCGCCCGCATCGAAGGCGGGGCCAAGATCGCAGGGGTGGTGCGCGTGGGCGGATTCACCAGCTTCATTCGGACAGTGGTGATCCCGCGCCTGCCGGAGTGGCGATCCCAGTACCCGCAATTGCAGATCCGGATCATCGAAGACGACTTCCCTGCCCTGATGCGGCTGCTCCGCCAGCGCCAACTCGACGCCGTCGTGGTCGAGCTGGATTCGACGACCGCCGAACAGCGTTCACTTTCCGCCGGAATGACCGAGGAGCCCCTGCTGGACGAGCCATGGAAACTGGTAGTTCCCGCCGGCGCCCTGCTGACCACCGAGAACATCGACCTTGCCCGGCTGCCACTTCCGTGGCTCGGCGTCGAACCCACAGCCGCCAACTCGGCCGTGCTCGGCCGGCTCCGCCAGTCAACGGGCGCCCAGATGGAAACCGTGCATCAATACCAGGACACGCTCACCGCCCTCGCACTAGTCGCCTCGGGCGAGGGTATTGCGATCGTGCCCACCCTGGCGTTGAGCGGTGTCGCCCACGCTGGGGTCGACGTCCTGGACGTCCCCGGACTCGGAACGCGACGCATCGTTCTGCGGCGGTTCGACCGGCGACGGTCAACGAGCACCCCGGTGGACACCGTTGCACGCCTCCTACGGGAATCGGCGGGGGCGTTCGACACCCGCTCCGCATCCTGACTGGCTGCATTCGGGCTTATCAGTCCGTTTCCGGGCCAGTGCAGAAAAAACAGCTGTTGGTGTCACATTCTTCGCCCGCAGCCACAGACGAGGCGGCAATACGTTCGCCGGCCGCCTCAGCGTAGATCATGCCCGCCATGGCTCATTCACCGTACATCAGGCTGGCAAGGAACCCGTCCAGCTGGCCACCCAAGACCGGATCGCTCCCCTTTCGGGTAAGCGGCTGCGCCTGCTCAAGGTACAACCCTTCCCAGGGCGAGCACTTCAGCTCTCCGCCGTCCAACGGGACAGTGGTTTCGGCCGGGACCGGCGTCTGCGCCTGCCTGGACGGCGCATGGGCGCCCACGGGGGCCGAGCCGCGGTGGCCGAAAGCGGTGAATATGGCGCGGTGCCCTACTGAAATCGACATGATCGCTTTCCTTCCAACTGATCGCTTCGGAACGTCGGTGTTCCGGAGCTGGATCTCATTGTGTAAAAATTGAACGCAACGTTCGAAT
>DATFAE010000076.1:0-9418 GCA_035254945.1 Arthrobacter sp. | reverse complement strand
GCTATCCACTCGCTCGTCGTTCGTCAATGGTTCCGCTCAATCCGGGCTTCGCAGCTCGTGGCGGTCGCCCGCCTACTCGATCGCGTTGACGCTGGCCAGGCGGCCCAGTGGAGCCGTGGAGAGCCAATGTCGAGTAGGCGCACGGATGTTGGTATGGCGCCTGGCAGCCAGCCGGTTGTGGTTGCTGTTGTATCGGCGTGTATTCACGTCAACCAAGGCGTACCAATCGGGATGGGCTCGGCGGGCCCCATCAGCAGCTGGCGCACAACGAGCGTCAACCGACGACCGGGATGTCGACGGCGATCGCGGGCGTTCAACTTGTCACCGGCGTTGAATCACGGATCCCTCTTGACAGAAGGCTTCTCTGTGTGACAGAAATGGCAGATACTCGCCCCATAGGCGAGCCAGTTGCTTTGATCAGGAGGCTTGAGTTGAACACAGACCTGTCCGTGAACTACATATCCGTCGGCGGAATCAGGACGCGCTATATCGATCAGGGCGAGGGTCCGGTCATCCTCCTGATCCACGGTGGCCACTCGGGTATGAGCATGCCGGGCGGCGGGGATGGTTGGGCTCCCGTCATCGCTCCTCTGGTCGACAAGGGCTTCCGCGTCGTGACCTTCGACAAGCTGGGGCAGGGAGAGACTGACCTCGCGCCGACGCATGCCGAGTGGACGTTCGATGCGGTGGTCAAGCACGCCAGGGGCTTCATCGACGCTCTGGGACTCGAGGACATGATTCTGGTCGGGCACTCGCGCGGTGGCCTGCTGGCGAGCAAGCTCGCTCTTGACATGCCGGAGTCGACCAAAGGTCTCTTCATCGTGTCGAGCGCGACGCTCGCTGGCACCGACCCTAAGTTCCGCGACGTTGAGTTCTACGACGCGATCACGCGTTCGCTTCCGGCGGACGCGTCTCCGGAGGAGATCTGCGGAGCCTTCTTCCGTGCGCAGTACGTGACCCCGGTGCCGCAGGAACAAATCAATGCGGCCGCCGCTAAGTACGTCAAGGAGAACCACCAGAACGCCCTCAAGACCTACCCGATGGTTGAGAAGAAATACTGGGAGCCGAGTCTTCAGGCGGCGAAGGACGACATCTGCGCTCGCCTCTTCGCCGGCGAGGTCAATATTCCCGTCGAAGTCGTCTGGGGCCGCGACGATCGCTCGGCGCCGGTTGACCTGGGCATCGCCTTCTACCAGAAGCTCGCCCTCGTCTCGGAGACCACGAGCCTGCACATCCTGGGAACCGCGGGCCACTACGTCTTCGCGGAGCGAACCGAGGACTTCGTTCGAATCCTGGCGGACTACGCAGGCCGTCGCAGCGCCAGCTATGCGACGCGTCGTTGATGGTGATCCTGGGGAACTATCCCGCTTGACGGGGTCTTCGAGTCCGTGCCGGATTGGCGCAGCGCGCCCAGATCGTGCTGCTGGCTTCGGCGTGCGAGTCGAACACCGCGATCGCGGACAAACTGGCCTGTATCTCTTGAAGTGGCCCCCCTGTTCGTGTCCGGTTTCCGGCGACCACGGTGGGCTCTGGGAGAGGGGCCGAAGACAGCGGCGGTTTTCGGCTGGGCGTGATGTGCCCGTGAAAGAGATCGCGGCGCCCGTGGCTCCGTCCTCCCCGGACGAACCCGGTTGAGGGAATTGTTGCCCGGGCTGGTGTGCCGGTTGCGCTCAGCGCGCCGGGCCGGCCCGGCGCAGGCGCCGGATGACGCACAAGCGCGGGATCCTTCGGCGGGCGACAGCCGCAGGGCGGCCCGCATTGGGGCATGGCGGTCCTCCCGCGGGGTGGATTCTACCCTTGATTCCGCTCCCCCTTCCACGGGCCACTGGCTGGCCCCGCCAGAGGGGGCGGAGGAAGAAGCGGTCCCCATCGTGGAAGCCCTCGGCTGCGGCCGGTTCTGGGTCTGAGATCGGTGCCGGGCGGGGCTCACACTGGCCGGGCCTTCAGATCGGACTTGGTCATGCGGAAGGACGCCTCAACCTGCCACAGGTCGTGATACGCGCCGATCACCGCTGCTGCGGACATCTTCTCGGCGCCGGTGACCTTCAGGAACCTCGCCTTCTTCAGCGGCGTGCTGCCCGGGCAGGGACTGGGGAATTAACGGTGTATTCGGCTCGACACGCCGGGGCGGCAAGCCTGGCGGGAAGGAGCCCGATATGGCCGCAACACTTGAGGCTGTGCCGAGTACGAAAGCCGTTGACGAACTGACAGAGAAATCCGAGGCCGAGGCTGCCCGCGAGCTGGTCAGGATGGCGAGGGAGCAGGGGCTGTCCCTGGCCGGTCCTGACGGACTGCTCAAGCAGCTGACCAAGACCGTCATCGAAACCGCCCTGGACGAGGAACTGACCGAGCACCTCGGTTATGAACGGCACGACACGGCGGCGAAGGATACTGCCAACTCGCGCAACGGAACGCGGTCCCAGACCGTGCTGACGGAGACGACAGGCCCGGTGCAGATCGACGTTCCGCGGGACCGGGAGGGGTGCCGATAGGCCCTGCTGCGAAGGTCCCGTGCTGCGTTGGCGCCGAGGATCAGCCCCCGATATACGGGGCGGTTTCTAGTGAACGTTGCGAATTAGATGTGTTTGCATCCGGTGTCCTAATCGTTGCATGGCTGCCCGTGGCGAGCGGTCGTTGAGACATGCTCGGGGCCTGTCGTTGAGTCCGTCGCAGACGTCATCGAGCTGGTCTAACTCCACACGTTCAGGTCCGTGCCCTTTGGAAAGTACTGCCGGAGCAGTACGGGGTCGCTTTAAGGGCCCTTCGCAGTTAAGCATGGTTGATGTCTCGGCCGGGCAGGGGCACTGACGGTCGGTGTTGTTGAAACCAAAGACCGGGCCGTGGAGAACGCGGCCTTGAAAGCTGCCGTGTCGTATTTGGCTGCGTCGATCGGGAGGTGCGCCCGGGCTTGTAGAGCCGCAGACCGTCCGTGCCGCAGGCCCATTCCGGTGGCGGACGGTGTGCCTGCGGCGCGGACGATCTGCGGCGGGACGAACCACCCGAGACTCCCCTTCCGTCGTACCGGAAGCACTCCGAAAAGACCAGGACTTTGAACAACCTGAAGGACAGACCCATGACCACAAACTCCTCAGATCTGGCCCTCACGGTCGCCGTCACCCACCGTGGCGCTGGAAAAGAAGCCTTCGCGCACCTAACGCGGGGTGAATCCCTGGCCATGATTCCGCCGTTGATCCTCGAACTTTCCGGCAGGATCAGCCGCCGGGCTGCGCTCCTAGAGGCGTCATCAATCGACGCGGCCCACAGTTCCGATGACCTGGCCGCCCTCGCCTGGATTCAGCAATCCCTGGAAGATGTTGAAGCCACCATCATGGGACTGTCGGAGGTAAACCGCCGCCGTTCTGCAGCGTTCCACGGTCCTGCCCCTTCTTCTGCCGGAAGCCTTGGTCCCCTAGGTTCCGCCGGGGCCGCCGGGATTTGGGCCCTGGCTTGATCATGCCGGCGGGCTGCCGCTCCTCCGTTCCGTCCCAGGGACATTTGGCGTGTCCCAAAGTACTGATCACCGCCCTCAGATTAAGGATTTGACCATGCACGCAGCACCCGGTTGTCTCGTCGTCGCCGTTCACACCCGAAAAGAACTGGACGCCGCCCTGGATGAAGCGGTGGATCTGCTGAAGCCGGCGGCGATGGCTGAACACGTCGGCATCTCGGTGGCCCGCCTCGCCCCGGGCCGCTATGAAGCGCGCCTGGACAGCGACGTTCCACGCGGTGTGACACTCGAAAGGTGGGGGAGCGGGCTGCGATGAACGGACAGCAGAGCGATCTCTCCGGCGCGCCGGCTGGCAGCGTTTTTAGCATGGTCTGCCCCGCCGCCCGCCAGGCCGGCTGTTCCCTGCGTACGGCGGCTCTCGGCGCAGCGCCGGGGAGGAATGGGTTGAAAGAGTCGCTGACAGAATGCGAAATCGAAGTCTTCCTGTCCCTGGCCCGCGGGCACCGCATCGCTGTGAGGGATCATGAAACCGGGGCATTGTGGTACGGGCGGGTTGACATGACGTTTCCGGAACACGGATTTGTCTGGGTCATCACGGACGTCGGTGAGCGGAAGTTGCTCGACGTTGGCGTGCACACAATCTGGCGGCCGGAGGAGTCCGGCGCCTGCGGCCGCGTTCGCCGGGAAGCCGGTCGCCTTGGGCCTTCGACGATGAGCAGGGTGAGGGCCGTCTGACGCCGGGGGCAGGGCGTGGCCGCATGCAGCTGCGGCGTGGTGCGGCAGGAAAGAGGTCAGGGCCTCTTTGAATTGGTCGCGACCAAGCAACCAATACCCAAAAGAGACCCTGACATGAATAACTCTATGTCGTGTTCCGGTGGCCGCTGGTGCACGCGCGCGGATGCGCTGCTCGGTGTCGAGGGCGTCCGCGTCAGCTCCGTCACGGCAACCGGTACCGGCCTGCTTCTGGGCGTCGAAACCGGGGAGAACGTCACCGGCTGCGCCGACTGCGGCGTCATCGCGGTCGGGCATGGACGCCGCCAGGTCCGTCTCCATGACATTCCCTGTTTCGGCCGCCCGGTGCGGCTGCTGTGGGCCAAACGTGTCTGGCGGTGCCCGGACCCGGACTGCCCGAGAACGACGTTCACAGAGGAGCACCCGCTGGCAGGACCACGGGCGAAGCTCACCGCCAGGGCCGCCGGGTGGGCGACCGATGCGCTCCAGCATTTCGACACCTCGGTCTCCGCCTTGGCCCATCAGCTCGGCGTCTCCTGGCACACCGTCTGGGACGCGGTCAGGATCGAAGCCACCCGGCGGATCGCATCGACCGGCCGGCTGACCGGGGTAGATGCGCTCGGGGTCGATGAGCATGTCTGGTCCCACACCGGCCCGCCCGGAACCGGCATGGTCACCGGGATCGTGGACCACACCCGCGACCCCGCGGGGGTGGTGCACGCCAGGTTGCTTGACCTGGTTCCGGGCCGGTCGGGGAAGGCCTATGCGGACTGGCTCAAAGAACGCGGCGCAGGGTTCACTGCCGGGATCAAGACCGCCGCGCTGGATCCGTTCCGCGGCTACGCGAACGCGATCCGTGACGAGCTGCCCAAAGCCATCGCCGTTCTGAACGCGTTCCATGTCGTGAAGCTCGGCTCGGCCATGATCGACGAGGTCCGCCGCCGGGTCCAGCAGGACACCCTGGGACACCGCGGCCGCAAGGGCGACCCGCTCTACGGAATCCGTCGAACCCTGCAGATCGGCGCCGAACACCTCACCGACAAACAAGCCGCCCGGCTCGATGCTAAGCTCAGCGCCGGGGATCACGGCCACGAAGTCACCCTGGCCTGGCAGTGCTACCAGAAGCTCCGCAACATCTACCACGCCCGCCCGGAGCGGGGCCGGGAACTCGCCAACGAAGTAATCACATCATTCCCGACCTCCCCATCCCGGAAGTCGCCCGACTCGGGCGGACACTCAATGGAAGACAGCGATCCTAGCCTACTTCGACACCCACGGCGCTTCCAACGGACCCACCAAAGCGATCAATGGCGTCATCGAAACCACCCGCCGAATCGCCCGCGGCTTCCGCAACTTCACCAACTACAGACTCAGATGCCTACTGGCCGCCGGCGGCCACCGCCCCTACCGGAACAAACAGACCAACCATGCCTAAACGCGAAGCCGCTTTAAGTCTTCTAGACCAGGCGCCCCTGGAGTTCTTCTGCGGCTGCCCGGAGCATGCCCCCGAGGTCGCTGCGAAGCTCCTCCGACATGCGGTGGGCCGGCACAGATACGTTGATTCCGTAGACAGTGCCGCTTGGGCCGGCAACCGCGGCGGCGACCGATGTCACCCCGTCTTCGCTCTCTTCGCGGCTATTTGCGTAACCCCTGTGCCGGATTTCGTCGAGCTCCCTTTCAAGGTCCGACCTGGAGGTAATTGAGTTGGTAGTCAGCTTGGGGAGTTCCTGCCCTGGGTACAGATTCCGCAGCTGCTTCTCACCGAGGAGGCTCAGCATCGCTTTACCAGTCGCAGTGCAGTTTGCTGGCAAGGTGAGGCCCTGGCGGGAACCGACGCGGACCGCTCGCCTGCTTTCGATGGCGTCGATGAATTGGACGTCAGTCCTCTCAAGCCTGGCGAAGTGGACGGTTTCTCCCGTTTGTTCGAAGATCCGCTCGAGGACCGGCCGGGCCAGTGTCCGGATGTCCACCTGCCGTCTGATCGCAAAGGCAATCGAGCTCAGCGCCTGCCCAGGTTCGTAGGCCCGGGTCGCCGGGTTCTGCCGAACGAAGCCACGGTAGAGAAGCATGCCCATAAGCCGGTGCGCCGTCGACGACGCCACGCCCAAGTAAGTGCTGGCATCGGTCAGCCTGATGCTGGGCTGGGTTTCGAACAGCAGGAGCAGCCGCAGGGCGTTATCAACAGACTCGATGGGGTATTGCGGCGGCGGACCGTATTTGGATCCGTCTTCTGTCTCTGTCGATCGCATGCCTTGTATCGTACCCAGCGTCGGCGGGACTGTCGGCACTGCCGCGCTGGCCGGCTTCATGGGCTGACGCTCAGCCGGGCGAGCTCGTGTCGCCAGGCGGTCGCGATGTTGAACGGCCCTCCGAGATCTGGCAGCTCCGCCATGTCGGGACCGGGAAGGTCGTGCAGCTGCCCTCCGGCTGCTGTGATCTGAAGCGACAGGCCTGCCAAGGTGTTTACGCTGATGGCTTGGAGGACCGCCTGCTCCATCGTCGGCGCCGCGCTGGTGAGGCCGTGTCCGCGCAGCAGCACCACGGGCCGATCGCCCATGGCGTCGAGCATTTCCGCTGCGAGCTCGCGGTTTCGCACGAGCACTCCTCTGGGGTAGACGGGTATTCCGTCTGCCGCCAGGCGGGTGCCCGGGATGTCGAACGCCCCGACGATCGGCCGGATGGCGAGCCCTGCCAAGTCGGCGGCCACGACCTGCGGGGGGTGGGCATGCACAACGGAGTTGATATCCGGGCGCCGCCGCAGCAGCTCGGTGTGCAGAGGCAGCTCGTTGGGGACCGTGTAGCCGCTGTCGAGCTCGCCTTCGGCGGCGGGATTGCCGTCGAGGTCGACCAGCCGGATGTCGTTGGCTTCGGTGTGCGCGAGGCCACGCTCCTTGGGACCCCTGCAACGGACCAAGAGCTCGTTCTCCCCCGTTCGCGCACTGATGTGGCCGAGGATTCCGTCGGCGAGGCCGCGGCCGGCCAGGACCCGGCAGGCCATTGCGATGGCCTGCCGTTGCTCTTCGTGGACCACCGGCGGCTGACTTCCCCGCATCAGAGTGCCGCCGTCGGCCGGGGCTCGAGCAGGAGCTCGAGTTTGTCGCGCAGTTCCTGCACGCCGATCCCTGATCCCATGCCGCGGCGGCAGGCAAGCAGGGCCTTCGGCCAGTTCACGATCGCGGCACCGTACAGTTCCACTCCGTCGGTGGTGTAGAGCGCTGCGAACCGACCGTGCAGCTCAGGGTCTCCGATGAGGACATGGTCGGCGTTGCCTCCCACGCGACCGACGACCTGGATTTTCCAGTCGTGCTGGTCGCTCCAGACGTATTCAACCGGTGTGTACTCGCGGGGACTGTCCGGATGGGTGATGTTGTGGGCGACGCATGAGGCTTGCTCAACCGCGTTTGTCCAGTGCTCGATCCGGATGTCCGCACCGTGCTTCTGATGCCGCCAGCGCGCCACGTCGCCGACGCCATACACGTTCGGGGCGTCCACAGCCCTGCAGAACTCGTCCAGCACGACGCCGTTGTCCACCAGCAGTCCCGAGGAGGCCAGCCAGGCGTCGTTGGGAACCGCGCCGATCCCGATGAGAACGGTGGCGGCTTGTACTGTCTGGCCGTTGGTAAGCCTGACGCTGAAGGACCCGTGCTCGCCCTCAATGGCCTCGACTCCGGTGCCAAAGATCGTGGTGACGCCGTTGTTGCGGTGGAGTTCTCCAAACAGCTGTCCGATTTCGGCGTTGAAGATGCGGCTCATTGGTATGGGCATCGGGTCGATGACTGTCACTTCCAGACCGAGCGTACGTGCCGTCGCGGCTGCTTCGGCACCGATGAAACCGGCGCCGATCACTGCCAGTTCCCCGCCTTTGAGGAGGTCGGCGCGCAGTTTCCGGGCATCGTCCAGGGAACGGAGCACGTGGATCCCGGGCCGTTGGCCCCAGGGTGAGGGTCGGGCAGATGCGCCCGTGGCGATCACAAGGTTGTCGAAGTGTAGGGGTTCGTGGTCCTGGAGGTACAACAGGTTTCCGGCGACATCGATGCCTGTGGCGGCGTGCCCGAGCAGCAGCCGGATGCTGGCTTCCTCCGCCTGCTCGCGGGTAAGGAGGCGGATGGACGACTCCTCTGCTTTGCCGGAGAGGACGGATTTGGACAACGGCGGCTTGTCGTACGGGAGTTCCGTCTCAGCACCGACGAGGACGATGTCGCCTTCATACCCCTCCAGGCGCAGGGACTGGGCAGCACGCACGCCGCCGATTGAGGAGCCGACGATAACTGTGGTCGTGTTCATCAGTCCTCCACTACTAGGGCGGACACCGGGCAGCTGCGGGCAGCCTCGGTGACACGGGAACGCTCGGCCTCGGGAACTTTGGTCCTGAGGAGAACAACGATTCCGTCGTCATCCAGATCAAAGTAGTCGGTTGCCCCAACGACGCAGTTGGCGTAGCCCTGGCAGGCTTGCAGATCTGCTTTTACGGTAGGCATTGTCAATCTCCTTGGCCTCTAGATGTTGTTTTTGTTCTGGGGCGGCTGCTCGTCCTCGGTGACAAGCGGCCCGAACGGATGCCCGATCATGGCCGAGAAGGTTGCCGGCGCCTGCCAGGTGAGGGCTTCCAGCTCCAGGGGGCACAGGGACACCCACTGGCCGGAGCGCGGGGACTTGATCATCAGCCGCGAGCCGTTCCGCGTCTCGACGCGGCTTACCTGGACTTCGGAGAATTCGTTGGCGATCACGATCGGAGCGCCGTTGACCCGTGCTTCCAGCCGGTCGCGCTCCTCCGCCGCTCGAATGGCGGCAAGGCGGTCCTCCTCTTCGCCTTCCCATTCGAGTTTCATAGGAATATGGCCAGATTCTGCATCCGGATGACCGCCTCGTCGACCATGATGGTGCGGCGGGCGAGCTGCCAGCCGGAGCCGGTGCGGCGCAGCAGATCCTCCCTGCCTGCCGACACGGTCGCGGCCTCGCGGACGTCGCCCCGGCTGCGGAACAGCAGGACCGCCGAATCCACGATGATCTCATCCGGGTTACCGGTACGGAACGTCCGGACGTTGGTGACGTAGTGGCGCAGCCGCGACGGAGGGTCTTCGGTCCAGGCGTGTTCCGTGGCGAAGCGCGCCGCCCTGCGGCTCAGCGAGTACTTGTTTTCATCCATGTGCGCCATCCCGGGAGACGTGCTGTAACCGGCCCCGAGGGCAGTGGTCACCCTCACCGGCATGAGATAGTGCACGTCGTCCGTGAGGCGGC
>DATFAE010000075.1:0-1744 GCA_035254945.1 Arthrobacter sp. | reverse complement strand
TTGTCATGGACACGGCTCCTTGCGCGGGCGCGGAGGAACTGGCCGACGGTGCGGATCTGCTCGTGGCGGAGTCCACATTCAGCAACGACGACGCCGGGCTTGCGGGGGAGTACCGGCACCTCACCGCCGGGCAGGCGGGGGAGTTGGCGGCCAGCGCCGGCGTCGGCGCGCTGGTCCTGACCCACTTCTCTTCCCGCTATGGCGACGACGTCACGCCCCTCGCGCAGCAGGCGCGGGACCGTGCCGGCCGGGCTGCGGTGATTGCGGCCAATGACCTGGACCGAATCGCCTTTCCCAAACGACGGACGCCGCACTAAACGCAGCCCGGCGCCCCTTGCCCGGCGTGAGCCATCGGAGGAGGATGTTGGGCATCTCCAGGAGGCTCACATGGTCCAGCTTGGCAAGTATGAGAAGTACCTGATTGAGGAATTCTTCGACGATTACCGCGCCGGGGACATGACCCACAACACCTTCACCCGCCGGGTGGCCTTCATCACCGGAAGCATGGCCGCAGCCTCCGGTGCGATGCTGCTGGTGGGCTGCACCCCCGATGAGGTACCGCGCAGCACCGACCCCATGCCCACCGCCGCGCCGTCGTCGTCGACGGCGGGCAGCGGAACCGCGGCAGCCGCCGTCCCGGGCGCCAAGAGCCCCCTGTCCGTTCCGGAGGGAACAGCGGGGCTGACGACGTCGACAGTCAGGTTCCCCTCCAGCGGCACCGGGATCAGCGGCTATCTTGCCCGGCCGGACGGGGCAGCGGCCGGACCAGCTGTGCTGGTCTGCCATGAAAACCGCGGGCTGGTCCCGCACATCCAGGACGTGGCCCGGCGCTTCGCCAAGGCCGGCTACAGCGCGCTGGCCCTGGACCTGCTCAGCAGGGAAGGCGGCACGGCGAACATGGATGCCGACGCCGTTCCGGGGGCGCTGACGGGTGCAGGAGCCAAACGGCACGTGGCCGACTTCGCAGCCGCCTTTGACTACCTTGCATCACAGGACTTTGTGGACCCGGCCCGGATCGCCATGAACGGCTACTGCTTCGGCGGCGGAATCACCTGGCAGGCGTCGACGGAACTGAGTGGACTCGCCGCAACGGCAGCGTTCTATGGCCCCGCGCCGGACCTGAACAAGGTCCCCGCCATCAAGGCGGCCGTCTTCGGGGTCTACGCCGAACTGGACAAGCGGATCACCGGGGCCATGCCGGCGCTGAAGGACGCGCTGGCGGCCAACAACATCACGCACCAGCTGACCGTGTACCCGGGCGTGGACCACGCCTTCCACAACGACACCGGCCAGCGCTACAACGAGGCGCAGGCCACCGCGGCCTGGAACGACACGCTCGCGTGGTTCAAACAGCACGTCTGACAGCGGGTGAATGACAGGCGGCGCAGTGACTGCCGGTGTCAGCCGACGGGGTGTCCGTGGTCGCACGTCGCTTCTCCCGCGCGGACCTCATGGCCCTGGATGCACGTCACCGTGGGAGGCTGCGGAAGGTCATGGGCCAGGAAGAACAGGCTGCTCCGCCCGTGCTCAAAGCCGGCATCCTCCCGCTTCAGCCAGGACCGGTTGCGGTGTCTGGCTGTGTCAGCCGATTTTTCGTCCTCGTGCTGATGATGACCGAACGGATTCCTGACCATGGGGACCGCGACCTTTCCATACCCGCCACTGCCCTGGGCAGCGATGAACCGGTACACGAATTTTACGCCGACAACCCCGCAGCCTGCGCGGGTAGTCTTGAAAGATGAGC
>DATFAE010000074.1:0-6293 GCA_035254945.1 Arthrobacter sp. | reverse complement strand
CAGGCACGCATCCGCCTGGTCACGCAGCGGGTTCGGGCTGGTGGATTCATAGCGGCCCTCGCTGCGATCCGTTAACACCGCAAGCTCAGCCATCGAAGCCATCATGGCCTCCACAGAATCCACCCCTGCTCCGCTTCCCATACCCCAATCATCCAGCGAGGCACCGAAAAAAACCGCAAAGCAAATGCCCTATGTGGATAACCCCCGGACCCTCCCACATAGCCTTTTCCTGGAGGGTTTTCGGCTGCCAGGACGGAGGGCCACAAGTGTACGTTCGCGCTGAGAAGTGGGGCCACAAGTGTACGTTCGCGCTGGGAAGTGGGGCCCCAACTGTACGTTCGCGCTCAGTCCTTGAACAGCCCTGCCAGGTCTTCGGCCGTGATCGAACCGCCGGACAGCGCATCGCCTTCCATGACGTCTGCGAACAGCTGGGACTTCCGTGCCTTCAAAGCCATGACCTTTTCCTCGATCGTGTCCTTGGCCACCAGCCGGTACACCATCACGTTCCGCGCCTGCCCGATCCGGTGCGTACGGTCCACCGCCTGCGCCTCGGACGCGGGGTTCCACCACGGATCCAGCAGGAACACGTAATCGGCCTCGGTCAGGTTCAGGCCAAAGCCGCCGGCCTTCAGCGAAATCAGGAACACGGGCGCGCTGCCGTTCTTGAATTCATTCACGACGTCGGCACGGTTCCGGGTGCCGCCGTCGAGGTAGCAGAACTCGATCTTCTCCTCCACAAGCCGCTCGCGGACCTTGCCCAGGAAGCCGGTGAACTGGCTGAAGATCAGGGCGCGGTGGCCCTCGGCCACCAGGTCCTCCAGCTGTTCGAACAGCACATCCAGCTTCGAAGACCGGACCCCCGCGAGCGACGGATCCACCAGCGACGCATCCAGGCTGAGCTGCCGCAGCAGGGTCAGCGACTGGAAGATGGTGAAGCGGTTCTTGTTCACGTCCTCGATCAGCCCCAGGATCTTCTGGCGTTCGCGCTGCAGGTGCGTCTGGTAGACCTTCTGGTGCCGCGGGTTCAGCACGACTTCCAAAATCTGCTCCTGCTTGGGCGGCAGGTCCTGGATGACCTGGTCCTTGGTGCGCCGCATCATCAGCGGACGGACCCGACGGCGGAGCTTATCCAGCTGCCCTTTGTCGCCGTTCTTTTCCACTGGCTTCTGGTAGTACTCGGCGAACCGCTTGGGGCTCGCGAACAGGCCCGGCGCCACGATGGACGTCAGTGCCCAGAATTCCATGAGGTTGTTCTCCAGCGGGGTGCCGGTGATGGCCAGCTTGAACACCGCGGGCAGCTTCCGGGCGCACTGGTACGCCTTGGACTGGTGGTTCTTCACGAACTGGGCCTCATCCAGCACCAGTCCGGCCCAGGTCTTGGAGGCGTAGGAGTCGTAATCGATCCGGAACAGGGCGTAGGAGGTGATCACGATGTCCGCGCCGCCCAGTTCGACGGCGGCGTCCTGGCCGTTCTTGGCGAAGGTCTCGCTCACGGTGCGAACGGTCAGGCCGGGGGCGAAGCGTGCGGATTCCGCCGCCCAGTTGCCCACGACGCTGGTGGGGGCCACCACCAAAAAGGGAGTGCCGCCGTCGGGCGCGGGGGTTCCGGAGGGCGCCGGATTGCCGGAGCCG
This sequence comes from Arthrobacter sp., assembly GCA_035254945.1. Lineage (GTDB taxonomy): Bacteria > Actinomycetota > Actinomycetes > Actinomycetales > Micrococcaceae > Arthrobacter. The sequence goes on along the minus strand of DATFAE010000074.1, from coordinate 4,661 downwards.
GCCGAAGAACCATCAGCGGGGGAGCCGTCAAGAGAGACAGGCCCGTGCTCCTTCGCCGCGCACATCAGCGCGAGGGCCTGCACGGTCTTGCCGAGGCCCATATCGTCGGCGAGCACCCCGCCCAGGCTGTGTTTGTAGAGGAAGCTGAGCCAGTTGAATCCCTCAAGCTGGTACGGCCGCAGTTCCGCGTTGAGGGTGGAAGGCAGGGGCAGGCCATCGATCCCACCCTCAAGCAAACCGCCCACCGCGGAGCGCCAGGCCGCGGCCTGCTGGTCCACGATGCCCAGATGGGCGAGCTCATCCCACAGCCCGGCCTGGAACCGGCTGATCTGCAGCGGCGCGTCCTTGTTATCCTGCAGCGAGCGGGCCTCTTCGATCAGGGCCCGGAGCTGGTGCAGCTCCGGGAGGTCCAGCGAGAAGTAGGCGCCGCTGGGCAGCAGCATCTTGGTCTGGCCTGCCGCCAGCGCAGAGAATACAGCCGCGAATGAGACAGGCTGGCCCTCAAGCGAGATCTGGATGCCAAGGTCGAACCAGTCGCGCTGCTCCGTGGCCTTGGTGGAGATGGAAACCACCGGGGCTTCCTCGGCCTCGCGGTAGTCGGCGATGTCGCCGGCGGTGTCCACCGCCACGTCAGGCGCCTGCCGCAGCACGGGCAGGACATCCTCGGTGAAAGCCAGCGTGTCCAGGCCACTCAGCTCAACGGACGCCGCGAGGCGGGGGGTGCCCCAGCCGGCGGTGGCCGACTCGCCCAGGGCGGGAACGACGTTCCACGGCTGGCCGATGCCCTCCAGGATGCGGGCCTCGGCGGTGTCGTCACGGTAGCCGTGGTCGCCGGGATGCCGCCACAGCGGCTGGGCCGTGACCAGGTTTCCGGTCTTGTAGTGCCATTCCCAGTGCAGCCGGACGCGGTGGTCCGCGCCGTAATTGGCCAACAGCGAGAGGGTGGGGACGGCCAGGGCCGGCAGTTCCACCGATTCGTCTTTCGCCGTGACACGGGCGGCCTGCTTGAGCTTCGGATAGAAACCGGTGAGGAAGCGGGTCTCGTCCTTGGCCGGAATGTGCAGGGTGCTGCCTGCGGTCACGAACGTCAGCAGTTCCTCGCTCAGCCCGCTTTCCAGCGGGGCCAGGGTGATCACGCTGTCCGCGGACACCCCGGGCAGTGCTTCCCCACCCGTGGTCAGGAAGATGCCGTGCGCAGGGCGGCCGATGGTCCCCACCGACGCCGGATCAACCTCTTCCCCCTCAACGGTGATGGTGGGCGCGAGCTCCAGCCCGCCGTCGTCGGCTGTTGTTGGTGCGCCCTCCCCGGTCACCGAGGTGCCGTAGCGGCTCAGATTAAGCCCGACGGCGGCGGGAGACTCTGCGAGCCGCACCGGTTCAGTGCCGCGGCTGTGGACCAGGGCAAGGCCGATCTTTTTGGCGTCGGCGAGCAGGCCCCACATGTTCTTCCCGGCGAAGGTGTTCAGGCCAAGCCACAGTGCGGAGGAGTTGTGGACGCGGTTGGCGGCGGCGGTGTGCGCGGCGAGGAAGGTCTGCATCCATTCGATGTGCGATTCGTTGCATTCGCGCCGGAAGTTCAGGTAGCTGAGCGTGTTCCAGGAGACGTCGCCGCGGATCCATTTGCCTTTGGATCCCATGATTACGGGCCGGGCCTTGAGCTGGCGCACGCTGCGCAGCGGGTCCCGGCGGCCTGTGTAGGAGAAGTGCGGGGCAGGCTCCTCGATCTCGAACTGGAGGGCCAGCGGGATGCCGTTGCTGGACTGGGTGATACCGGGCTGCGAAATGAGCGGGCTCAGCGCCTGCTCCCAGTCGGCAAGGTCAAGGCTGGAGGGCTGGCGGGACAGCCGGGAAACCTCGGCCGGGGCCAGGAGCTGGACGCGGATGGCGGGGTTGTCCTCGGCGGCGAAGAGCAATGCGGCCACGTGCTTGCAGTCCTTGCGGACCGGGCAGCTGCAGACGCCTACGGTGCAGCTCCAGCCGCCTGTTTTCCGGACCAGCTTGGCGGTGGTGGAGTAGGGGACGTCGGCGCCTCCGCGGACCTTGCCCAGCATCAGCCCGGTGGCGGCGTCGAAGGAAATGCCGGAAACCCGGCTGCCCATGGCATACGCCAGCCCGGCCGCGAGGGAGCGGTCGTTGATGGCGGGTGTCTGTATTGCCAGTGCCGCACTCTCGTCCGGTTGGGATGGCATGGTGCGCGCTACTTTCAGCTGGCCACGGTGGACCCGTGTCCGATCGATGGTTATCTGATCCATCTTAGTTCGCAGAAAGGGGCGCCCAAACTTCGCCTGACGTTCACTTGGGCCTCAACCGGGCGCCCACCCCGTCCACGTAGCGTGAAAAGTGTTCCGAGCACCACCCGCTTTCAACCGTGAGGATAACCATGACCGCGAGCCAGCAGCCCGTCGTTCTGACCACCGGCAGCATCGAAGGAACCGACGAGGAGGTTGTGGACGCCAACGTCCTGGTGGTTGATGCCATGCACCGGGAACTGCTCCACACTGAGGAAATCTCACCCGTGGCCATCCGCAGCTACTATGTGGACTTCTACCTCACCCAGTCCCTCGAAGGCGGCTTTGCGCAGTACGTCTTCACCTCACTGGACCGGGACGAAACGGACACGCTAGTCCGCGAAGGCATGGCCAGCATGGGTGCCGCCTCCCATCTGGACCTCTTCAACCGGACCGTCGAGGCGTTCGATGCCCTCTCCGAGGAGGACGTTGAGCGCTACCTCGACGGCGCCCTGGACGACGACGAGGAGCCCACCGAAGGGGTGCGCGCCCTGGAAGAGCTCGACGGCGAGTTCGAGGAGCTCCTGGAAACGGAGAACATCACTGCCCTGAACGCCGCCTGGCTCCGCGCGCAGGACGGGCTGCTGGTCCTGGAGGACGAGGAACTTACAGCCCACATTGAGCGGCTCGTTGCCCTCATCCCCAACCTCGCCGAGCGCCAGGCCAAGGCCGACGCCGAGGCGCTGGAGGATGCGCCGGACTTCGAAATCATCATCCGCGAGCTGTGCAACATCGCTGGCTACGCCCTGCAGAAGATCACCATGGGCGACCCCAACTACCTGCACCAGGGCGAGAAGACGCTGGCCTGGCACTTCAGCACGGACCACGGCGACTTCATCATGGTCGAAGACGACGACGAAGCCTTCATGATCAGCCCCGAAACCCAGGAAATCGTCGCCGCCGTCGAGTTTGAAGAGGCCGACGACGACGAGATGGTCGACGCGTAGCTACCTCGCCGCAGTCCCGGGCCGGGTCCGGCGGGTTTGGTTTGGCCCCGCGAGTTTCGGGGCCGCCGTAACCTTTCCGGTCCGGGCAGCGATGTAGGGGGTGATGGGTTCCCCACGGAACCTGATCTGAATTGTTCTCTAGGTTTTGGAGTTACTTATATGTCGCTGTTCACTGTTCTTGCCACCAGCAAAGTCGCAGCCGGAGTGCTGGCCGCGGGCACCTTGGCCGTCGGTGGAACCGGGGTAGCCGCTGCAACCGGCGCCCTCCCGGCTGAAGCACAGCAGACCGCCCACGAACTGCTCGGCGCCCCCGCCCCGCAGGTGGCCGCCGACGCCGTTGAGTCCGCAGAGGCTGACGCTGCCGGCGATGCAGCAGTGACCGGCGAAGCAGCCGTGTCCGGCGACGAGGTTGCCGCTGAGGCTAAGGCCTCGGCCGCAGCAGGCACCGCAGTGGACGCCGCCGGCGCCGCAGCATTCGGTCTCTGCACCGCCTTCACCAACGGCGGACTCAACGAGGGCTCCGAAGGATTCTCCTCGCTGGTCATCGCTGCCGACGGCGAAACCAACGTTGAATCCTTCTGCGCAGACGTCATCGCGCAGGGTGCTGCTTCCGCTGACGCCGACGCTGCCGCCGAGGGTTCCGCCGCCGTCAAGGCTGAGCGTCCCGAGCTTCCCGCCGTGCCTGCTGTGCCTGCCGTTCCGGGCGCCGACGGCGAGCACGCCGTTCCCGCCGTACCGGCTGTTCCGGCTGTGCCCGGCAACGTCGTGGACGCCCCCGCCGTTTCGGCCCGCTAGGACCCGTCGGCTAGTCTGGACTGCGGGAAACGCCTCCTTCGGGCCGCGTTTCCCGCAGTCCGGGACGCCGTTCAAACGGCAGTCCACAGAGGCAGCGGAACCGTCCGCTCCGGAAACCGGGATGTTTTGGTCCACCGCCCGGGATGGAGGAGCCACTGGTGCAAGACACTTTGGCCGAAGAAAATATCGGGATATTCGAAGACACAGCCGGTGCTGATCCGGCCGTGCTCTTCGGCGCTGTCTACCGCACCCTTTCCGGCGCTGTGCTGGGCTACCTCAAAGCCCGCGGCGTGGATGATCCCGAAGCTGTCACCCAGGATGTCTTCCTGGCGTTCTACCCCAAAGTCGGCGAGTTGACCGGCGGGCTGCAGGGCGCAAAATCACTGGTTTTTTCGATTGCCCACGCCCGGATGGTGGATTACTACAGGCGGGTGGAGCGCAGGCCCGACTTCACTCCGTACGACCCCCTGCAGGACAGCCGCAGCACCGCTTCGGCGGAAGACCACGCCCTGGGCCACGCCGGCGGCAGCGCAGCCCACCTGCTGGACGGCCTGTCCGTGGACCACCGCGAAGTCCTGGCCCTGCGGGTGGTGGCCGATCTTTCCATCGAACAGGTGGCCGGCATCATGGG
>DATFAE010000073.1:0-2360 GCA_035254945.1 Arthrobacter sp. | reverse complement strand
CGGCGGCGACGTCGGACCGGCCGCGCATGGCCTCCGGTTCGGTCACCGTGAACTTCGCCCCGCCCTTGTGGATCCGCTTCTTCAGCGGCGGAAGGCCGACGGCGTCCGGGTCGGCGCCACGGGCCACCTGCACCAGCGGTTCCATAAGCGCCAGGCCCTCAAAGGCGTCCTTGGCGTACCGGACGGTGCCTTCGAACTGCTCGGCCAGGTCCTGTTCCACGTAGGCGCGGGTCAGGGCGGCGCCGCCGAGGATGATGGGCCACTTCTTCGCGAGGCCCCGGGACTGGAGTTCGGCGAGGTTTTCCTTCATCACCACGGTGGACTTCACCAGCAGGCCGGACATGCCGATCACGTCGGCATTGTGCTCCTCGGCTGCGGCCATGATCTCGGCGATGCCCTGCTTGATGCCGATGTTGACCACTTTGTAGCCGTTGTTGGTGAGGATGATGTCCACCAGGTTCTTGCCGATGTCATGCACGTCGCCGCGCACTGTGGCGATCACCATGGTGCCCTTGCCCGAGGAATCGGACTTCTCCATGTGCGGCTCAAGCAGGGCCACCGCGTTCTTCATGACCTCGGCGGACTGCAGCACGAATGGCAGCTGCATCTCGCCGGCGCCGAAGCGCTCACCCACCACCTTCATGCCTTCGAGCAGCTGGTCGTTGATGATGCCGAGCGGGGTCATGCCTTCGCTGCGGGCGAGGTCCAGGTCAGCTTCCAGGCCCTTGCCTTCGCCATCGATGATGCGCCGCTGCAGGCGTTCGCCGGTGGGCAGCGCCGCAAGTTCCGCCGCGCGCTGGTCCTTGAGCGCTGCGGTGTCGACGCCGGCAAACAGGTCCAGCATGATGGCCAGGGGATCGTACGTGACGTTGCCGTCGGCGTCGTACTCGCGGCGGTCATAGACGAGGTCCAGCGCCACCTTGCGCTGCTCCTCCGGGAGGGAGGCGAGCGGGACGATCTTGGCGGCGTCGATGATGCCGCTGGACAGGCCGGCCTGCACGGCCTCGTGCAGGAACACGGAGTTCAGCACCATACGCGCTGCCGGGTTCAGGCCGAAGGAGACGTTGGAAACACCGAGCGTGGTGTTGATGCCGGGATACTTGGTGGTGATCTGGCGGATCGCCTCGATCGTTTCGATGCCGTCCCGGCGGGTTTCTTCCTGGCCGGTGGCGACGGGGAAGGTCAGCGCGTCGACGATGATGTCCTCGACGCGCATCCCCCATTCGCCCACCAGGGCGTCAACGAGGCGGGAGGCGATGGCCACCTTGCCCTCGGTGGTGCGGGCCTGGCCCTGTTCGTCGATGGTCAGGGCGATCACGGCGGTGCCGTGTTCCTTCACCAGCGGCATGATGCGGGCGAAGCGGCTGTTGGGGCCGTCGCCGTCCTCGTAGTTGACGGAGTTGACCACCGGGCGGCCGCCGATGAGTTCGAGCCCGGCCTGCAGGACGGGAGGTTCGGTGGAGTCGATGACGAGCGGGAGGGTGGAGGCCGACGCGAAACGTGAGACGACCTCCTTGATGTCGGCCACGCCGTCGCGCCCCACATAGTCGATGCAGACGTCCAGCAGGTGCGCGCCCACGCGGACCTGCTCGCGGGCGATGTCGACGCAGTCGTCCCAGCGCTCTTCCAGCATCGCCTGGCGGAACGCCTTGGAACCGTTCGCGTTGGTGCGCTCACCGATGGCGAGGTACGCGGACTCCTGGTCGAAGTTCACGTGGTGGTAGAGGGAGGCGATGCCGGCTTCCCGTTCGGTGGGCGTGCGGGCGGTGCCGTTTCCGCTGGCGGCTTTCGTCTCCGGGTTGCGGAAGGGCGCAAGGCGTTCGACGACGGCGGCCATGTGCTCCGGCGTCGTACCGCAGCAGCCGCCCACGAGGCCCAGGCCGAATTCCCGCACGAACTGCTCATGCGCGGTGGCGAGTTCGCTGGGTGAGAGCGGGTAGTGCGCGCCGTTGGGGCCGAGGACGGGGAGGCCGGCGTTGGGCATGCAGGCGATGGCCACGGAGGACTGCTTGGAGAGGTGGCGCAGGTGCTCGCTCATCTCGTCCGGCCCGGTGGCGCAGTTCAGGCCGATGGCGTCGACGCCGAGCGGCTCCAGGGCGGTCAGCGCGGCGCCGATCTCGGATCCCATCAGCATGGTTCCCGTGGTTTCGACGGTCACCTCGACGAAGATGGGGAGCCGGACGCCGCGGGTGACGATGGCCTGCTTGCAGCCGTTGACCGCGGCTTTGGTCTGCAGGAGGTCCTGGCTGGTTTCGATGAGGAAGGCGTCCGCTCCCCCGTCGATGAGGCCCTCGGCCTGCAGGGCGAAGGTCTGCTTGAGGTAGTCGTAGCTGGTGTGGCCCAGGCTGGGGAGCTTGGTG
>DATFAE010000072.1:0-1979 GCA_035254945.1 Arthrobacter sp. | reverse complement strand
CGGGTTCCACAGCGATGGCCACCCGGTCTTCCCCGATGCGGGTCAGGACCAGGGTGGCCGTCTTGTTTCCGGCCTTGGCCTTGCCTCCGGGGAGCAGCTGTTTCCGCAGTTCCTCCGGCGTGACGGAGATGCCGCGCTTCTTGATGTCCAGCACGCCGATGCCCTGGTCCTTGACCCAGGCCTTGAGCGCCTTGACGTTGTACGGCATGACCTCCAGGACCTTGTAGGCCTTGGCATAGGGCGTGTCCACCAGGTCCGGCGCGCAGATGTAGGCGATGTGCTCGTCCACCAGGTGCCCGCCCAGTTGAAGGGCGACGTCGGCCACCAGCCCTGCGCGGATCACCGCGCCGTCGGGCTCGTACAGGTAGCCCTCCACCGGGCCCACGGGCGCCGCCGGGCCGCCGTCGAAATCCTCGGCGCTGGTGATCTCGGCGGCACCCTGCGGGCCCAAAAGCAGTGCGGCCCGCCGGATCCCCGGCCTGCGGACCGCGTTGAACCACAGCGTCACCTCGGTGACGTCACCGCCCACGGAGACCCACTGCGCCTCACAGTCCGCCGGCACCGATTCGTGCGGCATCCCGGGGCCCATCTTGACGCCGACCGCGCGGCCGGACGCGGCCAGCGACTCCACGAACGACAGTGGCGGGGAGAAGGCCTCGGGATCCCAGATGCGCCTGGTCCCGGACGTTGAGGTGACCCGGCGTGCGGGGTCCAGCCAGACGCCGTCGATCCCGTCCAGCGGGACCGACGTCGCGTCGGAGTGGACCACCGTGGCGTTGGGGAACGGGATCAGGTTCACTGTGGCGCAGGCAGCCGTGGTCTCGTCCATCTCTACGGCCGTGACGGTGATGTCCATCGAGGCGAGCGCCAACGAGTCGGCGGCCAGCCCGCAGCCAAGGTCGGCAACATGGCTGATGCCGGCCTGCGCGAAACGTTCGGCGTGCCGGGCGGCAACGTTCAGCCGGGTGGCCTGCTCCAGGCCGGCCTGCGTGAAAAGCATGCTCCGGGCGAACTCGCCGAATTTGGCTTCAGCCTTGGTGCGCAGCCTGGACTGGGTGAGGACAGCGGATACCAAAGCGGGGGAGTGGCCGGCCTTGCGAAGCGATGAATTCAGCTCGAACGACGTGTCCTCGCGGTAGGGTCCGAGGGACGCCAGAAGGTCCCAGCCTTCGCTCGTGAGCAGTGGTGCGATCTGGTCCTGCGGTGCTTGAGCCATGGGTTCAAGCGTAGTGGAGGAGCGCCACGGCGGGATGCCGATAGGGTTGAAGGCATGGAAGAGCGCGCAGGCCTACAGCCGTCCGAACAGCCCCACCCGAACACCCCGGGCCTGGTGAAGTTCGCCCGTCCCGCGCTGATTGCGGGGGCTGCCGTGGCTGTGGTCTGCACCGCCCTGCTGGTGATCATCTTCTTCCTGGACACCTTCAACGCCACGGTGTACTCCGTGGGCGGCAAGGACATCCAGGACGCCACCGAGGAGGCACGCCAGATCAGGGACCTCTACTCCGGGGCCCGGCTTGGCGGCATCATCCTCCTGGTGGTTTCGCTGCTGGCCGCTGCAGCCGGCGCCGTCATCTTGTACCTTCGGCGGGGCACCAGCACTGATGAGGGCAACGAAGGTGACGAGGACGTCGATTTCGACGACCTCGCCGGGCGCTGATCCTGTTCACCCGGGGCAAAATTCTGGCACTCGCCTTGACCGAGTGCTAACGAGTACATAGAGTCATCATTAGCACTCTCCCTAGGAGGGTGCTAACACATGAAGAGCTGCCAGCCAGGCTGCTGCCGGCACCGCGACGACGGTTTGCCAGCCACGGCGAAGCAGCTCAACTGTCCATGAATTTTGCTGACGTAGAAGGAGAGGTCCGAGTGTCGGTCTCTATTAAGCCTCTTGAGGATCGTATTGTTGTCCGCCCGCTCGAAGCCGAGCAGACCACGGCTTCCGGCCTGGTTATCCCGGACTCCGCACAGGAGAAGCCGCA
>DATFAE010000071.1:0-26702 GCA_035254945.1 Arthrobacter sp. | reverse complement strand
CTCGTCAACGGCCGCAACGGACCGGCGCGGGGGCCGCTCTTCCACTGCGCCCGCGCTCCGCTGAACGCCTGCCGGCGAGGGCCTGCTGCCCTGTAACGCCCCCGGTATCGACGGCGGACTCGCAAAGGGATCGAAGAAAAGGCTGCCCATCATGCGGCTACGGTAGCGGGACCGGGTTTCGCCGTCTTGAACTGCCGGTTTCGTCGGCGTTAAGCGGCCACCTTCGGTGCCGGGCTGCCGCTGCGATAAACTTGGACATTGGCGCTCAGCCAACCCCTTTCCCCGTCCAGCGAAGTCCCGTCAAGCGCCAAGGGTTATCCCCACCGCAGCGAAAGTAGCACCGTGTCCCAAGATGTCCTTAGCCCCGCCCGGGTCCACGAGATTCACAAACAGGCGGCCCGGCGTCGGACCTTTGCTGTTATTTCACACCCTGACGCCGGAAAGTCGACGCTGACCGAGGCGCTGGCGCTGCACGCGAAGGTGATCGGCACGGCCGGTGCCTCCAGCGGCAAGGCCAACCGCAAGGAAACGGTCTCGGACTGGATGCAGATGGAAAAGGACCGCGGCATCTCCATCAGCTCCGCCGCGCTCCAGTTCTCCTACCGGGACACCGTCATCAACCTGCTGGACACCCCCGGCCACGCGGACTTCTCCGAGGACACCTACCGCGTCCTGGCCGCCGTCGACTGCGCCGTGATGCTGGTGGACGCCGCCAAGGGCCTGGAAACGCAGACCATGAAGCTGTTCGAGGTCTGCAAGCAGCGCAACCTGCCCATCATCACCGTGATCAACAAGTGGGACCGGCCCGGCCTGGACGCCCTGGCGCTGATGGACGAGATCACCGAGCGGACCGGGCTTCAGCCGATGCCGCTGACCTGGGCCGTGGGCATCTCCGGCGACTTCCGCGGCGTCTGGGACCTCCGCAACGACCGCTTCGCCCGCTTCCAGCGGAACAACGCCGGCGCCAACATCGCCCTCACCGAATACTTCACGCCTGAAGAGGCCGCCGAGACGCAGGGCAGCAACTGGTCCGACGCCGTGGACGAAGCCGGCCTGGTGATCGACTCCAACCTCGAGTTCGACGTTGACGCCTTCCACGCGGGCACCGCCACCCCCATCCTGTTCAGCTCCGCTGCACTGAACTTCGGTGTCAAGGAACTCCTGGATGCCCTGGTGGACTTCGCCCCGCCCGCGGCGCCCCGCCCGGACGTTGACGGCAGCCCGCGCGCCGTCGAGTCACCATTCTCCGGCTTTGTCTTCAAGGTCCAGGCAGGCATGAACAAGGCCCACCGGGACCACGTTGCCTTCATCCGCGTCTGCTCCGGCGTCTTCGAACGCGGCATGGTGGTCACCCAGACCCGGACCGGAAAGTCCTTCGCCACCAAGTACGCCCAGCAGGTGTTCGGCCGTGAACGCGAGGTCATCGACGAGGCCTACCCCGGCGACGTCGTGGGCCTGGTCAACGCGTCCTCGCTTCGGGTGGGCGACAGCCTGTTCCTCGAGGACGCGGTGGAGTACCCGGCCATCCCGCTCTTTGCGCCGGAACACTTCCAGGTGGCCCGCTCCAAGGACCCCAGCAAGTTCAAGCAGTTCCGCCGAGGCATAGAGCAGCTCGAGCACGAGGGCGTCATCCAGGTGCTCCGCTCCGACGTCCGCGGCGACCAGGCGCCGGTGCTTGCCGCCGTCGGACCCATGCAGTTCGAGGTGGTGGAGGACCGCATGGCGCACGACTTCAACGCCCCCATGCGGCTGGAACGCCTGCAGTACTCCATGGCCAGGATTTCGACGGCGGATGCCATGCCGGCGCTGGCCAACGTGCCGGGCGCCGAGGTGCTGCTGCGGTCCGACGGCGAATACCTCGCCCTGTTCAACGACGTCTGGGCCCTGCGCCGGATCGAGAAGAACCATCCGGACCTCACGCTGGTGCCGATCGGGACGCACAACCCCGCAAAATAGCAGTTCCGGGAAACCTGCGCAGCCAGGCCCACCCGCGTCCCCTGAATAACCCGAAAGCCAGGTACCCAGATGTCTGCAGTCCAACCACGCGCCCTCATCACGGGCGCCGGCACGATCAACCCCCTGGGGTCCAACGTTGGGCAGACCTGGGAAGCGCTGCTTGCCGGCCGCTCCGGGATCGCGCCCCTGGACGAGGAGTGGGCTGAGCAGCTGCCCGTCCGGATCGCGGGCAGGGTCACCGCAGACCTCACCGGTCACCTGACCACGCGCGAGATGAAGCGGATGGACCGGTGCGGACAGCTTGCCCTGGTGGCTGCGCGGGAAGCCTGGCAGCAGGCGGGAGCACCCGACGTCGACCCCGATCGGTTCGCCGTAGTGATCGGCTCTGCGTACGGCGGCCTCGGTTCAACGATTGAGCAGGACAGGGCACTGGCCAGCGGCGGACCGCGCCGCGTTTCACCGCACACGCTCACCCGGCTGATGGTCAACGGCCCCGCGGCCTGGGTTTCCATCGACCTGGGTGCCCGCGGCGGAGCCCGTACACCCGTCAGCGCCTGCGCGTCCGGCGCCGAGGCCATCGTCCAGGGCGCCGAAATGATCCGGTCCGGGGCGGCCGACGTCGTCATTGCCGGTGGGGTGGATGCTTCGGTGAACGACCTCGTGATCACCGGGTTCTCCCAGATCCGGGCCCTCTCCACGCGCAGCGGCGAACCCCAGCGCGCGTCGCGCCCGTTCGACGGCGGCCGCGACGGCTTTGTCCTGGCTGAGGGTGCCGCCATTGTGGTGCTGGAGAGCGAAGCGCATGCCCGGGCACGCGGCGCCGCCGTCCTGGCCGAAGTCGCCGGCGGATCGGTGACCTCTGATGCGAACGACATCGTGGCGGCTGACCCGGACATGCAGCGCAGGGTCATGCAGAAAGCCCTGGCCTCGGCCGGGATACAGGCAACGGATATCGGCTTTGTCCACGCCCACGCCACCTCAACCCCGGTGGGGGACCGGCTCGAAGCCCAGGCCATCACGGCCATTTTTGGTGCGGACGTGCCCGTGACCTCCACCAAGGGCCACACCGGGCACCTGCTCGGCGGGGCAGGCGCGCTCGCCGCCGTTGTGGTGGTCCAGGCCCTGCAGACCGGGCAGCTCCCGGGGACCCTGAACGTGGAGGCGCTGGATCCGGAGGTGGACCTCAACATCGTCACCGACAACGCCCACACGCTCGCGCCCGGCACCGCCCCTGCCGGCCTGGTGAACGCCTTCGGCTTCGGCGGCCACAGCGTCGCGCTGGTGATTACCGGGAGCTGAACGCCCCGGCCTCAGGGCCGCGTGCACCGGTCAGGCTGCCCGGCAGCACAAACGTCGCCGTGGTGCCCGCGCCCGGGGCGCTGGTGAGGCTCAGGGAACCGCCGTGGCCCTCGATGATGGTCTTGCTGATGGGCAGTCCCAGACCGGCCCCGGGAATGGCCGTTTCGCGGGACCGTGAGGAGCGGAAAAACTTCGTGAACGCCTGCTCCTGGTCTTCGGCGCTCATGCCGATCCCCGGGTCCGTGATCGAGCAGACGAGGTCCGTTCCGGCCCTGTGCGCCCGTGCGGTGATGCGGCCGCCGTCGGGGGAGTATTTGATCGCGTTTGAGAGCAGGTTGCCTACCACCTGGCGGATCCGGGCGGTGTCCATCCGGGCCGTCAGCGGCTGCTCGGTCTCAAGGACCAGCTCAAGGCCCCTGTTGGCCGCCTGGGGGATCGTGGCATCGACGACGTCGGCCAGGAGGCGTGCGAGGTCCGCCTCCTGGAGCGAGAGATCAACCCGCTCAGAAGCCACGGCAATCAGATCGTTCACGAGGCCCAGCAGGTGGGTCGCATTGCGGTGCACCACCTGCAGTTCAGCCTCGATGCCTTCGTGGCCTGGCTCGTCCAGGACGAGTTCCAGGTAGCCGAGGATTGACGTGAGCGGTGTCCGGAGTTCATGGGAAACGGTGCCGACGAAGTCGTCCTTGGCTGCCAATGCGGTGATCAGGGCCGTCACGTCAACGAACGTAATAACACTTCCTCCGCTGATGCCGTCCTTGGAACGGATGGCATGCGCACTCACCGAATACGCACGCTCTCCTTCCTTGTCACCGGCCCACAGCAGCTCATCAGTGAACATGTCACCCCGGCTGACCCGGGTGACCGGAAGCATCCCCGGCGCCACCGGCGTAGCCCGGTCGCCCTGCAGCACGCGGGCCCGGGGATCAGACTCAGCCAGGCGGTCAAGTGCGGGATCAGAGCGGATAGCCTGGTTGGTCAGCACGTTGTTCCCTTCCTGGTCAACCACCCAGACCCCCACTCCCACCGCACCCAGGACGGCGTCGAGGAGCCGCTCCCGGTCCACGCTTTCGGCGAGTGTTTCGGCCAGGGCCTGGTCTTTCATCAGCAAGGCTTTGCGCTGGCGATGGAGCGTTCCGGCGACGACATGCGCGGACACTGCGATGGCGGTCATCACGAGTGGCAGGAAAATGGTCCGGATCATGGAACCTTGAGTGGGCACTGAGCCCAGGACTGCGGCGGGGACGACAGTGCTGAGTGAGGCCCCCAGAATGGCCAGGACAACCCTTCCGCGTTGCCGGCCCACCGACAGCCAGATCACCGGGAAGACCAGCATCAGGCTTAATACGCTAAAGCTGGGCCCTCCGGCTTCGCGCGTAAAGCCGATTGCAAGGCAATCCACTACCGGAATCACCGCGAACGCGCCGGCCGGCAGCCTGCCCCAGGGAATCACGAGGCAGGCGGCGAAAATAGCCGTATGCGCCAGCAGGGCAAGCCTGAAGCGGTCGTCCATGAGGGTTGCTGGGCTGAAGAATGCGGCGGCAACCACAACGAGCACCACTGTGATTGTGAGGGGAAGCTGGCTCAGCACCACCCGCCCACGGGCGCCCAGGCCGCCGAATATCGTGTCAATCTTCCCGGTTAGAAGATTCCCTTCTGCAGGTTGCGTGTCGCTTGCGGATCCGCCTGTTTGTATTCGATAAGTCACTCCGGCCCCCCAGGCGCAGCGATGAAAACCTCCGGCTGCCTGAAGGTCCTGTGGCCAGCCTAGCGCCAGGTCTCCCCGGAGCGCAGTCAGTACGTGTTGAAGTCGCAGGTTTCGACGGCGGCTTCCGGCGGTGCGTCCGTGGCGATAGGGGGCAGGGGATGGGACCTACCCGATCAGCAGGCTCAGCGCCTCGGTCAGATGCTCCACCTCGCGAACGGAGAAGCCTGCCGGGACAGGTCCCGGGCCGTTGTGGCTTGCCGGCACGACGGCGTGCGTGAACCCCAGGCGGTGGGCTTCCTGGATCCGCTGGTTGATGCCGGGCACGGGCCGGACCTCACCGGCCAGGCCCACCTCGCCGAAAGCGATCAGCCGGATGGGCAGGGGCTTCCGCGCCTTCGCCGAGGCAACGGCCAGCGCCACGGCGAGGTCTGTGGCGGGTTCGCTGAGCTTCACCCCGCCCACCGTGGCCACATAGGAGTCGTCCTTGTGCAGCAGGCATCCTGCCCGCTGCTGCAGGACGGCCAGCAGCATGGACACGCGGGAGCTGTCCAGGCCGCTGGTGGCACGGCGGGGCTGGGAGTTGGGGCTCTCGGCCAGCAGGGACTGCACCTCGGCCAGCAGCGGCCGCCTGCCCTCCATGGTCACCGTGATGCAGGTGCCGGAGACGGGCTCCTTGGTTCGGCTGACAAAGAGTCCACTGGGATCAGCCAGCCCCTGGATGCCGTCCTCGTTCAGGTCGAAGCAGCCAACATCATCCGTGGGGCCGTACCGGTTCTTCACCGCCCGCAGCAGCCGGAGCCGGGAATGGCGCTCGCCTTCGAACTGGCACACCACATCCACCAGATGCTCCAGCAGCCGCGGCCCGGCGATGGAACCGTCCTTGGTCACATGGCCCACCAGCAAGGTGGTCATGTTGCGCCGCTTGGCAGCCGCGATGATGGAGGCCGCGACTTCGCGCACCTGCGAAACTCCGCCGGCGCTGCCGTCCACGTCCGCGCTGCTGAGGGTCTGCACCGAGTCCACGATCAGCAGCCGCGGCTCGATCTTCTCCACCTGGCCCAGCGCCTGCCCCAGGTCCGTCTCGGCGGACAGATAAAGGGAATCCGCGACGGCGTCGATCCGTTCGGCGCGCAGCTTCACCTGCGCGGCGGATTCCTCGCCCGTGACGTAGAGGACGTCCTGGGCTGTGCGGGCAAACTTGGCGGCGACGTCAAGCAGCAGCGTGGACTTGCCGACGCCGGGCTCACCGGCCAGCAGGATCACGGCACCGGGGACCAGTCCGCCACCCAGCACCCGGTCCAGCTCATCCACGCCGGTGGGCAGGAACGCCGCGGTGGTGGCGTCCACCTCGGCAATCCGGCGGGCGGGCTCCAGGACTGTGGTTGCCGCCGTCGTGCGCGCCACCGCGGTACCGGTTTCCTCAACGGTGCCCCACGCCTGGCACTCGCCGCAGCGTCCCACCCACTTGACGGTGGTCCAGCCGCATTCGGCGCACTTGTAGGCGGGCGCCTTGGACGCCCGGGAAGTCTTTGTAGCCATGGGTTCCACCCTAGTGGCGGCCACAGACATCCATGGCCGCGCCCGGCCCGCCCGGCGGCTACAGTCCTGGCAGGACGTCCCGTGCTTCACGGGAATCCATCCCCGTGGCCTCCAGCAGGTCCACCATCAGCGGCCGGAACAGCATCACCACGGTCTCGCCCTCCAGCCGCTGCACCTCCAGCAGCTTGGGGTGCAGCCGCAGCGCAATCTCACTCAGGTCCTGCCGGGCCGTCCGCAGGTGGGCGCGCCGGACGCCGTCGTGCGTTTCCGCGAGGCCGAGCGACAGCTCGTCAATGGCGGCAGCGGTGTCCTGCAGCACCCCGGCGATGTTGTCGGTTGCCTCATCGGACAGGGCGGCATGGTTGATGGCGCTGGTCAGCCGGCGCGCGAAAACCCGGCTGTTGCGCAGGGCAAGGTCGATGAAGTCCAGCGACTGCTTCAGCCGGTCCAATTCGTCGCGGTGACGGCGGTAGGCCGGCGCGAGCGTGGCCACCTCGCCGGATGCGCGCAGGGAATGGCGCATCGCGTCCACCAATGGCTGGCAGTTCCGGCCGCGAATCAGCGCGTGCCACGCCTGTGTCGAGTCGCTGTTGGTGAGGGCTGTTGCACATTCCCGCAGTACTTCGGCAAGTTCGTGGAGCAGCTTCTGGACGTCCTTGCGCGGCTCGCGGCGCGGATCCTTGGGCACCAGGATGGTCACCAGCAGGGCGAACAGCCCGCCGACAATGGCGTCGATGCTCCGCGTGAACGGCCCTCCTGCCGGTGCCGGCAGCAGCACCACCAGCAGCGACTGGAGCCCCAGCTGCGTGGTGAAGATGTTGCCGCTGTCCAGGAAGCGGGCCAGCAGGATGGAGGTCAGAAGTACGACGGCGGCCACCCAGATCTCACCGCCCAGCCAGTGCAGGAGCAGGTCACCCACCGCGATGCCGATGGTGCAGCCCAGCCCCACTTCCACCACCCGGCGCAGCCGCGGTTCCCGCGAGAAGCCCAAAGCTATCAGCGACGAGGTGGCAGCGAAGAGCGGGCCCGAATGACCCAGGATGTACTCGGCAAACGCATACGCCCCCACGGCACACCCGGTCATCTGGATGGCGGGGAACAGGGAATTACGGCTGCGGATCAGGCCCGTGCGGAAGCGGCCGCGCAGGAAACGCCCGCTTGCTGAGAGTCCCGCTGGAATGGCCATGCGTTCAAGTCTATTCACCGGCAGCGCACTACGGCCGGACATGTGATCAGCGCAATGGTGACGCTGCACATGTAAGCCAATATCCGGCCGTCGTTAATTTTCCGTTCACTTTGGACAGCCCATCCCGTTACCTGCGGCCCCTAACTTCGATGAAGGTACACAACGTACGCATCGCGCTGCAGGGGTCTCCGCCCTGTCCGCAACTGAGAAACCCTGGAAGGGGTACATCTAGTGAAGGCTCTCCGCTTCGGCCGCCACGCGGCTATCGCTGTTATCGCAGCCGGCGCTCTCGCGCTGACCGCCTGCGGTTCAGACAACGTCACGGGCGCTGCGCCTGCTGGCAACCAGACTTCCGCTGGCCCCAAGGTCACCGGCACCCTCACCGGCATCGGCTCCTCTGCGCAGGGCGCGGCCATGGATGCCTGGAAGACCGCATTCGCTGCCGCCAACCAGGGTGCAACTGTGCAGTACTCCCCGGATGGCTCCGGGGCAGGCCGCAAGGCGCTCCTGGACGGTTCGGCCCAGTTCGGCGGCTCGGACGCTTACCTGAAGGATGAAGAATACGCTTCTTCCCAGACCGTCTGCGGCCCTGACGGCGCGCTGAACATCCCGGTGTACATTTCCCCGATCGCCATTGCCTTCAACCTCCCGGGCATCACCGAACTCAAGCTCGACGCTGCCACCGTGGCCAAGATCTTCCGTGGCGAGATCGCCACCTGGAACGATCCCGCCATCGCCGCATTGAACGACGGCGTCACCCTCCCGGACCTGAAGGTCACCCCGGTGAACCGTTCTGACGATTCCGGCACCACCACCAACTTCACTGACTACCTGGCAGCAGCTGCTCCCGAGGTCTGGACCGACAAGTCCGCCGGCATCTGGCCGGCATCCCTGCAGGGCGAAAACGCCAAGGGAACCTCTGGTGTGGTCAAGACCGTCACGGACACCCCCGGTGCCGTGACCTACGCCGATGACTCTGCAGTCAGTGGCAAGCTCGGCGTTGCCCAGATCAAGGTTGGCGGGTCCTTCACCAAGATCTCCGCCGACGCTGCCGCCAAGGCTGTGGACGCCGGAAAGGCCGTTGACGGCCGCTCCGCCAACGATCTGTCCATCAAGCTGGACCGCAAGACCACCATCGAAGGCGCCTACCCGATCGTCCTGGTTTCCTTCCACGTTGTCTGCTCCACCTACGACAAGCAGGAAACCGTAGACCTGGTCAAGGCCTTCGAAAACTACGTCGTCTCCGAGGAAGGCCAGCAGGCAGCCGCAGACTCCGCCAAGTCCGCGCCGCTCTCTTCGGCCCTGGCCGAGAAGGCCGCCAAGGCCATCGAATCCATCAAGGTCAAGTCCTAGTACCTGCCTGAACGAGTCCCCGCCACGCCGAGAGGCGGGGCGGGGTACTCGGCTTTCCAAACCCAAAGCTGTACGCTCCCCAAGCACCACCTCAACCGAAGGGTCGGGAATGACCGTCACCTCCCTGAAAAGCTCCCAAGGCGCAGGCCGCGCCGGGGACAAAATCTTTTCCGGAGCAACCCTGGCAGCAGGGTGCCTGATCCTTGCCGTCCTGTTCGGCGTTGCCCTGTTCCTTGTGGTGCAGGCTATCCCTGCGCTCACCGCCCCGGCCGCCCAGATCCAGGGCGGCGAGGGATTCTTCGCCTACATCTGGCCCATCGTGGTGGGTACCCTGATCGCCGCCGCCATCGCGCTGGTGATCGCCACGCCCATCGCCATCGGCGTGGCCCTGTTCATCTCGCACTTCGCGCCGCGCCAGCTCGCAGCCGGGCTGGGCTACGTGATCGACCTGCTGGCCGCCATCCCCTCCGTGGTCTATGGCGCCTGGGGTGCCGCGTTCCTGGCCAAGGAAATCTCACCGGCCTACAACTGGCTGGCAGACAACATGGGCTGGCTGCCCATCTTCCAGGGACCGGCGTCCGCCACCGGCAAGACCATCCTCACCGCCGGCATTGTGCTGTCCGTCATGGTCCTGCCCATCATCACGTCCCTGAGCCGCGAAATCTTCCTGCAGACCCCCAAGCTTCACGAGGAAGCGGCACTGGCCCTGGGCGCCACGCGCTGGGAAATGATCAAGATGGCCGTGTTGCCCTTCGGCCGCCCCGGCATCATCAGCGCTGTCATGCTGGGCCTGGGCCGCGCCCTCGGCGAAACCATGGCAGTTGCCCTGGTGCTGTCCTCCGGCGCCCTGACCGCCAGCCTGATCCAGTCCGGCAACCAGACCATCGCCGCCGAAATCGCGCTGAACTTCCCCGAAGCAAGCGGGCTGAAAGTCAGCACCCTCATCGCCGCAGGCCTGGTCCTGTTTGTGATCACCCTGGGCGTGAACATGATCGCCCGCTGGATCATCACCCGGCACAAAGAATTCTCGGGAGCCAACTAAATGACCTCCACCCTGACACCGGTCCGCAAGCGCTCGGCCCTCACCAAAGGCCAGCTGCCGAAGTACGCGCCGTACGTGGTGCTGGCTCTTGCGCTCATTGCCGGCGCAGCCATCCTTGCCCTGATCGGCTTCAACGCCTTCGGCTGGGGCATCGTCTCCGCCATTCTGTTCGCCGCCGGCCTCGTGGGCTGGAGCGCCGCCGTCGAAGGATCCCGCAAGGCGAAGGACAAACTGGCCACCTGCCTGGTGGTGGGTTCGTTCCTGGTGGCTCTGCTTCCCCTGATCTCCGTCATCTGGACTGTGCTGGCCAACGGCATCCCCGGGATCATCACCCCCGGATTCCTGGGCAGCTCCATGAACGGCGTCACCGGCGTTTACGACAACAAGGCCGTGGAGGAAGGCGCCCCCGTGCTGGGCGGCATCTACCACGCGCTGCTCGGCACGGTGCAGATCACCATCCTGGCCACCCTCATCTCCGTGCCTGTTGGCCTGCTCACCGCCATCTACCTCGTGGAGTACGGCAACGACGGCCGGCTGGCCCGGGCCATCACGTTCTTCGTGGACGTCATGACCGGCATCCCGTCCATCGTGGCCGGCCTTTTCGCCGCAGCGTTCTTCTTCGCCGTGGTGGGGCCGGGCACCAAGACCGGTGCCGTGGCCGCCGTCGCGCTTTCCGTCCTCATGATTCCGGTGGTGGTGCGTTCCAGCGAGGAAATGCTGAAGATCGTGCCCAACGAGCTGCGCGAGGCGGCCTACGCCCTGGGCGTGCGCAAGTGGCGCACCATCCTCAAAGTGGTCATCCCGACGGCGATCTCCGGCATCGCGTCCGGCGTCACCCTCGCCATCGCCCGCGTGATCGGCGAGACCGCACCGATCCTGGTGACCGCCGGGTTTGCCACCAGCATCAACGGCAACGTGTTCGGCGGCTGGATGGCCTCGCTGCCCACGTTCATCTACACCCAGATCCTGAACCCCACCTCACCGGCCAACCCGGACCCGTCCTCGCAGCGGGCCTGGGGCGCCGCCCTGGTGCTGATCCTGCTGGTGATGCTGCTGAACCTCGGCGCCCGGCTCATCGCCAGGGTGTTCGCCCCCAAGACCGGCCGCTAGGCCAAGACAAACTTCAATCCGTACCCCAGCAAGTGAAGGAACACCATGTCTAAGCGCATCGACGTCAAGGACCTGAACGTCTACTACGGCAATTTCCTGGCCGTCGAAGACGTCAGCATCAACATCGAAGCCAAGTCCGTCACGGCGTTCATCGGGCCCTCCGGCTGCGGAAAGTCCACGTTCCTGCGGACCCTGAACCGAATGCACGAGGTCCTCCCGGGCGCCCGGGTGGAAGGCGAGGTCCTGCTGGACGGGGACAACCTCTACGGCCCCGGCGTTGACCCGGTGACGGTGCGCTCCCAGATCGGCATGGTTTTCCAGCGGCCCAACCCGTTCCCCACCATGTCCATCCGCGACAACGTGCTGGCCGGTGTGAAGCTGAACAACAAGAAGATCTCCAAGGGCGAGGCCGACGCCCTGGTGGAGCGCTCACTGCAGGGCGCCAACCTCTGGAACGAGGTCAAAGACCGGCTCGAGAAGCCCGGCTCCGGGCTCTCCGGCGGCCAGCAGCAGCGCCTGTGCATCGCCCGCGCCATCGCCGTGGAGCCGCAGGTGATCCTGATGGATGAGCCGTGCTCCGCCCTGGACCCCATCTCCACGCTGGCCATCGAGGACCTCATCAACGAGCTCAAGGACCAGTACACCGTGGTGATCGTCACCCACAACATGCAGCAGGCCGCCCGCGTCTCGGACAAGACGGCCTTCTTCAACATCGCGGGGACGGGCAAGCCGGGCAAGCTGATCGAATTCGGCAATACGCACACGATCTTCAGCAACCCCACCGTCAAGGCCACGGAAGACTACGTCTCCGGCCGCTTCGGGTAAATCCCGCTTTAAGCGCAACCAAGGAAGCCCCGGACCAGTTCGATTGGTCCGGGGCTTCCTTGCACTTAGCGCCTACAAGCGTGCCAGCGGTGACAGGGCCAATGCCAGGACAAATGCGGCGGCCGCCGTTGCGGCCGGTGTCAGGACCCAGAGCGCCAGGATCCGGATCACCAGCTTCCGGTTGGTCACGGAGAAGTGCTGGTTCTCGCCGGCTCCCAGGACCCCGGCCGTCACCGTATGGGTGGTTGACAGCGGCCAGTGCAGGCCGATGGCGCCGACAAACAGCATCAGCGCGCCGAAGATCTGCGCCACCGAACCCCGCAGCGGGTCGATCCGGGTGATTTTGTAGCCGATCGTGTGTGAGATGCGCCAGCCACCGAAAAGGGTTCCGGCTGCCATCATCACCGCGGAGAGGAGCGCCACCCACACCGGCATGGTGCCGCCGTCGGAATAGCCGCTGGCAAGCAGTGCGAGCAGCAGCACCGCGCTGACCCGCTGGCCATCCTGCAGGCCGTGGCCGAAGGCAACGGCGCCGGCCGCGATGGCCTGGCTGCGGCGGAAGCGTGTGTTGATCACGTTGGGCTGGGCGTAGCGTGCCGCCCATGTGGCCGGATAGACCAGCAGGAAGGCTCCGCTGTAGGCAACCAGCGGCGAGAGCAGCAGCGGCAGGACCACCTGGAGAAGGAGCGACTGGTCCGCGCCACCCACCGCGCCGCCGCCCACCGCCAGGCTTGCCAGCCCGGCGCCGGCCAGCCCGCCCACCAGTGCATGGGTGGAGGAGGACGGCATCCCGCGCCACCACATCAGGATTCCCCAGGCGCAGGCGCTCGCGAGGCCTGCCACCAGGATGCTGAGCCCGTTGGCACCGCTGGGCAGGGTGATCCAGTGCTGGCTCACAGCCACCGCGAGGCCGGCGCTGAGCAGCGCGCCGAGGAAGTTGAAGAACGCGGCCAGCAGCACCGCCACACTGGGGGTAAGGGCGCGGGTGCGGACTGCCAGGGCCACCGAGGTGGAGACGTCGCGGAAGCCGTTGAGGAAGGCAAAGACCGCAGTCAGCAGGACCACCACGGTGAAGATGGCTGCGGTCAACTCAGGATTCCTTGACGATGATGCTGCCCACCTGGGTGGCGATGCGGCGCATGTCCTTGGTGACTTCCACGAGCTGGTTGGCGATGTCCCGGTTGCGGGAGTACTGTGCCCACTTCATGTCCGAAATCATGTCCGCCACCCAGACGCGGTGGGTGCGTTCGGCGCGCTTGGCCAGCCGCAGGATCTCGATCCAGTAGTCCTCAAGGTCATCAAGGTTGTTCAGCCGGCGCATGGCGTCCACCGTCAGTTCTGCCTGGCGGCTGATGATCTCCAGCTGGTCCGCCGCCCGCTTGGGCAGGCGCTCCAGCTTGTACAGGGCCACCAGTTCCGCTGCGGCGTCGAGTTTCTCCATGGCCTCGTTGAGGTACCGGGACAGCGCGTACATGTCCTCCCGGGGGAGGGGGTTCACAAAGCTGGTGCGCATGTGGGTGAGCAGGGCAAAGTGCAGCTCCGCGGACTTGGCCTCGTGGTTGTGCATGTCCTCGACGAGTTTGCCGTGTTCGGCGGCGGGGACACCCAGGATTTCAGCGAGGGTGGCGGTTGCCAGGACGATCTGGCGTGCCATCTCCGAGAGGAGGTTCAGCCCGGCGGGCTCCTGGGGAAAAAGGCGCAGCTTCACGTGGGTACCGGTCTCCGGAGAATGTACTGGACTGGGGACGCCGGCTTTGTGACTTGACCGCAGCCCGCAACTGACCATTACTCTACCGGGCGGTTATGGGCGCCTTGAAAAACGGCATAAAAATGGTGCCGAACCGGATACGCCTCTCGGCGGTAGGCCGCTCTAGGCGGCTAAATGTTGAAGCCCGGGGGTTTCGCGGCTCGGCACCAGTTTCAGTGTTCTACGTTGGCTGGCCCAAGTCAACATTGACAGATCGGGCCTGCTGGGGTCAGTCCAGCTCTCCCAGCCGCCAGGCGTTCGCTGCGTGCTCGAGGTCCTCGGCCGTCTTGACCAGCTGGTGCGAGTTGCGGGTGAGCTTGCTCGCATGGGCTTCGTTGCCGTGTTCGGCGCCGTCGGCGAGGGTTGCCTGGCCAAGCGCCACCACGCGGCAGAACGCGGCGGAGCGTTCCAGCGCAACGTCGAACTCGCCGTCGAACGCTCCCGAGAGGATGGCGTCAGCCATGGTCCGCATTTCATCGGCACCCGGGGGTTCGGCAGCCCCGGCCACCACATGGGAGACCTGCGCGGTGTCCTTGCCCGCACGGAAGTAAACCGAAATCCGCTCGGGGTCCTGGACGGTGGCCGCGCGCAGCGCATAAAGACGCCAGAGGGCGCCGGGCAGCGAGCGTGCAGGGCTTTCGGCCCACATCTCCGCGATGGCTTCCAGGCCCTGTTCATCCGTGAGCTTGACGAGCCGTTCGGTGATGACGGGATCGTCGCTGTCGCGTCCGTGGCGCACCAGTGCCTGGGCGGCGAGGTGCGCGGCCTCGGAGACCCGCGCGGGGTCCGGACCTCCTGCAAACGGCTCAAAGTCGATGGGGGCGAAAGGCTTCGGCTTGTGATGCCGGTTGGCTCCGCCGTAATGACTGGGTCCTGTTTGCTCGCTCATGCCACCACGCTACTCCTGTGCCCAAAGGGAATCGAGTGCAAGGCCCCGGCGCCGGGGGCCCGGCGGGGAGCCCGGACGGAGTGCCGGAAACGGCGCCGTAAGCGTACGACGGCGGCGCGCGGCTGCGTGCCGGAGCAGGCCCGGGTCTGGGGTACAGTATTAACGTTCAGAAATGGACTGGGCTGATCGGCTCTTTTGACGGTCGGCTGGGGCCTTTAGCTCAGTTGGTAGAGCATCGGACTTTTAATCCGTGGGTCGTGGGTTCGATCCCCACAGGGCCCACTCTTCCACCGAAGAGTGGCACGTCCCCGGCATCCTGGAAACAGGATGCCGGGGACTTTTTTTGGCCGTCATGGCCGGCGTACCTAAGCTACTCCGCGGATCCTTACCTTCACGGCCAGGATGTGCGAACGAGCTTAGGACGTGCCCGGCAACGGGCACAATGGGTACATGTCGAAAAGCAGCAACGGGCGGCTGCCGCGCCTTGAGGACGTGGCAGAGCTCGCGGGCGTCTCGCACCAGACGGTCTCGCGCGTCATCAACAACCACCCAAATGTCAGCAAGGCCACCCGGGAAAAGGTGGAGGCAGCCATCGCCGAACTCGGTTACAGGCGCAACACGGCAGCCCGCAGCCTGGTGACCCGGCGCTCGCAGACCATCGGCGTGCTCGGCAGCGAACTCTCCCAGTACGGCCCGGCCAACACGCTGCTGGGCGTGGAGCAGGCCGCACGCGACGCCGGCTACTTCGTCAGCATCGCCGCTCTCCGCTCCGTCAGCCGGGAAGCCATCTTCGACGCGCTGCGGCACTTCACGGACCAGTCGGTGGATGGCATCGCGGTGCTCGTCCCCCATTCAGAGACGCTGCAGATCCTCGAGGAATTCAACCCAGGCGTGCCCGTTGTCGCCGTCGGCTCCCTGGGCAATGAAGCCGTCAGCGGCGCCATGGTGGACCAGAAGTACGGCGCCGGGCTCGCCGTCGGGCACCTCATTGAGCAGGGACATCAAAGGATCGGCCACGTGGCGGGCCCCGCTGACTGGATCGACGGCGCCCTCCGCGCCGAGGGCTGGCGGGCCGCCCTCGCAGATGCCGGGCTCCCGCACGACGTGCTGGTCGAAGGTGACTGGAGCGCCGGCAGCGGCTACGAAATCGGCCGCCGGCTTGCAGCCGGGCGGACCGTCACTGCGCTCTTTGTGGGCAACGACCAGATGGCACTGGGTATCCTCCGTGCGTTCAACGAGGCGGGCGTCCGCGTCCCCAACGACGTTTCCGTCGTGGGGTTCGACGACCAGCCGGAATCCGGGTACTTCAGCCCGCCGCTCACCACCGTGCGGCAGGACTTCGAGGAACTCGGCCGGCGGTGCATGGACATCATGCTCAAGGAGATCGAGGCGGGCGCCGCCGTCAGCTCCACCGTGGTCACGCCGGAGCTGGTCCGCCGGGCCAGTACGGCCCCGCCGGCCGCTGATCCCAGCTAGCTGATCCAGCGGTGGACCGGGTATTTCACCTGGCCCACAGAATTTCCTGAAGAAATTTCCATGCAAGTGCATCCAAATCCGATGCTGCGCCGGTAGTAGGGGTGTAAGCAAAAAACGCCCGCCAGCCGGGCCGATTAAGGAGAAGGACATGCGCAGCAGCATTTTCACAGCAGGGGCCGGCGCAGCGGCAATTGCAGCAGCAATAGCTCTCGCCGGGCCAGCCCACGCCGCCGACGGCGACGCCCATCTTTCCGTCCTGCATGGCGTTCCCGGGCTCACCGTCGATGTCTGGGTCAACGGCGACCGTACCCTGGACGATTTCACCCCCGGCACCCTGGCAGGACCGCTGGCGCTGCCGGCGGGCGCCTATGAACTCGCCATCACCGCCTCCGACGCGGCCGACGCGTCCGCTCCCGTGATTGGGCCGGTCACGGTGACGCTGGAGGCGGGCGGCAACTACACCGCCGTGGCCAACCTCGACGCGGCAGGGAAGCCGGCCGCGAACCTGTTCACCAACGACGTGTCCCAAATCGCGGCGGGCAAGGGCAAACTGACCGTCCGGCACACCGCCGCCGCCCCCGCCGTTGATGTCCTCGCCGGCGGCGCTGCCGTTGTGTCCAACCTCGCCAACCCCAACGGGCAGACCCTCAGCCTGGACCCGGGCACCATCTCGGCCTCCGTGGCTGCGACCGGAACTACCGCGCCGGTCATCGGTCCGGCTGACGTAACAGTCGCCGAAGGCACGCACACCATTGTGTACGCCTGGGGCAGCCTTGCCGACAAGAACCTGCAATTGGCAGTCCAGACCATCGAAGGCCTGCACTCCGCACCGGGATCTGTCCCGGGGGCACGTGACGGCTCACTGGATGGCGGATCGACCGCGGCTGTCTCCCCGGGCAGCGGATCTGCAGGGCCGGTTGTTGTCATGATCGGATTCGGCGTTGTAGCCCTGGTCCTGCTCCTTGGCGGCATCGGTATGGCGCGCACCATTGCCGAGTTGCGGGCACGCCAATAACGCAAAACCACGGAGAGGGCCGCACCAGGTCCGGCCACCGGGTACTCCGGGGGCCGGACCGCCCTTCCTGTAGAGACCCCAACTACCGCGGAAGCCCGGCAGGAAACAACAAGGCAGGATAGTGATGAAGCCACGCACGACGACGGCAGGTGAGTCCCGCCGTCGTACTTCCGTTCCGTGGCGGGTTGCCGCTGCAGCCGCGGCGGCACTGCTGCTTCCGGCCTGCGCCCCTGCCCTTCCCCCGCCGTCGACCGCGACGTCCGCTCCGGCTCCAAGCACCAGCGCGCCGGAAGGAACTCCTTCGCCCCAAGCCACCGCGCCGGCGCCCCCTGCCCCAACTTCTGCCCCGATTCCGGTGGCCCCGGCCACCCTCCCGCCGCCGGCAGCGGCAGTTCCAGTGCCCACCTCGCTCCTGGTGGCCGGGACCTCCATCAATTTGTCCGTGGTGCCGGTGGGGGTCGCAGCCGAGGCCGCCATGGAGCTTCCGGAAGCGTTCGACCAGACCGGCTGGTACCGCTTTGGTCCGGCGCCGGGAGCGGCGGCCGGCACAGCGGTGATCGCCGGCCATATCGACACCACGTCGGACCGCGCGCCCCTTTCCCAGCTGAAGAACGTGGCCGTGGGAACCGCCATCCAGGTGGGACGGCAGGACGCGCCGCCCCTGGTCTATCGGGTGGTCAGCGTGGAGCTGATGGCAAAGGACAGGTTCGACGGTGCGTCGCTGTTCCGCCGGTCCGGGCCGCATGAACTCAAGGTGGTCACCTGTGGCGGCAAATGGCTGGACGAACGAATGGACTACAGCGACAATGTGATTGTCACCGCGGTCCTTGAATGAGCAGTGACCCAGCCGTGATTCTCGCCACCGATGCCGGGAAGGAGTCCAGCTTGGCACCTCCCGACCAGGCTTCTCCCGGGTGGGAAGACGGGTTGACTTCGCCTTTTATTGCCGGCGATGAGCGCGCCCTCGCCGCGGCATACCGCGAGTTCGCTCCGCTGGTGCACACGCTGGCCCTGCACTCCCTGCGCGACCGTTCCGCAGCCGATGACATCACCCAGGAAGTCTTCATCCGGGCCTGGCGGTCACGGAGCTCCTTCGATCCCCAGGTGGCCAGGCTCCCCGCCTGGATCGTAGGGATCACGCGGAACGTCATTGCGGACGCCCAGGCGGCCTCCGCCCGGGAAGCCCGGAAAGTCCTCGCCGCAGCCGGAATCCGCGGGGCAGGCGAGGCAGGCCCGGAGCTTGAAGCGGCCGAGATCCTGGCGGACAGGCTGCTCCTGGATGGAGAACTGGACAGGCTTGGCGAACCCCAGGGTGCCATCATGAAGCTCGCCTTTTACGAAGACCTGACGCACGAGCAGATCTCGCGGAAACTCGACCTTCCCCTTGGTACGGTCAAGAGCCACATCCGCCGCAGCCTGTCACACCTGAGAAACAGATTGGAGGTGGACCATGCCGCATCTTGATCCGGAACGGTTGAGCCTCCTCGCGCTCTATGACGACTGGCAGGACGGGGGTGGCAGGGAGCACCTCCGCACCTGCCCTGAATGCGCCGCGGACTACGCCGCGCTGCGCCGCGCCGTGGACGCGGTGAAAACCACGCCGGACACCAGCGGCCTTCAGGCCCCTGGCCCGCAGGTGTGGGCCGGTATCCACCGGGAACTTGGCCTGTCCGAATCCCTGCAGGAAGATCCGCTGGCCACCGGACCGGACAGGGGCAAGTCCGCGGAGCAGCCCCATCCGCGGGGGAGCGCAGCGCCGCTGCATTCGGTTCCGGAATCCGGGCAGGTGGCGTTGTCGCAACCTGAGGCCCGTGCCGGCCGCAGCCGGACGGCCGCCTGGTGGCAGCGCCCCGGAACGTGGCTGGCAGCGGCGGCGGCAACCGTTCTGGTGGCCTCGGCCACGGTGTGGACACTGAACCGGGCGCCGGAGCCCCTGGCCCAGGCTGACCTAACGCCGCTGGCAAAGTTCTCTGCCACCGGTTCGGCCAGGGTAGTCAGTGCGCCGGACGGCTCCCGCACGCTGGAGGTAAAGCTGAGCAAGGACGAGGCCCAGGGTTACCAGGAAGTATGGCTGATCGCCCCCGACCTCTCACGGCTGGTCAGCCTGGGCGTGATGAACTCGGATTCCGGAACCTTCGAGGTGCCCGCCGGCCTGGAGCTCGCCGATTTCCCCATCGTGGATGTCTCCGACGAGCCCGTGGACGGCAATCCCGCGCACTCAAGCATCAGCATCGTCAGGGGCACCCTCAGGTCCTGAGTGCTGCACACGCCGGACCGCCCGGAATTTACTCACCCGTGCCCAGGTGCGGCCGGCAACTACTCTTGACTTCAGCGTTGTTAGCGCTCACAATTGATCACAGGCCGCGAAGTGGCGGCAGCTCATTGGAGGAAGCTTTTTATGGACGTCACAGTGGACGGCACAGACAACTGCGTCATCGGCGTGGATTACGGGACACTTTCCGGCCGGGCCGTGGTGGTCCGCGTCAGGGACGGCAAGGAACTCGGGAGCGGCGTTTACGACTACCCGCACGCAGTGGTCACCGACGCGCTGCCGGCAGGCACAGCGGGCGACGGCGCCGTCCGGCTTCCCGGCGAATGGGCGCTCCAGGTGCCCAACGACTACCGCGACGTCCTCCGGAATGCAGTCCCCGCAGCGCTCGCGGACGCCGGGATCGACCCCGCCGCCGTCGTCGGCATCGCCACCGACTTCACCGCCTGCACCATGGTGCCGGTCAAGGCGGACGGCACCCCGCTGAACGAGGTGGACGGCTTCGCCAACCGGCCGCATGCCTATGTGAAGCTGTGGCGCCACCACGCCGCGCAGCCGCAGGCAGACCGCATCAACGAGCTGGCCGCGGAACGCGGCGAGGCCTGGCTGCCGCGCTACGGTGGACTCATCTCCTCCGAGTGGGAGTTCGCCAAAGGCCTGCAGCTGCTGGAAGAGGACCCGGACGCCTACGCAGCCATGGACCACTGGGTGGAGGCAGCCGACTGGATCGTCTGGCAGCTTTGCGGCCAGTACGTCCGCAATGCCTGCACCGCCGGCTACAAGGGCATCTACCAGGACGGCCGCTACCCGTCCGAGGACTTCCTGGCCGCCCTGAACCCCGGGTTCAAGGACTTCGTCAGCACCAAACTTGAGCACACCATCGGCCGGCTCGGCGACGCCGCAGGCTATCTCACCGCAGAGGCCGCCGAATGGACCGGCCTGCCGGAAGGCATCGCCGTCGCCGTCGGCAACGTGGACGCACACGTCACCGCCCCGGCCGCCCGCGCAGTGGAACCCGGCCAGCTGGTGGCCATCATGGGCACCTCCACCTGCCACGTCATGAACGGCACCGAACTCCACGAAGTCCCGGGCATGTGCGGCGTGGTGGACGGCGGCATCGTCGACGGGCTCTGGGGCTACGAGGCCGGGCAGTCAGGCGTGGGCGACATCTTCGGCTGGTTCACCAAGAACGGCGTACCGCCGGAATACCACCAAGCCGCTAAAGCCGCGGGCCTGGGCATCCACGAATACCTCACAGAACTCGCCTCCCGCCAGGCCATCGGCGAGCACGGCCTCGTTGCCCTGGACTGGCACTCCGGCAACCGCTCGGTGCTGGTGGACCACGAACTCTCCGGCGTGGTGGTGGGCCAGACCCTCGCCACGAAGCCCGAAGACACCTACCGCGCCCTGCTGGAGGCCACGGCCTTCGGAACCCGCACCATCGTGGACGCCTTCCGCGATTCCGGTGTGCCTGTCAAGGAGTTCATCGTGGCCGGCGGACTCCTCAAGAACAAGCTCCTGATGCAGATCTATGCTGACATCACCGGCCTGCAGCTCTCCACCATCGGCTCAACCCAGGGTCCGGCCCTCGGTTCCGCCATCCACGCCGCCGTTGCGGCCGGAAAGTACGCCGACATCCGCGAGGCCGCGGCCGCCATGGGCTCTGAGCCCGGCGACGTCTATACGCCGATCCCGGAAAACGTTGCCGCCTACGAGGAGCTGTTCCGGGAATACCGCACGCTCCACGACTACTTCGGCCGCGGCGCCAACGACGTGATGCACCGGCTCAAGGCCATTCAGCGCCGCGCCGCTGCGGCGTCGGGCGCAGACACCGCAGCAGCACCAGCCACCCCCGCAACCGTTGGAGCGCCCGCATGAGCACCACCACCGTCAGCACCCTGGAAACCATCGCCCGGATCCGGAAGGAAGTCTGCACCCTCCACGCCGAGCTCACCCGCTACGAACTGGTGGTGTGGACGGCCGGCAATGTATCGGCCCGCGTCCCCGGCCAGGACCTGCTGGTCATCAAGCCGTCCGGCATCTCCTATGACGACCTGACGCCCGGGCAGATGGTGGTCACCGACCTCTACGGCGTGCCCGTGGACGGCGATGCGGACGGTGAGTGGGGCAACCCGCCGCTGTCGCCGTCGTCGGACACCGCAGCGCATGCCTACGTCTACCGCAACATGCCCGACGTCGGCGGCGTGGTGCACACGCACTCCA
Organism: Arthrobacter sp.; assembly: GCA_035254945.1. Classification (GTDB taxonomy): domain Bacteria; phylum Actinomycetota; class Actinomycetes; order Actinomycetales; family Micrococcaceae; genus Arthrobacter. Next base: position 5,065 of record DATFAE010000071.1, on the reverse strand, counting down.
CCTACGCCACGGCCTGGGCCGCCCGCGGCGAGTCGATCCCGTGCGTGCTGACCATGATGGGCGACGAGTTCGGCGGCTCCATCCCGGTAGGCCCCTTCGCACTGATCGGCGACGACTCGATCGGCCAAGGCATCGTGGAGACCCTGAAAAACTCCAACTCGCCCGCGGTACTGATGCAGAACCACGGCCCGTTCACCATCGGCAAGGACGCCCGGTCCGCCGTGAAGGCCGCCGTGATGTGCGAGGAAGTGGCGCGCACCGTCCACATTTCCCGGCAGCTGGGCGAACCGATCGCCATTGACCCGGGCCACATCGACTCCCTCTACGCCCGCTACCAGAACGTCTACGGCCAGTAAACCTGCCGCCGTCAGCCCACCAACTTACTTTTGCAGGAGAACCCATGAGCACCGCAGCAAACACTTCCCTTGACGGCTACGAGGTCTGGTTCCTCACCGGCAGCCAGCACCTCTACGGCGAGGACGTCCTCAAACAGGTGGCCGCCCAGTCCCAGGAGATCGCCAACCAGCTCAACGCCTCCTCGGCCGTTCCGGTCAGGATCGTCTGGAAGCCGGTCCTGACGGACTCGGATGCCATCCGCCGCACCGCGCTGGAAGCGAACTCGGACGATTCCGTCATCGGCGTCACCGCCTGGATGCACACGTTCTCCCCCGCCAAGATGTGGATCAACGGACTGGACCTGCTGCGCAAGCCGCTCCTGCACCTGCACACCCAGGCCAACCGGGACCTGCCCTGGGCAGACATCGACTTTGACTTCATGAACCTCAACCAGGCAGCTCACGGCGACCGCGAGTTCGGCTACATCCAGTCGCGCCTGGGCATCGCCCGCAAAACCGTGGTGGGGCACGTCTCCAACCCGGAGGTCGCCCGCCAGGTGGGCGTCTGGCAGCGCGCCGCCGCCGGCTGGGCCGCCGTCCGCACCCTGAAGCTGACCCGCTTCGGGGACAACATGCGCAACGTCGCCGTCACCGAGGGCGACAAGACCGAAGCCGAGCTCCGCTTCGGCGTCTCGGTCAACACCTGGTCCGTCAATGAGCTCGCCGAGGCCGTGCACGGCGCGGCGGAGGCCGACGTCGACACCCTGGTGGCTGAATACGAGGACCTTTACGACGTGGTTCCGGAGCTCCGCGCAGGCGCGGCCCGGCACGACTCCCTCCGCTACGGCGCCCGCATCGAACTGGGCCTGCGCAGCTTCCTGGAAGCCAACGGCTCCGCCGCCTTCACCACGTCCTTCGAAGACCTCGGCGCGCTCCGCCAGCTCCCCGGACTGGCAGTCCAGCGGCTCATGGCCGACGGCTATGGCTTCGGCGCCGAGGGCGACTGGAAGACCGCCATCCTGGTCCGCGCCGCCAAGGTGATGGGCGCTGGCCTTCCCGGCGGTGCCTCCCTGATGGAGGACTACACCTACCACCTGGAGCCCGGTTCGGAGAAGATCCTCGGCGCGCACATGTTGGAGGTCTGCCCGTCCCTGACGGCCGGCAAGCCCAGCCTGGAGATCCACCCGCTGGGCATCGGCGGCCGGGAAGATCCCGTCCGCCTGGTATTCGATGCCGACGCCTCCCCGGGCGTGGTGGTGGCACTTTCGGACATGCGGGACCGCTTCCGCCTGGTGGCCAACGCGGTTGACGTCGTCCCGCTGGACCAGCCCCTGCCCAACCTTCCCGTGGCCCGCGCCCTGTGGCAGCCGAAGCCCGACTTTGCCACCTCGGCCGCCGCGTGGCTCACCGCCGGGGCCGCGCACCACACCGTGCTCAGCACCGCCGTCGGGATGGACGTCTTCGAGGACTTTGCGGAGATCGCCAAGACCGAGCTGCTGACCATCGACGGCGGCACCACCATCCGCCAATTCAAGAAGGACCTGAACTGGAACGCCGCGTACTACAAGCTGGCCGGCGGGCTCTAGGCGGCGGGTCGGTATCGGATAGGCGCGCCTAGTGGTCGAAGTGGGTGCGGGGCGCGCCGTCCGGGAGTTTGTCCAGGATGTCCTCGGCCACCTTGCGGAGCTTGATGTTCCGGTGGCTTGAGGCCTTGGAGATGATGCCGAAGGCTTCGCGGTAGGAGCACCTGTTCTGCGCCATGATGACGCCACAAGCAATATCGATTGAGGTCCGGCTCTCCAGGGCGGAGCGGAGATCGGCCGCGGACGTCCGGGCTTCCCTAAGTTCCAGGACCAGCCTGAGGCTCCGCGACGCGAGGTCGGCAAAGCCGAGCCCGGCGGAAACCACAGCCTGTGGAAATGCCGCCGTCCTGGCGGCAAAAAACGCCAGGGCCGACTGCTGCCCGCCGTCCAGCTGAAGCCGCACGGCCAGGACGCTCTTGTAGCCGGCGGACCGCAGGTGGCGCCTGTACTGCGGCCAGCGGTAGTCAGCTGAGAGGTGGTTGGCGGCCACCGGCAGTCCGGACGCCAGCGCATCCGTCAGGGGACCTTCGCCCAGCTCCAGCTCCAGGGCTGCCAGCTCGCGTGGGTGGGTTCCTGTCCCCGCCAGCATGGCGTGCTTGCCGCCGTGCAGCACGACGGCGCATTCCGAGGTGGCGCCCGTGGCCTGGCTGAGCGTTGCCCCGGCCATCCTGGCCAACGTGTCCAGCGACTCCGTGAGGCTTTGGGCCCCCGACGCCAGATCGAGCAGGAGGCCTCCGCGAACGCCATCAATCCCCGGAATCTCGACTGTTCCGCGGTGGATTTGCGCTCCATCGACCGGGACCGGAGGCGGCGTGCACGGACTGGTCATAGCACAGTCAGCGGTTGCCTGGCCGGGTGGCTTCTGGGCAGACGGACCGCGCGGACAGAGGGCCGGCGACGGCTGGGGGAGAGGCCTTGGTCTCAAAGACCTCCTCGTCGCCGGCCCCGCTTAGTGCCCCGGCCCTGGGGGCCGGGAATTCGCAGTATGCGGGTCCTCCTCGCATCCTTTCCTCATACCCCCAAGTGAGCAATTTACGTTCTTTCCCTCAGTCGAAACTAGTTCTCGGCGGGAGCAGAGAGAACGGGTAATCGGTACTCGTTTTTCAGATTAGGTAGTACTTGGTTTTGGAAATGAGTACTCATGTTCCGCTGGCAGCGACAGAGTGCGCGCCACCCATGGCCCGCCGAAAAATCCCTCTGCCACAGCGGGCCGGGCGGCAACGGACCGAAACAACTCCCCAACGATGCTTGACTCACCCCGCTGTCAACGCTAACAATTGGTTTCTATAACGTTGTACAGACAGAAACGAGGAAGTTTTCGTGGGCACACCAGAGTCGGCCGCAGCCAAGGTCTCCATCGACCCGTCCTTCACCGTAGGGCCGGTCCGACGCCGCACCTTCGGCGCGTTCGTGGAGCACCTGGGCCGCTGCGTTTATACCGGGATCTTTGAACCGGAGCACCCCAAAGCGGACGAGGACGGGTTCCGGACGGACGTCCTGGAGTTGACCCGCGAGCTGGGCGTCTCCACCGTCCGCTACCCCGGCGGCAACTTCGTTTCCGGATACCGGTGGGAAGACGGGGTGGGTCCCGTGGAGCAGCGCCCCGCACGGCTTGACCTCGCCTGGCACTCCACGGACCCCAACCTCGTGGGGGTGGACGAGTTCGCCAAGTGGTCCGCCAAAGCCGGCGTCGAAACCATGATGGCCGTCAACCTGGGCACCCGCGGCACGCAGGAAGCGCTGGACCTGCTGGAATACTGCAATATCGACGGCGGCACCGCCTTCTCGGACCAGCGCAAAGCCAACGGCGCGGAGAATGGCTATGGCATCAGGATGTGGTGCCTGGGCAACGAGATGGATGGGCCGTGGCAGATCGGTCACAAGAACGCCCTCGAATACGGCCGGCTCGCCGCTGACACCGCCCGCGGCATGCGCATGATCGATCCGGACCTGGAACTGGTGGCCTGCGGCAGCTCCGGACCCACCATGGACACGTTCGGTGAATGGGAGCGCGTGGTCCTGACCGAGACCTATGACCTCGTTGACCTGGTCTCGGCGCACCAGTACTTCGAGGACTTCGGTGACCTGCAGGAGCACCTCGCTGCCGGACACAAAATGGACTCCTTCATCCGCGACATCGTGGCCCACATCGACCACGTGAAATCGGTGAAGAAGTCCGACAAGCAGGTCAATATCTCCTTCGACGAATGGAACGTGTGGCACATGAGCCGCGGCGAGTCCACGTCCCCGAGCGGCCAGGACTGGCCCGTGGCCCCCGTCCTGCTGGAGGACATCTACACGGTGGCGGACGCCGTCGTCGTTGGGGACCTGTTGATCACGCTGCTGCGCAACACGGACCGGGTGCACTCCGCCAGCCTGGCGCAGCTGGTCAATGTCATCGCGCCCATCATGACGGAGCCGGGCGGCCGCGCCTGGAAGCAGACCACCTTCCACCCGTTCGCGCTGACGTCCCGGCACGCCGCCGGCACAGTGCTGCAGCTCGCCGTCGAATCCCCGCTGGTCAGCGGCGGCAAGACGGCGGACTTCGCCGCACTGTCCGCCGTGGCAACACTCGACTCCGAGAAGGGCGAGGCAGTGGTCTTCGCCGTGAACCGCTCGGCGACAGACGCACTGACACTGGATGCCGCCGTGGCAGGGCTGGGCAACGTCAGCGTCATCGAAGCGGTCACCTACGCGAACAAGGACCCGTACTGGCAGGCCACCGCTGATGACTCGACGTCGGTCCTTCCCGTGCAGAACGTCAGCGTCAACGCCGACGGCGGCCGACTCACCGCCGAACTGCCTGCGGTGTCCTGGTCCATGATCCGCCTGGCACTGGAGTCCTAGGCCGGACGCAGGCTTCCGGCCATGACGCGGGCGGTGCGTTGGTGGAAAGATAAGGGCCATGGAACTGCACATCACCGGTGACCCCGCTGCCGACAAACTCCTCAGCGATGACGCGTTCGCGCTCCTGACCGGCATGCTGCTGGACCAGCAGGTGACCATGGAATCGGCCTTTGCGGGCCCGGAGAAGATCCGGGCCCGCATCGGATCGATCGCGCCGGCCGCCGTAGCCGCCTACGAACCGCAGGCCTTCGTGGAGGTGTTCAAGGAGCGGCCGGCAGTGCACCGGTTCCCCGGCTCCAT
>DATFAE010000070.1:0-4569 GCA_035254945.1 Arthrobacter sp. | reverse complement strand
TCGGCGTGGATCCGCCTGGCGCCGGCTGCGGCGAGGGACATCACTCCCAGGCCAAGGAGGGTGATTCCGGCCCCCGCCCAGATGGGTGAGGTGTATCCCAGGCCAGCCGTGATGGTCACGCCGCCGAGCCAGGCGCCGAGGGCGTTGCCAACGTTGAAGGCAGCAATATTGGCGCCGGAGGCCAGGGTGGGTGCGCTGTTGGCATACGTCATGACCCGCATCTGCAGGCCCGGGACGGTGGCGAAACCGAAGCCGCCCATGAGGACAACGGAGGCGATCGTGAGCGGCTGGCTGCCCGCAGTGAGGGCGAAGGCCACGAGGACCACCACCAGCACGGCCAGGACCACCATCAGGGTGGCATCCACATTCCGGTCGGCCGCCTTGCCCCCCATGGTGTTGCCGATGAACAGTCCAATCCCGAAGAGGATCAGGAGCCAGGGCACGGTGGTGGCCGCGAAGCCGGTCACCACGGTGAGGGTGAAGGCGATGTAGGTGAAGGCGCCGAACATGCCCCCGTAGCCCAGGATGGTGACGAGGATGGACAGCCAGACCTGGCCGGAGCGGAAGGCGCCGAGTTCGCCCCTGATGCCACCTGGCCGGGCATCCCCGTGGCCGGTCCTGGGGACCAGCGTCAGGATGCCGATCAGGGCCACCACGCCGATGCCGGTGATGGCCCAGAAGGTGGACCGCCAGCCGGCAGCCTGGCCCAGCATGGTGCCGAACGGGACTCCGAGGACATTGGCGGCGGTAAGCCCGGTAAACATGATGGCGATGGCACCGGCCTTCTTCGTGGGCGCCACCATGTCCGCGGCAACGACAGCTCCAATGCCGAAGAATGCCCCGTGGGCCAGCGCGGCAACGATCCGGCCGATCATCATCATGGAGTAGTCCGGGGCGACGGCCGAGATCAGGTTGCCGGCCACGAAGAGCACCAGCAGGACGGCGAGCACAGGCTTGCGTTCGAAGCGTGTCACGGCTGCCGTAAGCAGCAGGGCGCCCACGACGACGGCAAGCGCGTATCCGGAGATCAACCAGCCCGCCGTGGCTTCACTGACCTGGAAATCGGCGGCAACCTGGGGCAGCAGGCCCATGATGACGAACTCAGTGAGTCCGATGCCGAACCCGCCGAGGGCCAGGGCTATCAGGCCAATGGGCATGGGAGTGCTCCTTTGAGAACTGTACGGAATGAAGTAGGACGCGTAAGCTAGTAGTTGCAGACGCGTTATTTATCATTGCACAAGCAGATACAACGCGCAAGCAACTATTATTGGGTGATGCCCCGGATCACGCTTCCACGCGTCAACGGGTGCAGGGAAGAGGAGGAAATGGGCATCAAGGACGACGCCGTCGAGGTCCGTGCACAAGGCTGGCGGACCCTCGCGGCACTGCACGGACTGATCGAGGGCGAACTTGAACGGTCCCTCCAGGCCGAGTCGAAGTTGTCGGTGGTGGAGTACACCGTGCTGGATGCGCTGAGTCGGCAGGACGGCTGGCACATGCGGATGCAGCAACTGGCCCGGGCCACGGCCCTCAGTGCCAGCGCCACCACCCGCCTGGTGAACCGGCTTGAGGACCGCGGCCTGCTGACCCGGATCCTTTGTGCAGATGACCGCCGTGGCATCTACACGGAACTCACGGCAAGCGGCATCGCCTTGCTGGACGAAGCCCGCCCGGTCCACGACGCAACGCTGGAGCGAGCCCTGGCCGAGGCACAGGATGTTCCCGAACTCGCCGCACTGGTAGACGCCCTCCCCAGGCTCCACACCACCACCTGAACCTGCCCGCCCAGCGGTTCCCGCCCGGTTCCGGCCACGCAAAAGCCCCTTTGAGCAAGTCAAAGGGGCTTTTCTGCAGCGAACGCTCAGGAAGACCGCACGCCTGCGGGGCCGGGCTTGCCCTTCCGGAGGCTGCTAGCTGTACAGGGCAGGTTTGGCGTTCAGGGTCACGGCGACTTTCTCGCCGTTCTTCTGCGCTTCAACGCCGGCTTCGCAGCAGGCCGCGGTGGCGTACCCGTCCCAGGCGGTCGGGCCGCCGATTTCGCCCCGAAGCGCAGCGTCCACCCAGGCTTGGAGTTCGACGTCGTACGCTGCGCCGAAGCGTTCCTCGAAACCGGGCGTGACGTTACCGCCCCAGCGGCCGGCGCTGCGGGTGTAGGGACCCTGGTCCCCGCCGATGCTGACGATGCCTTCCTCGAACGAGGCCTGGGTGGCCACTTCGTAGCCGAACCTTGCATTCACGTAGATCTCGACGTCGGCCAGGACACCGGATTCGGTCTCCAGCAGGACGTGCTGGGGATCATGCTGGCCGGCCGGCGCGTTCTTCGTCGCCTTGCCCAGGCGAACCTGGACACTGGTGATTTCTTCGCCGGTGAAGTAGCGGATGGCGTCGAACTCGTGCACGACGGAATCGTTGATCAGCATCTCGTTGGTGAAACCCGGCGGGGTGTTGGGGTTGCGGTGCTGGTGGTGCAGCATCAGCAGCTCGCCGAGCCCACCGTTGCGGATGATGTCGCCCAAAGCAGCGTATTCGGCGTCGAACCGGCGCATGAAGCCCACCTGGATGCGCTTGCGTCCCAGTTTCTCTTCGGCTTGGACGATTTTCCAGGAGGACTCGGCATTCGGCGTGAGCGGCTTCTCGCAGAGGATCGGAATGTCCTTTTCGATTGCCTTGAGGAGGATGTCCTCGTGCAGGAAGCCCGGCGTGGCGATCAGGACGGCGTTTACGTCACCGTTGTTCAAGGCTTCCTCGGCATCCGCCAGGGCCACTGCGCCCGGGATGCCTTCGATGGCTGCCTGCGCGCGGGACAAGTCAACGTCGACGACGGCGGCGACTTCCGCGCCGTGGATCCGCTGGTGGAGGCGCTGGATGTGGTCCGCGCCCATTCGGCCAGCGCCGATGACGGCGACGCGAAGGGTTTCAGTCATTGTTTTCCTTACGTTTCGGGGCCCTTGCGGGGCGTCAGTTGACTGCGGTGCGGGAACCGCAGGACAGCAGGTAGTTGCGGGTGCGCTTGGCGATCGGCATGGGGACGTCGAAGGCCACCGGGTACATGTCCTGCTCCACGATGCCGAAGATGGGTCGGTTGAGGGCCTCTACGGCTTCGATGACGGCTCGAAGGTCCGGCAGCCCGTTCGGCGGCTCGGTCATGACGCCGGCAAGGTTGGCCGCCGCCCAGGTCATGCTTTCCTCGTTGACCTTTTTCAGGATTTCCGGGTTGATCTGCTTCAGGTGGAGGTAGCCGATCCGGTCCGGGTAGTTCTTGATGAGTTCGAGGCTGGAGGCGCCGCAGTATTCGGCGTGGCCGGTGTCCAGGCAAAGGTTCAGGTACTTTGGGTCCGTGGCGGCGAGGAGGGTTTCGATGTCCTCCTGTGCCCCGACGTGGGAATCGGCGTGCGAGTGGAACTGCTGCTTCAGGCCAAAGTCCTCCAGCAGGGTCTTGCCCAGGCGGTTGTGGCCGGCGAACAGGTCGGCCCATGCCTTCTCTGTGAGCTGGCCGCTTTCCACGGCCTCGCCGGTGACATCATCGCGCCACATGGCCGGGATGACCACGATGTGCTCCCCGCCCATGGCTGCCGTGAGCTCGGCAACCTTGCGGGCAGGCTCCCAGGCGGTCTCCCACTGGTCCAGCCCGCGGTGGAACGCGGTGAACACCGTGCCCGCGGTGACTTTCAGGTCGCGGGCCTTGAGCTCCTCGGCCAGCCTCGTGGGGTCGTTCGGCAGGTACCCGTAGGGACCGAGTTCGATCCACTTGTAGCCGGATTCGGCAACCTCATCGAGGAACCGCTCCCAAGGTGTCTGCTTGGGGTCATCGGCGAACCAGACGCCCCAGGAATCCGGCGCGGTGCCGATGATCAGCTTGTTCTCAGTCATGACAGCATTGTCTTTCTTCTCGAAACCGGTGGGGACGCTAGTTGGACGGGAAGTTGTACGAGGCGCCGGAGGCATGGGTGGGTTCGGGCCAGCGGGACGTCACTACTTTGCCACGGGTGTAGAAGGACACGCCTTCGGGGCCGTAGATGTGCTTGTCGCCGAACAGCGATGCTTTCCAGCCGCCGAAGGAGTGGTAGGCCACGGGGACGGGCAGCGGCACATTGATGCCGATCATGCCCACGGTCACTGCGCGCTGGAATTTGCGGGCGTTCGCTCCGGAGGAGGTGAAGATGGCGGTGCCGTTGCCGTAGGGGTTGGCGTTGATCAGGTTGATGCCGTCCTCGAGGGTGTCGACACGGACCACCACGAGGACGGGGCCGAAGATTTCCTCGGTGTAGGCGGTCATTTCGGTCTTCACGTGGTCGATGACCGTGGGTCCGACCCAGAAGCCGTCTTCGTGGCCGGGGACCACGAGGTCGCGGCCGTCCACCACCATGGCCGCGCCGGCGGCTTCGGCTTCGGTGACGATCCGTACGATGCGTTCCTTGGAGACGGGGGTGATCACGGGGCCCATTTCGGCGTCGGGCGCTGTGCCGTTGTTGACCTTCACGGCCAGGGCGCGCTCCTCGACCTTCTTGACCAGCAGGTCCGCGGCGTCACCCACGGCGACGGCCACGGAGATGGCCATGCAGCGTTCAC
>DATFAE010000069.1:0-3094 GCA_035254945.1 Arthrobacter sp. | reverse complement strand
TCAACGACTACTTGCTCGCGGGGATGAAGACGGTGGGGGAGCTGTTCGGCTCGGGTCAGATGCAGCTCCCGTTCGTGCTGCAGTCTGCCGAGGTGATGAAGCTCGCGGTGGCCTATCTCGAGCCCCACATGGAGAAAGCGGACGAGGGCGGCAAGGGCACGATCGTCCTCGCAACCGTCAAGGGCGACGTGCACGACATCGGCAAGAACCTGGTCGACATCATCCTGTCCAACAACGGGTACCGGGTGGTCAACCTCGGCATCAAGCAGCCGATCAACGCGATCATCGAAGCTGCCGAGAACAACCGCGCCGACGTGATCGGCATGTCCGGCCTGCTGGTGAAGTCCACCGTGGTGATGAAGGAAAACCTCGCCGAACTCCAGTCCCGGGGACTCGCGAAGAAGTGGCCCATTATCCTCGGCGGCGCCGCCCTGACCCGCGCCTACGTGGAACAGGACCTGGCCGAGCAGTTTGAAGGCACCGTCCGGTACGCCAAGGACGCCTTTGAGGGCCTGGCACTCATGGAACCGCTGGTGCAGGTGGCCCGTGGCGCCGACCCAGACGCCGTCGGCCTTCCGCCGCTGAAGAAGCGGATCCACAAGGGCGGGGCGAAGTTCACGGTGACCGAACCGGAGGCCATGCCCGGCCGGTCCGACGTCGCGGCCGACAACCTCGTGCCAGCGCCGCCGTTCTGGGGCACCCGCATTGTGCGCGGCGTGGCCCTGAACGACTACGCGGCCATGCTCGACGAGCGCGCCACGTTCATGGGGCAGTGGGGGCTCAAGCCCGGCCGCGGCGATGACGGCGCCTCCTACGAGGAACTGGTGGAACGTGAGGGCCGGCCGCGCCTGCGGTACTGGCTGGACCGCATCCTCGGCGAGGGAATGCTGGACGCGTCAGTGGCGTACGGCTACTTCCCGGTGGTGGCGGAAGGGGAGCAGGTGGTGGTGCTGCACCACGGGGAGGATCACGACGGCGTCCTGGGCACCCCGGGTCTCCTCGCCCCCGACGGTGGTTCAGGCGGTCCGATCGGCACCGAGCGGCTGCGGTTCGACTTCCCGCGCCAGCGCCGGGACCGGCACCTGTGCCTGGCCGACTTTGTGCGCTCCCGCGAATCGGGCCAGGTGGACGTCCTGCCGGTGCAGCTGGTCACCGCCGGCTCGAAGATCGAAGAGTTCACCGCCAAGATGTTCGCCGCCAACCAGTACCGCGATTACTACGAGCTCAACGGCCTGGTCATGCAGCTCACCGAGTCGCTGGCCGAGTTCTGGCATTCCCGGATCCGCCAGGAGCTGGGCTTCGCCGCCGAGGAGCCCAAGGACAAGGCAGGCCTGTTCAAGCTCGAGTACCGCGGTGCGCGGTTCTCGCTCGGCTATCCCGCGTGTCCGGACATGGAGGACCGCCGCAAGGTGACGGAGCTGCTGAAGCCCGAGCGGATGGGCGTGGTCCTCAGCGATGAGCTGATGCTGCACCCCGAACAGTCCACCGACGCGTTCGTGTTCCACCACCCGGAGGCGAAGTACTTCAAGGTGTGAGCTGACGCCAGTCACGCCTTGATGTCTTGACCTCCAAATACAATGCCACAGCGTATGTAACGCGCCTCCGAAGGCACAGAAGGCGAGCCTGGGCGGCACGTGGACATCCAGAGAACCAGGTGCGGACCTAGCCGACAGGGCTTCTGCATGGTGGAACGGTCATTATCGGGGAGTCTGGTACACCTGCGAGATGTGCGGAAGCGGAAGAGCTGGCTCTACCTACGCGTCCGGTTGAACAGCGGTGAAGTCAGCATTTTCCGGCGCGATCCGAGGCAGGATTGACACTTATACTGCCTCAAGACAGCTTTAGAGCGTTGACACATATGCTGCGATAAGAAAGCATTAGTGCATGAGTTCAATGGAAGCAATGACGACCCATGAGGCCGGGGAACGCCTTGGCATCACCCAGGCTTCCGTCCGACAGCTCGTGGGCTCCGGCCAGCTGACGGTTGTGGGGAGGGTCGGCAGGGCTTTGCTGTTGAATCGCTCTTCAGTAGAACGGCGGGCAGCTGCAGGCACTAGGCGCGGTCGCGCCTGGACCCCCAAGGTTGCTTGGGCGGCGCTGACCATGCTCTCCGGCGGCAACCCCGGTTGGATCTCACCGTCGGAGAAGTCCCGTCTCAAAAGCAGACTCCGGGGCCGCACGGCCGAGGACGTCGCCGCCCTGGCACGCCACAAGGACCGGGTCCGCCGCTACCGGGTGACACCGGACGGACTGTCTATCCTTCAGGATCACCTCATCCCCGGTGGCGTCTCAGCCTTGCGCAGCGAAGCAGTAGCAGCCAGGTTCGGCTTGACTGGCGGCAGTGGAATAGTCGAGGGCTATGTGATGCAAGGAGACGCCGAACAGCTCGCCGCAGCCCTCGGGATGGTCGAAGACCCGGAAGGGAACGCCATCGTCCGTGAAGTGGGAGTCAATGAGCCCTTTGCTCAGGGCAGCGTACCCCTGGCTGCGATCGCAGTAGACCTGATGGGCAGCCTCTCAACCCGTGAACGAAGCGCTGGCCAGCGCGTCATCAACGAGCTCCTCCATGTCTGAACCGACGATGCAGATACCAGTAGAACCCACCGACGACATATTGACCCTGCACAACGAGCTTTCGGATCCGGGGCACCGCTCCTGGCAACTGCTGGAAGCAGCCGACAGGACGCCGGCCATGGACGCCCTTCGCATCCTGGCCGGCAACCACAACCTGCCCCCGATCAACCGCCTCAAACCCCGCTAATACCAGCATGGCCACCACCATGAAGTTCACGTCGACGCCGCGCGGCTGACGGATGGCCAAGCGGGTCATAGAAAACCACCCCGACAGCGAAGTTCGCGAGTAGCGCCTACAGGTTCCGTCGATGGGTCAGGGACGGTGTGCGGCCCGTGTGTCCTCAGACCCGGAGTTGAAGCCGGTCCTTGGCCTGGGCAGGGAATCCGTTGACCCTTCCGCCCGCGCTGGAGACCGGCTTCACCCGCCGGAACGCGGCGAGAATGGCCCGCCCCACCACCGTGATTCCGATGATGGTGGTGATGGCACGCAGGGTGTCCCAGCCCGCCGTCGACGTCACCA
>DATFAE010000068.1:0-6682 GCA_035254945.1 Arthrobacter sp. | reverse complement strand
TGCCGCCTGTGCGCGGGCCAGGTCAACGTCCACGACGGCGGCAACCTCGGCTCCGTGGATTCGGGTGTTAAGGCGCTGGATGTGGTCGGCGCCCATGCGCCCGGCGCCGATGACGGCGACGCGGAGTGCTTCAGTCATTGTTTTCGTTCCTTCAGGGGTCTTAGCGGATGCTGCAGTGTGGTTGTCAGTTGACAGTGGTTCGGGAACCACAGGACAGCAGGTAGTTGCGGGTGCGCTTGGCAATGGGCATGGGCACATCGAAGGCTACCGGGTACATGTCCTGCTCCACGATGCCGAAGATGGGCCGGTTGAGGGCCTCCACCGCTTCGATGACGGCGCGCAGGTCGGGAAGCCCGTTCGGCGGCTCGGTCATGACGCCGGCCAGGTTGGCGGCGGCCCAGGTCATGTTTTCCTCGTTGACCCTTTTGAGGATCTCCGGGTTGATCTGCTTCAAATGCAGGTAGCCGATCCTGTCCGGGTAGTTCTTGATCAGCTCGAGGCTGGAGGCACCGCAGTATTCGGCGTGGCCCGTGTCCAGGCACAGGTTCAGGTACTTCGGGTCCGTGGCGGCCAGGAGGGTTTCGATGTCTTCCTGCTCCCCGACGTGGGAGTCAGCGTGGGAATGGAACTGCTGCTTGAGCCCGAAATCCTCCAGCAGGGTCTTCCCCAGTCGGTTGTGGCCGGCGAAAAGGTCGTTCCACGCCTTGTCGGTCAGGGTGCCGCTCTCCACCGCCTCGCCGGTAACGTCATCGCGCCACATGGCCGGGATGACCACGATGTGCTCGCCGCCCATGGCGGCCGTTAGTTCGGCGACTTTGCGCGCCGGTTCCCAGGCGGATTCCCACTGGTCCAGTCCGCGGTGGAAGGCGGTGAACACCGTGCCTGCCGTAACCTGGAGGTCGCGCTGCTTCAGTTCTTCCGCCAGCCGCGTGGGATCGGTGGGCAGGTAGCCGTAGGGGCCCAGTTCAATCCACTTGTAACCGGACTCGGCAACCTCATCGAGGAACCGTTCCCAGGGCGTCTGCTTGGGGTCATCCGCGAACCAGACTCCCCAGGAGTCCGGCGCCGTGCCGATGATCAGCTTGTTCTCAGTCATGACAGCGTTGTCTTTCTCTGACTAGTTGGAGGGGAAGTTGTAGGAGGCGCCGGAGGCGTGGTGGGTTTCGGGCCAGCGGGAGGTGATGACTTTGCCGCGGGTGTAGAAGGAGACGCCTTCGGGGCCGTAGATGTGCTTGTCGCCGAAGAGCGATGCCTTCCAGCCGCCGAAGGAGTGGTAGGCCACCGGGACGGGCAGGGGCACGTTGATCCCGATCATGCCGACCGTGACGGAGCGCTGGAATTTCCGCGCGTGGGCGCCGGAGGAGGTGAAGATCGCAGTTCCGTTGCCGTACGGGTTGGCGTTGATCAGCCTGATGCCGTCCTCGAGGGTGTCGACGCGGACCACCACAAGCACGGGGCCGAAGATTTCCTCGGTGTAGGCGGTCATTTCGGTCTTGACGTGGTCGATCACGGTGGGACCCACCCAGAAGCCGTCCTCGTGGCCGGGGACCACGAGGTCGCGGCCGTCAACGACCATGGCCGCGCCGGCCTGTTCGGCTTCGGTGACGATCCGGACGATGCGTTCCTTGGAGGCGGGGGTGATCACCGGGCCCATTTCGGCGCCGGGCGCGGTGCCATTGTTGACCTTCACGGCCAGGGCGCGCTCTTGGACTTTCTTGACGATGAGGTCCGCTGCGTCCCCGACGGCGACGGCGACGGAGATGGCCATGCAGCGTTCCCCGGCTGAGCCGAACGCGGCGGCGGCGAGGTGGTCCGCGGCGTTGTCGAGGTCGGCGTCGGGCATGACGATGGCGTGGTTCTTCGCCCCGCCGAGGGCCTGGACCCTTTTGCCGTGTTTGGTGGCGGTTTCGTGGACGTACTGGGCGATCGGGGTGGAGCCGACGAAGGAGATGCCGTCCACGTCCGGGTGGGTCAGGAGCCCGTCGACTGTTTCCTTGTCGCCGTGCAGGACCTGGAACACACCGTCCGGGAGGCCGGCCTGCTTCCAGAGCTTGGCCAGCAGCATCGAGGCTGAGGGGTCGCGTTCTGAGGGCTTGAGGATGAAGGCGTTGCCGGTGGCGATCGCCATCGGCGCCATCCACAACGGCACCATCACCGGGAAGTTGAACGGCGTGATGCCGGCGACCACGCCGAGCGGTTCACGGAAGGAGAACACATCGATCCCGGTGGAGACCTGGTCCGAGTAATCGCCCTTAAGCAGGGTCGGGATGCCGCAGGCGAACTCGATGACTTCCAGGCCACGGCCGATCTCGCCCTTGGCATCGGAGAGGACCTTGCCGTGCTCGGCGGTGATCAGCTCGGCGAGGTCGTCCACATGCGCCGCGACCAGTTCGCGGAACTTGAACAAAACGGCGGTGCGCTTGGCCAGCGAAATATCACCCCAGGTGTCGGCCGCGGCACGGGCGGCGGCAACGGTGGCATCCAGGTCCGCCCGGTTGGCCAGGCGCAGTTCTGCGGAGACCGCGCCGGTGGCGGGGTTATAGACCGGCTGGGTGCGGCTGCCATCGCCGGCGGTCTCGGCGCCGTTGATGAAGTGGTTGATGGTGGTGGTCTCAGTGGTGACAGTCATGGGGACTCTTCCTTGAGTAGTCGAAGGGGATGAAGTTCAGGGGTTCTAGCCGAGCAGCTTGCGCTGGCGGGACTTGTGATCCACGTAGGTTCGGAATGCCTGCTGGGTGGAGTCGAGCTCGGAGACCTGGGAAACCGGGACGTCCCACCATGACTCGGAGCTGGGTGCGTCCAGCAGCGGGTCGGACTCGACGTGGATCAGGATGGGGCCGCCCCGCTCCGGTGCTGCCTTGGCGTCACGGATGGCCTGTTCGAGTTCGGCGATGACCTTCTCCCCCGGTTCGATCCTGATCACCTTCACGCCGAGGCTTTCGGCGTTCAGGGCAAGGTCCACCGGAAGAGTGTCGCCTTCGTCGAAGCTGTGCTGTTCCTCGTTGAGTGACCGGTATTGTGTGCCGAACCGCTGTGATCCAAGGGATTCGGAGAGGGATCCGATGGAGGCGTAGCCGTGGTTCTGGATCAGGACCACAATCAGTTTGATGCGTTCGGCGACGGCGGTGACAAGTTCTGTGTGCATCATCAGGTAGGAGCCGTCCCCCACCATGACGACGACGTCGCGCTGCGTTCCGCCGTTGGCGGCTTCCGCCAGCACCGCGCGCTTGACGCCCAGGCCGCCGGGGATTTCGTAGCCCATGCAGGAGTAGGCGTACTCCACGTGGTAGCCGAACGGGTCGCGGACCCGCCACATCTTGTGCAGGTCACCGGGCAGGGACCCCGCGGCGCAGATGACGACGTCGGCCGCGTCCATGGCCCGGGACGTGGCGCCGATGATCTCGTTCTGGGCAGGCCGCGGCGTGAAGCGGGTATCGAACGCCTCGTCGACTGTGGCGTCCCAGCGCTTCTTCTCTGCCGCGACCTGCTGCTCCAGGTCTGCGCCCGCGCGGTAGCCGCCCAGGGCCTGGTTCAGCTTGACGAGGGCCTTGCGGGCATCGGCCACTATCGGCAGGGAGGTGCCGTGCTTGTACGCGTCGATGGGTGCGACGTTGATGTTGATGAAACGCACGTCCGGGTTCTGGAACGCGGTCCGCGACGCGGTGGTGAAGTCCTCATAGCGGGTGCCGATGCCGATGATCAGGTCCGCGTCGGCAGCGATGGCGTTCGCCGCCGTCGTTCCCGTGGAACCGATCGCACCGAGGGAAAACCTGTGGTCCCAGGGCAGGACTCCGACGCCGGCCTGGGTGGTGCCCACCGGAATGCCGGTGAGTTCGACGAACTTCGCGAGTTCGTCGTTGGCGTAGGCGTAGAGGACGCCGCCGCCGGCGATGATCAGGGGGCGCTTCGCGGCGCGGATAGCCTTGGCGGCGCGGCGGATGTCGTCGGCGTCGGCGTCGGGGCGGCGGATCCGCCACTCCCGCTCAGCCAGGAACTCCTCGGGCACGTCCAGGGCCTCGGCCTGGACATCCTGCGGCAGGGAGATGGTGACCGCACCGGTTTCCGCCGGGTCCGTCAGGACCCGCAGGCCGTGGTGGAACGCCGAAAACAGCTGCTCCGGCCGGGTGACGCGGTCGAAGAACCTCGACAGCGGCCGGAAGGCGTCGTTGACGGTGATGTCGTAGGCGTAGGGCTGCTCCAGTTGCTGCAGCACCGGATCAGCGGCGCGGGTGGCGAACGTATCGCTGGGCAGCAACAGGACGGGGAGGCGGTTGGCGGTGGCCAGCGCCGCCCCGGTGAGCAGGTTCGAGGAACCGGGCCCGATCGAGGTGCTGATGGCGAACGTCTGGCGGCGGCGGGTGTGGCGGGCGTAGCCCACGGCCTGGTGCGCCTGCGCCTGCTCGTTCCTGCCCTGGTAATACGGCATGATCGTCGGGTCAAGCTGCTGGTACTGCTTCAGGGCCTGTCCGACGCCGGCCACGTTGCCGTGCCCAAAGATGCCGAACGTGCCGGGGATCAGGCGTTCGCGGTAGTCCACCCCGCCAACAGAATCAACGGTGTACTGCTTGGAAAGATATTCGACGACGGCCTGGGCGACCGTCATCCGGCGGGTTCCTGTATTCGTCCCCATGGGAAGTTACTCCGATACTTCTGCGGTACGGGCTGATGCCGTGTGGTTAAGGAGGGAGGCGGCTGTGGCCACGGCGCCGGCAACATCGCCGTCGGCCGGATACAACAGCGTCCGGCCGACGGTCAGCCCCTGAACGCCGGGCAGGGCCAGGGCAGCTTCCCAACTGGCGAACACTTCGTCCTGGGTACCGTCCGGGTCCCCGCCCAGCAGCACGGTCGGCATGGTGGTCGCGGCCATCACGCGTTCCATCTCGGCCACCACCGGCAGCTTCATCCACGTGTAAGCGCTGGTGGAGCCAAGGCCCTCGGCGATCGCGACCGACTTAATGACGGCGTTGGTGGAGAGGTCGTTGCGGACCTTCCCGTGTTCGCGGACGGACAGGAACGGTTCAACCATGGCGATCAGCTTGCGCTCCGCGAGGGAGTCGATGGCCTTCGCCGTGGCTTCGAGCATGGACACGGTGTCCGGGTCACCGAGGCAGATGCGGGTCAGCATCTTGCCGCCATCGGCGCCCAGGGCTTCCAGCGCAGCGGCGGTGTGGCCGGTGAACCGGTCATCGAACTCATTGACCAGGCCGGACAGGCCGCCCCGGTTCATGGACCCGAAGACCAGCTTGCCTTCCAGCGCCCCCAGCAGGAGCAGGTCATCCATGATGTCCGGCGAGGCGAGGACTCCGTCCACGTCCGGGTTGGCCAACGCAATCTGCAGCCTGTCCAGCAGCTGGCGGCGGTCCGCCATGGCCACCGGATTATTTCCGACCGCGAGGGCTCCCCGCGCGGGGTGGTCGGCCGCGACGATGAAATTCTGCCTGCCGTGCTTCAGGCCGGGGTGGCGGCGCCGCGCCTTGGCTGCCCGGGCAATCGCGTCCGGATCCTCCAGGCGGATGGTGCTCAGGTGCGCGTAGCGGCGGGGGTCGTCGTCCACGTCGACGGTGGCGGTGCCAAGATGGATGCTCACAGTACGGCTCCTTCGGTGGCGAACTGTCCAGGGACAAGGCGCCCGCGTTCGGCCAGCAGCGAGGTGACCTCGTCCGGCGTCGGCATCGCATCGGCACAGGACAAACGGGAGGCAACAATCGCACCGGCTGCGTTGGCGTAGTCAAGGACCTGGGCCAGCGGCCAGCCGGAGAGCAGTCCGTGGCAGAACGCTCCACCGAAGGAATCTCCGGCACCGAGGCCGTTGACGGTCTCCACCGGAACGGGGGCGGACACCACACGCTCGGTGCGGGTCTTGGCCATCACGCCCTCGGGGCCGAGCTTGACGACGGCGATCTCCACTCCGGCGGCCAGCAGGCGGTCCGCCTGCTCGTCAGGGGTTCCCTCCCCTACCGCGACGGCGCATTCCTTGTCATTGCCGATGGCCACCGTGACCTGCGGCAGGATCCTGGCGACCTGCTCGCGGGCTTCCTCTTCCGATTCCCAGAACATGGGCCGGTAGTCCAGGTCCAGGATGGTGAACCGGCCGTCTTCCAGGCCAGCTTTCGGGCGTGCTTCGTGGGCCTTGAGGTGTGCCTCGCGGCTGGGCTCCTGGCAGAGGCCGGTAACGGTGGACCAGAAGATCCGTGCGTTCCGGATGGCGTCCAGGTCCAGTTCGTCGGCCTTGATCTGAAGGTCCGGCGCGGTGGGGAAACGGCCGTAGAAGTACAGCGGGAAGTCCTCCGGCGGTTTGATTGCGCAGAACGTCACGGCGGTTGGCCACTCCTTCACGGGTGTGACAAAGGAATCGTCAACGTTGAACTTCTTCAGTTCCCGGTGGAGGTACGTGCCGAAAGCGTCGTCACCGGTGCGGGTAATCACGCCTGTCCGGCGGCCATGCCGGGCGGCTGCTACGGCAACGTTCGACGGTGACCCGCCGAGGTACTTTCCGAAGGACTGCACATCCTCCAAATCCACCCCGATGTCATTTGGGTAGATATCAACGCTGATGCGCCCGATCGTGAGCAGTTCGTGGGTCACGGTAATCGCGGACCTTCCTTATTTGAACCCTGTACCTCTAACACCTAGGGCTCCGGTGCCTGGCTGACCCCTCCTTGAGCGGGGTCACATCCACTAC
>DATFAE010000067.1:0-2365 GCA_035254945.1 Arthrobacter sp. | reverse complement strand
CGGAGCGCGAACGCCCCTGACGCCGAAGCAGTCCTGATCCCGGACACAGCCCTTCATACCGTTCGATGGCTCAACGAGCTGGAGTCAGTCCTTGGAAAGACCGTTCTGACCGCCAATCAAGTGACTGCTTGGTATGGACTGCGGATCGCTGGCCGGTCTGTGCACTCGGACCAATTGGGCACACTGTTCCGCAGCAGTTGATTCCGGCAAGCAGAAGGCCTCCTGACCGTCAGTACAACGGTCAGGAGGCCTTCTTTGCTAGGGCGGATACAGGATTATTCTCCGGCCGCCGCCAGGAGGGCTTGGCCTGGCCCGACGGCGTCACGGCCCAGAAGCCGCAGCGCGCTCCACGCCGTGACCTGGTTAGCGGTGATCACGGGCTTTCCAAGTTCGCGCTCCATGTACGCGATGACGTCATAGGTGGGCAAGTTTGTGCAGCTGACAAAAATAGCCTCGGCATCCGGTGCATCCGCCTGGCGGATCAGATCGCAGGTGGCGGCATATGGGACCTTCCATATATTCCGGTCCAGCCCCAGGCCCTTCTGGGAGACTACGGACTTCCCGCCTTGTTCAAGAAAGGATGATAGGCGAGTGGTCAGCTCCGCAAGGTAGGGCGTAGCCACGGCCACCTTTGAGACACCCAATGCATCCAGAGCCATTAGTAGGCCTTCGGACGTGGTGATCGCGGCCGGGGCGCCGGCGGCGGAAATGGCGCTGGAAAGGTTCCTGGCGCCCTCTACCCCGTGGACAAAGCTGCCGGAGGTGCAGGCGTAAGTAACTACAGCCGGGCCAATAGCCATCACGCTGCGGACCGCATCCTGAATTTCAGCCAGATCGCTGATTCCTTCTGCCATGTCCAGGCCTACGGGCTCGTCGTAGTAAGGGGTGCGGGTAAAAACGAGGTTCACCCCCTCGGGCATCCAGCGCCAAAGTTCATGGTCGAGCGCCATATCGAAGGGGCACACGACGCCGATGTCGAGCCATGCCTGGGGACCTGGTGGATCAGCAATGGGCGCCAAAGTTGAGTTGGGTTCGAGTGTCATACACCACTTTCTCACGTTT
The DNA here is from genome assembly GCA_035254945.1 of Arthrobacter sp. Taxonomy (GTDB): domain Bacteria; phylum Actinomycetota; class Actinomycetes; order Actinomycetales; family Micrococcaceae; genus Arthrobacter. The sequence goes on along the minus strand of DATFAE010000067.1, from coordinate 1,303 downwards.
GTTCTATTGTCTACAATGTCTGCTTATGGATAAAAAACAGAACACACCCTCTCCGCTGCCTCCCACCCCAATTCCGGCCGGAAACTACGTGCCCGTGCGCGAGTTGGGGGGCGTACTCTATACAGCCGGCCACACCTCGGCTGTACAAAACCATCTGGAATACAGCGGGTGTATTGGCGAGGAGCTCACCGTTGAGGAAGGGCAGCGCGCGGCCGCCACTGCGGTACTTAACTGCCTGGCGTCGCTTGCCGCCTACGCCGGTGGGCTGGACCGTATTGGGGAGATCGTCTCAATGACGGGCTATGTGGCTGCCGGAAGCAACTTCACAGACCATCCGCTGGTCATGAACGGGGCGTCGGAGGTGTTGGTTTCCTACTTCGGAGAGCAAGGTCGTCCCGCCCGCGCAGCGGTGGGTGTGGCCAGTCTTCCTGACGGTGCACCCGTGGAGATATCGCTGATTGCAAGCCTCCGTAACGCCTGACTCAGTGCTGCAGAACGGCCCGGAGGAAGCTCTTGGTCCGCTCCTGCTGTGGATCCTTGAAAATCTGCGCCGGCGGACCGCTCTCTACGGCGGCGCCGTTGTCGAACATCACGACCCGATCCGAGATTTCCTCCGCAAAGCGCATCTCGTGCGTGACCATAAGCATGGTCATGTCCGTGGTGTGAGCCAGGTTCCGGATCACGTTCAGGACTTCACCGATGAGTTCGGGGTCCAGCGCTGATGTGGGCTCGTCAAAGAGCAGTACTTTGGGCCGCATCGCCAATGCCCGGGCAATGGCTACGCGTTGCTGCTGGCCGCCGGACATCTGCGGGGGGGTGTGGTTCATGTGCTTGCCCAGGCCCACCAGGTTCAGCAGCTCCGCAGCGCGTTCGCGTGCCTCGGCTTTTTTCATGCCGAGAACGTGGATAGGGGCTTCGATGATGTTTTCCATTGCAGTCATATGCGGGAACAGGTTGAACTGCTGGAAAACCATGCCAATTTTCTTGCGGGTCTCGCGCAACTGCCTGGTTTCCCTGACTCTTTGACCGAGACTGACGTCCCAGAGGGTGTCCCCGTCCACAGTCACTTTTCCTTCACTGGGGGTTTCGAGTGTCATCAAGATACGAAGGATGGTGGTTTTTCCCGAACCGGAAGGGCCGATAATGGACACCTTCTCTCCGGGTGCGACATCGAAGTTGAGTGATTTCAGAACATGGTTCGTTCCCCAGTTCTTGCTGACATTCTCAAACCGAATGATGGGATCCGGAGGCAGAGCAACGCCCGAGGTCCGGGGTTGGGATTCAGTGCTGGGGCGCATAGCGC
>DATFAE010000066.1:0-11047 GCA_035254945.1 Arthrobacter sp. | reverse complement strand
CGCAATGATGCCCTTGAGCCACCCCTTCATGCTGCTCCCCCAGTCCGCGACCACTCCGATCGGCTCAGTGTAGCGCCCGGCACACTCCGGCCCCACGCAAAACGCTCCCCCACCAAAAGTGGGAGAGCGTTGCGCCAAAACCGGCAGGATGTGAGAGAGGATCGCCCCAAAACCCGCGGGAAGTGAGAGAGGGTCCGGGGTGGGTTAGCGGTCCAGGTCGCCGCGGATGAAGGCCTCGACCTTTTCACGGGCGAGGTCGTCGTTGAACTGCTCCGGCGGGGACTTCATGAAGTAGCTCGAAGCAGACAGCAGCGGCCCGCCGATGCCCCGGTCCAGGCCGATCTTGGCGGCGCGGATGGCGTCGATGATCACGCCGGCGGAGTTGGGTGAGTCCCAGACCTCCAGCTTGTATTCCAGGGACACGGGGGCGTCGCCGAAGTTGCGGCCTTCGAGGCGGACGAAGGCCCACTTGCGGTCATCAAGCCACTGGACGTAGTCGGACGGGCCAATGTGGACGTCCTTGGCTGCCAGTTCGGCTTCGACGTTGGACGTCACGGCCTGGGTCTTGGAGATCTTCTTGGACTCCAGGCGGTCCCGCTCCAGCATGTTCTTGAAGTCCATGTTGCCGCCCACATTAAGCTGGTAGGTGCGGTCCAGGGTGACGCCGCGGTCTTCGAAGAGCTTGGCCATGACGCGGTGCGTGATGGTGGCACCGATCTGGCTCTTGATGTCGTCGCCCACGATCGGGACGCCGGCGGCCGTGAACTTGTCAGCCCAGGCCTTGGTGCCGGCGATGAACACGGGAAGCGCGTTGACAAAGGCTACCCCGGCGTCGATGGCTGCCTGGGCGTAGAACTCAGCGGCTTCCTGCGAACCAACGGGCAGGTAGCAGACCATGACATCAGCCTTGGCGTCCTTGAGGGCCTGGACAACATCGACCGGCTCTGAAGGGGACTGCTCGATGGTCTCGAGGTAGTACTTGCCGAGGCCGTCCAGGGTAGGGCCGCGCTGGACGGTCACGCCGGTGGGAGGAACGTCGGCGATCTTGATGGTGTTGTTTTCGCTGGCCAGGATGGCATCCGCGAGGTCAACGCCGACCTTCTTGCCATCGACGTCAAAAGCGGCAACGAACTGGACGTCGTTGACGTGGTACTTGCCGAACTCCACGTGCATCAGGCCGGGGATCGTGGCCTCGGGATCGGCGTCACGGTAGTAGTGCACACCCTGGACGAGCGATGCGGCGCAGTTACCCACACCGACGATTGCAACACGAATCGGATTTGAAGACACGGAACTCCTTTGAGGACAAACTTCAGCCGCCGGACGGTCCAATACCGGACAACGAACGACGGCGGACAGCAGGCAGCGCCACTCGGCGCCTTTTCATAGTACCCAACCGTGCGGGGGCCGGGTTTGTTCCCCGGCCCCCGCACGTTGTTTCCATCGTGAGCAGATTGTAAGTGTTACGCCCTCTGCCAGAGGCTGATGTCCGATTCCACCGCGAACTCATCGATGGCGGTCAGTTCGTCGGTGGTGAACTTGAGGTTGTTGATGGCGGAGAGTGTGTCCTCCAGTTGACGGACGCTGGAGGCTCCCACCAGGGCGGAGGTGACCGGGGTGCCCTTCGGCTGGTCGCGCAGGATCCAGGCGATGGCCATCTGGGCCAGGGACTGGCCGCGGCCTTCGGCGATGCTGTGCAGCCCGCGGATCCGGTCCAGCTTCTCCTCAGTGATGGCGTCCTCTGACAGGAACCTGGCCTTGGCCGCGCGGGAGTCCGCGGGGATGCCGTTGAGGTACCGGTCCGTGAGCATGCCCTGGGCCAGCGGGGAGAAGGCGATGGACCCGGCGCCCACCTGTTCGAGGGCCTCGTACAGGTTGGGCGAGCCGTTTTCAGTCCACCGGTTCAGCATGGAGTAGCTGGGCTGGTGGATGAGCAGCGGCGTCCCGAGCTCCTTCAGGATCCGTGCGGCCTCGAGGGTCTGTTCCGGCGTGTAGGACGAGATGCCGGCGTACAGCGCCTTGCCGGAGCGGACGGCGTAGTCCAGCGCACCCATGGTCTCCTCCATGGGGGTCTCCGGGTCCGGCCGGTGGCTGTAGAAGATGTCCACGTAGTCCAGGCCCATGCGCTGCAGGGACTGGTCCAGGCTGGAGATCAGGTATTTGCGGGAGCCCCACTCGCCGTACGGGCCCGGCCACATGTAGTAGCCGGCCTTGGTGGAGATGACCAGTTCATCCCGGTAGGGCTTGAAGTCGTCCGCAAGGTGGCGGCCGAAGTTGGTTTCAGCGGAGCCGTCCGGCGGGCCGTAGTTGTTGGCGAGGTCGAAGTGGTTCACACCGAGGTCGAACGCGCGCCGGAGGATGGCCCGCTGTTCATCAAAGCGCTTGTCGTCGCCGAAGTTGTGCCAGAGGCCCAGCGAGATCGCCGGGAGCTTCAGCCCGCTGCGGCCGACGCGGCGGTAGGGCATGGATTCATAGCGGTTTTCCGCGGCTGAATAAGTCATACGTTCCATCCTGCCAGCTGTGACGCAGGCTACAGCCCGGAACGCCTCAGTTACGCCGCGGGCTGACACAATCAGCCCGCGGCGCAGCAGCCGGGCTACAGGGCCTTCACGACGGCGGCACTCCACGGTCCCAGCGCCAGCGAACCGCCGTCAGCGGCAGGCACGTCCTCGGTGGACAGCAGCACAGTTCCGTCGGCGCGGTCGAGCGTGACCTTCTGCTCGGAGAGGTTCAGCAGCACCTCAACGGATCCGCGGCGGAAACGCAGCCAGCCGGCGTCGTCGTCGAACTCAACGCCGGTCTCCGCAAACCCCAGGCCGGCGAGTTCCGTGTGCTCCCGCCGCAGGGCCGCGAGCGAGCGGTAGAGTTCCAGGAGCCGGGCGTGGTCCCCCACAGAAGCCTCGGCCCAGTTGAGCTTGGAGCGGCGGAACGTTTCCGGGTCCTGCGGGTCGGGTACGACGGCGGGATCCCACCCCATGCGTTCGAACTCGCGGATCCTGCCTTCCGCCGTCGCCTTCCCCAGCTCGGGCTCCGGGTGCGAGGTGAAGAACTGCCACGGTGTTGACGCGCCGAACTCCTCGCCCATGAACAGCATGGGCGTGAAAGGCGACGTCATGGTCAGGACCGCCGCGACCGCCAGCTGCCCGTAGGACAGGGATTGGGAGAGCCTGTCCCCCGTTGCCCGGTTGCCGATCTGGTCATGGTTCTGGCTGCAGACCACCAGGGCGGCCGGCTCCACGAGCGAGGTGTTGATGGGCCTGCCGTGGTGGCGGCCGCGGAAGCTCGAGTAGCTGCCGTCGTGCAGGAAGCCATCCTTGAGCACCTTGGCCAGCACACCAAGGGACTTGAAGTCCCCGTAGTAGCCGGTGGTCTCGCCGCTGACGTTGACGTGGACGGCGTGGTGGAAGTCGTCGCTCCACTGTCCGGCAAGGCCGTAGCCGTTGGCGTTGCGCGGGTAGAGCAGCCGCGGGTTGTTCAGGTCTGATTCGGCGATCAGGGTCTTCGGCAGGCCCGTTTCGGCCGAGACGGCGTCACCCAGGGCGCCGAGGTCCTCCAGGATGTGCACCGCGCGCTCGTCCCGGAGGGCGTGGACGGCATCGAGCCGCAGGCCGTCCACGTGGTAGTCCCGCAGCCACAGCGCGGCGTTGTCCAGGATGTACTCGCGGACCACGTCCGAGCCGTGGCCGTCAAGGTTGACCGAGTCGCCCCACGTGTTGGCGTCGCCCTGCTTGAGGTACGGCCCGAACCGGGACAGGTAGTTTCCACTGGGTCCCAGGTGGTTGTAGACAACGTCCTGGATGACCCCGAGGCCGGCGGCATGGGCCGCGTCCACGAAACGCTGGTACGCCGCGGGGCCGCCGTAGCCCTCGTGGACGGCAAACCACTGGACGCCGTCATAGCCCCAGTTGTGCGTCCCGTTGAAGCCGTTGACGGGCAGCAGCTCCACAAAGTCCACACCCAGGTCAGCCAGGTAGCCGAGCTTTTCCGCCGCGGAATCCAGCGTCCCGTCCGGGGTGAAGGTGCCTACATGGAGCTCGTAGATGACCGACCCCTGGAGTTCCTTGCCCTGCCAGCCGGCGTCCTGCCACTCATGGTTGCGGGGGCTGAACGTCCGGGACAGCGCGTGCACCCCGTCGGGCAGCCGGCGCGACCGGGGGTCCGGCAGCGGATGGGTGTCCCCGTCCAGCAGGTAGCCGTAGTCCACCTCGCCCTCGGCGGGGGCGTCCGGCGCGAACCACCAGCCTTCGGTCCCGGGCGCGGTCTCCAGCTTGGTCATCGGGTAGTGCTGCCCGTCGGCAACCAGGGTCACGGCGGATACGTACGGGGCCCAGACGTCGAAGCGGTGTGAGCCGGCGTGGGTCAGGCTCATGAGTCGTCTCCGTCCGCAGGTACCAGCAGGGCCACCGGGTAGGTACCCAGGACGTCGGCCGCCAAAACGGTGCCGGGCCGAAAGCTGGTGCCGGTGAGTTCATCGCGCATGGGGCGGGAGAGCTCGACGGCGGTGTCCCGCCACCCGCCGCCGGCTTCCAGTCCGGCGGGAAGCCGGGTAGCCAGGGTCAGGGCCCCGCCCCGGTCAAAGGCCAGAAGATGGCCCGCCGCTGCCCCTGACGCGAGGACAGGGCTATAGCTGTCGAAAAGCCCTGGCCTGTCGCGGCGCAGGCGGAGGGCGCGGGAGGTGGCCAGCAGCTTGCTGGCCTCCGTACCCGCCTCAGGCAGGAGCCCGCCGTCGATCCTTGCCAGTTCCTCTTCGCGGAGCGTGAAGTCCACCGGGCGGCGGTTGTCGGGGTCGGTCAGGGACCGGTCCCAGAACTCTGTGCCCTGGTAAACGTCCGGAACCCCGGGCATGGTGAGCTGGATCAGCTTGGCGGACAGCGAGTTGGACGCGGCGAACGAATCCGTCCGTGCCACGAAGTCCTCGATCACGGCGGCGACCCGGGCGTCGTCGAAGGCGGCGTCAACGGCTGCGCTGACTGTTGCTTCGAATTCCTCGTCCGGATCGGTCCACGTGGTGGAGTTCCCGGCTTCCCGGGCGGCCTTTTGGGCGTAGCCCTGCAGCCGTTCCCGCGAGGCGGGCCACGCGCCGATGACTGCCTGCCACAGCAGGTTGGCGAAGGGACCATCGGGGACCGGCGCCAGTTCCTGGAGCCTGCCGAGGGTGGCCGCCCAGTCGCCGGGCAGCTCGGCGATGACCGAGATACGTGCCCGGGCGTCCTCGCTGCGTTTGGTGTCGTGCGTGGAAAGCGTGGTCATGGACTCGGGGAGTTCCTCATGGCGCCGTCGCATCCGGCGGTGGAATTCCTCCGGGCTGACCGCAAACTCGGTGGGTTCGGCCCCGACTTCCGTCAGGGTACCCAGCCGGGTATAGCGGTAGAACGCGGTGTCCTCCACACCCTTCGCCATCACCATGCCGGAGGTCTGCTGGAAGCGGACTGCTATCGCGGTGCCGGGATCCAGCAGCAGCGGCACGAGCGTGCCGATGGCAACTTCAAGGTCCGGCCGGTGTGCCGCCGCCGACTCGCAGGCCTCCTTCAGCACTTCCGCCCCCACCGGCAGGTAGGAACGGTAGACCGGGAACGCGGCGATGATTTCGGCGATGGCATCGGCTGCCTGGTCTTCCGCCAGTCCGTGGGAGGCGGGAACCAGCCGGGCCAGCCGCAGGACTTCGGACCGGAGGATGCCGTCGGCGATCATCCGTTTGGTGCCGCGGATCATTGCCGCATAATCGGCCGGTTCGCCGGTCCCGCGCAGCTGCGCGTCCAGCGCATCCAGCGCAGCCTCGCCGGCGGGGTCCACCAGGACCCGGTCAACCTCGGCCAGGGCGTCGTAGCCGGTGGTTCCTTCGCAGGCGAAGTCCCCGGGGAGGACTTCGCCCGGTTCCAGGATCTTTTCCACCAGGACGTAAGCCCCGCCGCTGAGGTCCTTGAGCCATCGCAGGTAACCGGCAGGGTCAGCCAGCCCGTCCGGGTGGTCCACGCGCAGGCCGTCCACCAGGCCTTCACGGAACCAGCGGCCCACCTCGGCATGGGCTTCTTCGAAGACCTTGGGATCTTCGACGCGGATGCCTGCCAGGGTGTTGACCGCGAAGAAGCGGCGGTAGTTCAGTTCGCTGTCCGCCCGGCGCCAGGAGACCAGCTCATAATGTTGGCGGTCGTGGACAGCCCGCGGCGAATCGCCTTCGGAGTATGTTCCGGCCGCCAGCGGGAAGCGGTGGTCGTAGTAGCGGAGCTCGCCGTCGCTGACCTCGAGCTGGTCCACATCGTCGTCAGAGCCGAGCACCGGAATCCGGATCCGCCCGCCGCCGAAGTCCCAGTCGACGTCGAACGCGTCCGCGTACCGCGACTCACGCCCCTCAGCCAGCAGCGACCACCACCAGGGGTTCTGCGGTGGTGACGCCACGCCCACGTGGTTGGGGACAATGTCCACCAGGACGCCCATGCCGTGTTCGCGGGCAGCCTTGGACAGGGCCAGCAGCCCTTCCGGACCGCCGCGCTCCGGGTCGACGGCGGAAGGATCCGTGACGTCGTACCCGTGGTCCGACCCCTGTTCAGCCGTCAGGATCGGTGAGAGGTAGAGCCAGTCAACGCCGAGGGACTTCAGGTACGGAACCTTGGCCGCGGCATCGAAGAGCGTGAAGCTGCGGCGGATCTGCAGCCGGTAGGTGGATGCCGGAACCCTCATTTTGCAGGGCCTTTCGGCTTGCTGACCTTCTTCGTTTTCTTGGGCTCCGGCACAGTGGGCGTGCTCAGCGCTTCGGTCTCGCTGGTGCTGGTCTGGGTCAGCGCCGCCAGGGACGCAGCTACTGAGTGGTCCGGTTCCGCCTCCTCCACCATGTGGGCCCGGAGGACCACCAGGGACTTGGCATCAACAGGAATGGAGTAGCCGGCCTTGACGGGTGCAGTGTCCGCGTTGTGGCCGGCGGTGTCGATGATGATGTCCCATGCAGGGGCGTACTCGTCCGAGGGAAGGCTGAATTTCACCATGTCGTCGTGCGCGTTGAAGTAGAGCAGGAAGTTGACATCGGTGATCCGGCGTCCGCGGACGTCCTTGCCCTGGATGCCGTCACCGTTGAGGAACATGCCCACGGAACGGCCGAAGCCGCTGTCCCAGTCCTCCGGTTTCATGGTGTGGCCGTCTACATCGAGCCATTCGATGTCCGGGAGCCGTTCGCCTTCGCCACGCAGCACGGGCCGTCCGTCGAAGAACCGGCTCCGGCGGAAGGTGGGGTGCTTGGCGCGCAGGGCGTTGACGGCGGCCGTGAACTCCACGAGGGGCTGGTCGATGTTCTCCCAGTTGATCCACGTCAGCTCGGAGTCCTGGCAGTAGCCGTTGTTGTTGCCCTGCTGGGTGCGGCCCAGTTCGTCACCGTGCAGCAGCATGGGGACACCCTGGGACAGCAGGAGTGAGGCGATGAAGTTTCGCTGCTGGCGGGCGCGCAGGCCCAGGACAGCCGGATCGTCGGTGGGACCTTCGGCCCCGCAGTTCCAGGAGCGGTTGTGGGACTCGCCGTCGTTGTTGCCCTCGCCGTTGGCCTCGTTGTGCTTTTCGTTGTAGGACACCAGGTCCGCCAGGGTGAAGCCGTCGTGGGCGGTGACAAAGTTGATCGACGCGACGGGGCGGCGGCCTGAGTGCTCGTAGAGGTCCGCGGAGCCGGTGATGCGCGAGGCGAATTCCCCCAGGGTGGCCGGCTCGCCGCGCCAAAAGTCGCGGACGGTGTCCCGGTATTTTCCGTTCCATTCCGTCCACTGCGGCGGGAAGTTGCCCACCTGGTAGCCGCCGGGTCCAACATCCCAGGGCTCTGCGATGAGCTTGACCTGGGACACTACGGGGTCCTGCTGGATGAGTTCGAAGAAGGTGGAGAGCTTGTCCACGTCGTAGAACTCACGGGCCAGGGTGGAGGCGAGGTCGAACCGGAAGTCGTCCACGTGCATTTCCGTGACCCAGTACCGCAGCGAGTCCATCAGCAGCTGCAGCGAGTGCGGCTGGCGGACGTTCAGGGAGTTTCCGGTGCCGGTGTAGTCCATGTAGTGCTTCTCGTCGCCCTCCATCAGCCGGTAGTAGGAGGCGTTGTCGATGCCCTTGAAGGACAGCGTGGGGCCCAGGTGGTTGCCTTCGGCGGTGTGGTTGTAGACCACGTCCAGGATCACTTCGATGCCTGCCCGGTGCAGGGAACGGACCATGGCCTTGAAGTCCTGGACCTGCTGGCCAGTGTCCCCCGTGGAGCTGTAAGTGTTCTGCGGCGCGAAGAAGCCGATGGTGTTGTAACCCCAGTAGTTGTTCAGGCCCTGGTCCTGGAGCGTGCCGTCATTGACGAACTGGTGCACCGGCATCAGTTCGATGGCGGTGACGCCGAGCTTCTGCAGGTGCGAGATGACGGAGGGGTGCGCCACGCCGGCGTAGGTGCCGCGCTGTTCCTCGGGGATCTCGGGGTGGAGCTGGGTCAGGCCCTTGACGTGGGCCTCGTAAATGACCGACTTGTGGTACGGAACGCGGAGGTTGTGGTCGCCGTCCCAGTCGAAGAACGGGTTGATGACCACGCCCATCATCATGTGCGGGGCGGAGTCCTCGTTGTTGACGGAATCCGGTTCGCCGAGGTTGTACGAAAAGAGCGACGGGTCCCAGTCCACCTGGCCGTGCACGGCCTTGGCGTACGGGTCCAGGAGGAGCTTGTTGGGGTTGAACCGGTTTCCGGAGGCGGGGTCGTACGGGCCGTGGACGCGGTAGCCGTACTTCTGCCCGGGCTGGACCTGGGGGATGTAGCAGTGCCACACATAGCCGTCCACTTCGTCCAGCGTGTAGCGCGTCTCAACACCGTCGTCATCGAAGAGGCACAGCTCCACTTTTTCGGCGCGTTCGCTGAACAGCGCGAAGTTGGTGCCGGTTCCGTCAAAAGTGGCTCCCAGCGGATAAGCCGATCCGGGCCAGATTTCCATGCGTGCTCCTCATCGTTGTTCGGCAGCGGGTCCGGACATACCCGTACCCGCTGCCCTGCAGAACCTATTGCCTACCGTAATGGCTGGCTGTGACTATTACGTTTCCGGGCTACCTGTTAAGTAAGCATGCTGACTTTACCCCAAACTTCAGGTATGGCGTCCGCAATCCGGCCCGCCGTCAGCGGCCCGCCTCCGGACGCAACGGCGCCCGCACGGCCGTGGAGGCTCGCGGCCAGGGCGGCGATGGCGGCCCAGCGCTCGTCAGGATCAATGCCCGCCTCACGGAAGCGGCCGACGTCGGACCCCAGCTGCGCGAGCAGGGCACCAATGATTCCGGCCAGGACGTCGCCGCTGCCGGCGGAGGCGAGCCAGGGGGTGCCGTCCGCCTGGCTGTAGAAGTCCTGGAAGGGGGACGCCACCAGGGTGGTGGCACCTTTGAGGAGGACGGTGGCCTCGGTGAGTCCGGCGGCATGCCGGACGGCGCCAAGGGTGTTCGCCTCGACGGCGGAGCGTCCGGACAGCGGATGGTCGGGGTCCAGCCGCTGCAGCAGGGACGCAAGCTCGCCGGCGTGGGGCGTGAGCACAACCTGCGGGGCAAGAATCGGCGGCAGGCCGGGAATCGCGCCGGCGTCGGCGATGGTGGGCAGCCCCGAGTCCACGGCGTCCCGGGCGCGCTGGAGCTGGTCGTGGTCCTCCGGGCCCATGCCCGAGCCCACCAGCCAGGCCTGGACGTGGGTGTCCGCCACAGACCCGGTGCTGCACACCACCTCAGGACAGGATTGCCGGACCAGGTGCGCCACTTCCGGGGGCCCAAGGTAGCGGACCATGCCCGCGCCGGCCGCCAGCGCACCGCGGCAGGCCAGCACGGCCGCGCCGGGATAGGTGGCGGATCCGGCCACCACGCCAAGCACGCCGCGGGAATACTTGTGCGAACGCCGTTGGGGCTGTGGGAGGAGCCGCGCCAGGTCAGGCCCTTCAAGCCGCCGCAGCGCGGGCCACGGGAGGTGCTCTTCGATGCCGATGGGGACCACCTCGACGCGGCCGGCGTGGTCAGCTCCGGGATCGGCGAGCAGGCCTGCCTTCGCGCCGCCGAACGTGACGGTGAGGGCGGCGGACAGCACCGGAGCGTGGGCCTCTCCGGTGTCGGCGTCCACGCCGCTGGGCACGTCGCAGGCAACCACCAGGGGCAGGGGCAGGCGGCGGGAAAGTGCGTCCACCAGGGCAGCCGCCGTTCCGCGGAGACCGCCTTGGGCTCCCGTCCCCAGGATGGCGTCAATGACGACGTCGGCAGCCGACGTTTCGGCGGCCAGCTGGCCGAGCGTCGCTTCGCTGAGCCGGTGCACACGGCCGCCGGCGCGTTCAAACGCGGCCAGCGCCTCCGGGTGCGCGGCATCCGCGGTGAGTACCGCCGTCGTACGCATTCCCCGGGCAGCCAGGAACGACGCGGCGAAAAGGCCGTCGCCGCCGTTGTTGCCTTTGCCGGCGAGGACGGCGACTCTGGCACCGTAGAGCCGCTGCCCTCGGGCGTGCAGCTCACGGACCACAGCGCTGGCGAGGCCGTGCGAGGCGCGCTGCATGAGGACAGGACCCATGCCGGTGGCCAGGAGGGGCTGTTCGGCCTCCCTGACCTGGGTTCCGGTGTAGGCGCTGATCATGGCGTCAGTCCCGCTGGCAGGTCCCGCGTTCGGGCTTTCAGCCTTCGGCCAGGACCGTGGCCGTGGCGATCCCGCCGTCGTGGCTCATGGAGACGTGCCACCGCTTGACGCCCTTGGCCTCGGCCACCGCAAGCACGGTGCCCTTGACCTGGATGGTGGGTCCGTTCTGGTCCAGCCCGATCCAGCAGTCCTGCCAGTTCATGCCGGCGGGCGCACCGAGGACCTTGGCCACCGCCTCTTTGGCAGCAAACCTCGCGGCCAGGGACCGGGTGTTCAGCTCCCGCTCCGCGGGGACAAACAGCCGGTCCCGCAGCCCGGGGGTGCGTTCAAGCTGACGGCCGAACCGCTCGATGTCTACAACGTCTACGCCTATGCCAACAATCATGCGGCTTATTCTACGGTGACGCTCTTGGCCAGGTTGCGCGGCTGGTCCACGTCGAAGCCCTTGGCCGAGGCGAGTTC
>DATFAE010000065.1:0-36407 GCA_035254945.1 Arthrobacter sp. | reverse complement strand
CTTCGGCATCCGCGGCCTGGAAGGCAAGCTGGGGGCGCTCAAGTACGCCCGCGAAACCAAACTGCCTGTCCTGGGCCTCTGCCTTGGCCTGCAGTGCATGGTGATCGAATACGCCCGGAACGTGGTGGGACTGGAAGGCGCCTCCTCCAGCGAGTTCGAGCCGGACTCCAAGTACCCGGTCATCGCCACCATGGAAGAGCAGCTGGACATCGTCGAAGGCAAGGGCGACCTCGGCGGCACCATGCGCCTGGGCCTGTACGAGGCAAAGCTCGACGCCGGCTCGGTCATCGCGGAAACCTACGGCAAGACCACTGTCAGCGAACGGCACCGCCACCGCTACGAGGTCAACAACAAGTACCGCGGGCAGATCGCCGAGAAGGGCCTGGTGTTCTCCGGAACGTCACCGGACGGCAAGCTCGTGGAATACGTCGAACTCCCGCGCGAAGTACACCCGTACTACGTGGCAACCCAGGCACACCCCGAGCTCAGCTCCCGGCCCACCCGGCCGCATCCGCTGTTCGCCGGACTGGTCAAGGCTGCCTTGGACCACCAGGCCAGCCACGCCCTGCGCGATGCGGGACTGCCCGGCGCGGAAGCCCCGGACGCCCCCGCTGCGGACAACGGTGCGCATGCGGCCAAGCAGGCACGCCCGGTCACCGCAAAGTAAAAACCGAATACGTAGAGGACGGCGCGATGCCCGGTACACCTGAAACCCCCCACGCTGCACGGAAGGTTTCGGATGCACCGAGCCCGCGCCGTCTTTTGTCCACTGAGAAGGTCTACGAAGGCCGGATCTGGGACGTGGTTAGCGACAGCTTCCAGCTAAGTGACTCCGGCGATGCCCTCACCCGCGATTACATCGACCATCCCGGCGCCGTGGCCGTCCTGCCCATGAACGAAGCCGGCGAAATCCTGCTCCTGAAGCAGTACCGGCACCCCGTGGGCATGGACCTCTGGGAGATTCCGGCCGGCCTGCTGGACGTCGAGGGCGAAGAATTTGTGGCCGGCGCCGCACGCGAACTCGCCGAAGAAGCCGACCTCGCCGCCGGCACCTGGAACGTCCTGGCTGATTTCTTCAATTCGCCCGGCTCCTCCAGCGAGGCCATCAGGATCTACCTGGCCCGCGACCTCACGGCGGTGCCGCACCACGAGCGCCACGAGCGGACGGATGAGGAAGCGGAGATTGAGTTCCACTGGATAGCCCTCGAGGACGCCGTGGCCGCAGTCCTGGAAGGCAAGCTGCACAACCCGTCCGCCGTCGTCGGCATCCTTGCTGCCGCTGCGGCGCGTGCTGACGGTTTTGCGCGGCTTCGCCCCGCCGATGCACCCTGGCCTGCCCACCCCAGCCAGCGTTGATGACGGCGAGCACTTCGGCGCAAGCCCCGGCAGCACCTGCTCCGGAACAGACGGAACATGCGGAACAGCCCGCGCAGCCGGTCCGGCCCCGAACCGCGATTGACCACGCCATCACCGAATACCTGCAGCACATGGGCGTTGAACGGGGCCTCGCGATCAACACGCTGGCCGCCTACCGCCGCGACCTGACTCGCTACGCAGGCTACCTCGCCGGAGCGGGATGTGAAGCGCCCGGGCAGATCACCCGGCACCACGTCACCGGATTCGTCCAGGCACTGTCTGACGGTTCCGACGGCGGCACGGCCCTGGGCGTCAGGTCCGCGGCGCGGACCGTGGTGGCAGTGCGCGGACTGCACAAATTCTGGGCACTTGAAGGGCTCACGACGACGGACCCCGCCAGCGACGTCCACCCGCCGATGGCCGGCAAGAGGCTGCCCAAAGCCATCAGCGTGGATGAAGTCACCCGGATCCTGGAAGCCGCGGGAGCCGACACCGCCGCGGGGCTGAGGGACCGGGCCCTGCTTGAGTTCCTGTATTCCACTGGGGCAAGGATCAGCGAAGCCGTGGGCCTGGACGTCGACGACATCTCGCTGCAGGAAGCGGAGGCCGGCCCCGCGATCGTCCGGCTGTTCGGAAAAGGCTCCAAGGAACGGCTGGTGCCGCTGGGCTCCTACGGTGCCCGGGCCCTGGATGCCTACCTCGTGCGCGGCCGGCCGCTGCTCGCCGCCAAGGGAAAGGGGACTCCGGCGCTGTTCCTTAATGCCCGGGGCGGACGCATCAGCCGCCAAAGCGCCTGGACCATCCTCAAGGCCGCGGCCGAAAAAGCCAACATCACCAGGGACGTCTCACCGCACACGCTGCGGCACTCGTTCGCCACCCACCTCCTGGAAGGCGGCGCGGATGTCCGCGTTGTCCAGGAACTGCTGGGGCACGCTTCCGTGACCACCACGCAGGTGTACACCCTGGTCACGGCGGACACCCTCCGCGAAATCTACGCGGCTGCCCACCCGCGGGCGCTGGGCTAGGAGATGGAGCCGGCCGCCGTCGCGCTGTGCTTCCTGCTGCGCGATACCCCTGACGGTGCCGAGGTCATGCTCGGCGTCAAAAAAACCGGGTTTGGTTCCGGGAAGGTGGTGGGCCCCGGAGGCCACGTGGAGGCCGGGGAGAGCGACGCCGAAGCCGCCTGTCGCGAGATCCATGAGGAGGCAGGGGTGACCGTCCGCCCCGAAGACCTGGCGGACGCCGGTGTGGTGCAGTTTGTCTTCCCCGCCCGGCCCGAATGGAACATGTCCGCGCGCATGTTCACGGCCCGGCGCTGGTCAGGGGAACCCCGGGAAAGCGACGAGATCGCGCCCGCATGGTTCAGGGTGACGGCGCTGCCGGTTGAACGCATGTGGCAGGACGCCGACCACTGGCTGCCCGTGCTGCTTGAAGGCCGCAGACTGAACGTAGTGGTGACCCTGGATACGGACAACGAAACCGTCGCTTCATCGGAGAGCGTGCTGCCCGGTCACCTCGGGTGACCGGGCCGCCGTCGCGCTGGCCGGGTAAGAGTTACGGCAGGTGACGCTCCTCCACGCCGTTGTATTCGCTCAGCGGGCGGATCAGCGAGTTCGAGTCCAGCTGCTCCATGATGTGGGCGGTCCAGCCGGTGATGCGGCTGGCGACGAACAGGGGCGTGAACGTGGCGGTGTCGAAGCCCATGAGGTGGTAGGTGGGTCCGGTGGGGTAGTCGAGGTTGGGCTTGATGCCCTTGGCCTCGTCCATGGCCTGCTCAAGTCCGTTGTAGAGCCCCAGGAGTTCGGGCCGGCCGTAGTGGGCGATCATCTTGTCCAGGGCGGCCTTCATGGTGGGGACGCGGGAGTCGCCGTGCTTGTAGACGCGGTGGCCGAAGCCCATGACCTTCTTCTTTTGGGCCAGGGCGTCCTCCATCCAGGTCTTTGCCCGGGCGGCTGCGTCCTCCAGTGATTCCTCGGGCCGGATGCCGATTTCGTCGAAGGTGTGCATCACAGCTTCGTTGGCACCGCCATGGAGGGCGCCCTTGAGCGCGCCGATGGCACCGGTGACTGCTGAGTGCAGGTCCGACAGCGTGGACGTGATCACCCGTGCCGTGAAGGTGGAGGCGTTGAAGGAGTGCTCGGCGTAGAGAATCATGGACACGTTGAACGCGTCCACAACCTCCGGGACCTGCTCCTCACCGAAGGTCATCCAGAGGAAGTTGGCGGAGTAGTCCAGGTCGTCGCGGGGCGCCACGGGTTCAATGGGGCGTCCCGCCGCGTGGCGGCGGCGCTGGTCGTAGGCCACCACAGCGGGCATGGCGGCGAACAGGTCGATCGCCTTGGCCATGTTCGCCTCCCGCGAGGAATCCTCGGCCAGTGCGTGGCGGGCGCCCATGACCGAGGCTGCTGTCCGGCAGACATCCATTGGGTGGGAGCTGGTGGGCAGCGCGTCGATTACCTGTTTGACCACAGGGTCCAGTGCCCGCCCGGCCCGTTCCCTGGCCGAGAACGCTGCCAGCTCTTCGGGTGTGGGCAGCTCGCCGTTCCACAGCAGGTAAGCGACTTCCTCGAAGCTGCATCGGGCGGCGAGTTCCTGGACAGGGTAGCCCCGGTACAGCAGCGAGTTGGTGTCGGGGTTGACCTTGGACACCGCGGTGTAGTCCACCACGACGCCGGCGAGGCCCTTTTTGATCTCATTTTCAGCCATGCTGAAACTCCTTCGTTCCTTGTGCCTGCGTGCCGGCCGAAGCCGGAAGTCCTTGATGGGTGGGGGTCAGTGGGTACCGGGGATCTGGAAGTTGAAGACTCCGGTGTCAAAGCGGTTGTACGCCTCGTAGTCCACGAGGTCGTACAGCCGCGCACGGGTCAGCATGCTCTCTACCTGTGCCTCCTGGGTGCCGTCGGACCTGATCGATTCCAGAGTACGCTCAGCGGCGCCCATGGCACTACGGAGGAGGGTGACGGGGTAGATGACCATGTTGACGCCGACGCTTTGGAGCTGGTCCACCGTGAACAGTTCACTTTTGCCGAATTCGGTCATGTTGGCCAGGATCGGGACGTCGACGGCGTCGCGGATGGCCTGGAACTCGGCCAGGTCTTTCATGGCTTCGGGGAAGATGGCGTCAGCTCCGGCGTCCACGAGGGCTTTGGCGCGGTCCGTCGCCGCATTCAAACCGTCCGTGGCGCGGATGTCGGTGCGGGCCATGATCAGGAAGTTCGGGTCGCGGCGGGCGTCGGCGGCGGCGCGGATCCGTTTGGTGGCGGTGTCCAGGTCCACCACGTTTTTGCCGTCGAGGTGGCCGCAGCGTTTGGGGTTGAACTGGTCCTCGATGTGCAGTCCGGCCAGGCCGGCGTTTTCGAGTTCCTGGACGGTGCGGGCCACGTTCATGGGCTCACCGAAGCCGGTGTCCGCGTCCACGATCGCTGGCAGGTCGGTCATGCGGGCGATCTGCCCTGCCCTGGTGGCAACCTCGGTGAGGGTGGTCAGGCCGATGTCCGGCAAACCAAGATCGTTGGCCAGGACCGCGCCGGAGATGTAGACACCGGCGAAGCCCTTTTCCTCGATCAGCCGGGCTGAGAGCGGGTTGAACGCTCCGGGAAATTGCTGGATAGTGCCGGAGGCGAGGAGTTCGCGGAACCGGATCCGCTTCTGCTCGGGAGTGACTTTCGAGTAGAGCATTTAGAAGAGTCCCTTGGGTGCGGCGTTGAGGTCGATGACGCCGGGGGCGGCGGTGATGTTCAGCTGGTCCAGTTCCCCGGCACCGAGTTCGGGGAGGCGTTCGACGGCGGTCAGGAACCGTTCGATCTCCGCCTCCTCCACGAGGCCGGCGGCAAGCGTCCGGAACTTGTTGATGTACTGTTCCCGGGCAAACGGGCGGGCCCCGAGCGGGTGGGCGTCGGCGACCGCGATCTCGTCACGGATGACGGTGCCGTCGGTCAGGGTGATTTCCACGGACCCGCCGAAGGCCTTCTCTGAAATGTCCAGGGAGTGGTAACGGCGCGTCCACTCCGGGTCTTCCTCGGTGGTCACCTTCTGCCACAGCTCCACGGTGTCCGGGCGGCCGGCGCGTTCGGGGGCGTAGGAATCCACGTGGTGCCAGGCGCCGTCCTGCAGCGCGACGGTGAAGATGTACGGGATGGAGTGATCCAGGGTTTCGCGGGAGGCGGTGGGGGAGTATTTCTGGGGGTCGTTGGCGCCGGAGCCGATGACGTAGTGGGTGTGGTGGCTCGTTTTGATCAGCACGGATTTCACGTTGCCCGGGTCCGTGGCTTCGGGGTGTTCCTTGTGGAGTTTGCGGGCGAGGTCGATCCAGGCCTGGGCCTGGTACTCGGCGGAGTGTTCCTTGGTGTAGGTGTCCAGGATGGCGCGCTTGGCCTCCGCTGGAGTGGGGAGCGGGACCTGGTAGGAGGCGTCCGGGCCGTCGAGCAGCCAGGCGATCACGCCGTCTTCACCTTCGTAGATCGGCACGGGCGAGGTTTGGCCGCGCATCGCACGGTCCGCGGCCTCGACGGCCATCTTCCCTGCGAAGGCGGGGGCGTGGGCCTTCCAGGTGGAGATCTCGCCCTTGCGCGACTGTCGGGTGGCGGTGGTGGTGTGCAGCGCCTGGCCCACGGACTGGAAAATCGTCTCGACGTCGAGCCCAAGCAGTGTGCCGATGCCGGCGGCGGCGGACGGGCCCAGGTGGGCGACGTGGTCGATCTTGTGCTTGTGCAGGCAGATGGCCTTGACCAGGTTCACCTGGATCTCATACCCGGTGGCAATACCGCGGATCAGGTCCCGGCCGCTGGAACCCACGTGCTGGGCCACGGCCAGAATGGGCGGAATATTGTCCCCGGGGTGGGAGTAATCGGCTGCCAGGAAGGTGTCGTGGTAGTCCAGTTCACGCACGGCCACGCCGTTGGCCCAGGCCGCCCACTCCGGAGAGACCCGTTCGCCGATGCCGAAAACCTTCGCGCCCTTACCACCCGTACTCGGACCGTGCGCCAAAGCCTGCGCCCGCGCAGCCACAATCGGCGCCCGGTTCAGCGAGGCAATGGCGACCGACGCGTTATCGATGATCCGGTTGATCACCATCTCCGTAACGTCATCGGTGACCTCCACGGGGTCCGCCGCCACTACGGCGATCTTGTGCGCCAGTTGGTCTTCGCGGGGGAGGTTTTCTTCGCTCTTGTACACGCGGACGTGGTGTTCCTTGACCATGGGGCTCCTTTAGTGGGGTGTATGGGTGGCTTTGATATGCGACAGGCTGCGGTGCAGATGGACGGTGGTGGCGGCGTGGGCCAGGCGCGGATTGCGGGCGGCGATCGCCTCGGCGATGGCTGCATGCTCGGCCGCTGCAGCTTCCAGGCGGGCGGCGTCATCGGCCGCGAGCCTGCGTACGCGGACCAAGTGGACCCGGAGGCCGCCCATGGCCTGGGCAAGGTAGGTGTTTGACACGGCTGAGTCGATGGCGGCATCCAGGCGGGCCACCAGCGCGTAGTAGTCGTGGCGGGCGGGGTCGTCCCCGCTGATCAGGGCCGGCGCCGCCAGCAGTTCGCGGTGAAGCGTGGCGAAGTCCTCCGGATTGCCGCGTTCGGCTGCCAGCTCCGCTGCCCGGCCTTCGAGGGTTTCCCGGAGCTCGAACAGCTCATCGATGTCCTCCAGCGAGATGCCGGTGACAACGACGCCGCGGCCTCCTGCCGCCATCGTCAGGCCTTCGGCGGTGAGCCGTCCCAGCGCCTCCCGCAGGGGCGTGCGTGAGACACCGAGGCGCTCCGACTGCTCCACCTCGGCCAGCAGGGTCCCTGGGAGAAGGCGCCACTCAACGATGTCGTCACGGAGTGCCGCGTAGGCACGGTCGCTGGCGCGTACGCTTTGGCCCTTCGCTGGATGCATTCCTTCAGTGTATACAGAAAACCGCAGTTCGGCACGAATAGGCAGGAAAATTCTTTCCACATGCTTCCTGTGTATACATTGACCCCGCCGCGCGCAGTCAGCGGCCGCTCCAGCGGTACTCGTTTTCGGGCCGGCCCGGAGTGCCGTAGCGGGGCGCCCGGGAGGCCGTGCCGGCGTCCGCAAGGTACTCCAGATACCGCCGCGCGGTGACCCTGGACATGCCAAGTGCCTCCATCACTTCGGTGGCCGAGACGGCGGCCGACCTGCCCTTCATAAACTCCTGGACTGATTCAAGGGTTGAAACGGACAAGCCCTTGGGCAGCGGCATCTCCGACGGGGCCCTCAGGCTTGCGAATGCCTGGTCAACTTCACTCTGCGACGCCCCGCTTCTGGCGGAGCCGGATTCGGGGGACGCCAGCTGCTGCCGGAACAGCCGGTAACTGGCGAGCTTGTCGGCGAACGTGGCGTAGGTGAACGGTTTGATCAGGTACTGCACCACGCCAATGGCCACGGCGCTGCGGACTATGGCCAGTTCCCGGACGGCCGTGATGGCGATGATGTCCGCCAGGATCCCTGCGGCGCGCATCCGGCGGGCGATGTCCAGGCCGTGGAGGTCCGGGAGGTTCATGTCCAGCAGGACGAGTTCCACCGGGTCTCCCGAAGCGAGGAACTCCGTGAGGAGCCGCAGTGCCGACTGGCCGTCAGGGGCTGTGCCGGCCAGGGTGAATCCTTCCAGCCTGCCCACGTAGGCAGCGTGCGCTGCGGAGGCTACCGGTTCGTCCTCAACAACGAGGACACGGATATCACTCACTGGAACTGCTCCTCTTTGTCGGTTCCGGCGGCCATGGCCGGCAGGAAGACATGGAACCGTGCGCCGTCCGTGCCTGTGATGGTCATGGTACCGTCCAGCCGCTGCACCGCCTGCCGCACCAGGGCCAGGCCAACACCCCGGCCGAACGGACCGGTCGCCTTGGTGCTGAAGCCATGCTTGAAGATATTGTCGACGGCGGCGGGGTCGATACCGGGTCCGGAATCCTTGACAATGATGTCCAGGCCCTCGGCGTCGGACTCCACGGTCAGCTCCACCCGCTTGGGGGAGCTGCCGTCCGCCGCGGCGTCGATAGCGTTGTCCAGCAGGTTGCCCAGGATGGTCACGAGGTCCTGGACGGCCAGTCCTGCCACTGACGCGGACCCCTGGGCGGTGAGCGTCAGCTTCACGCCGCGTTCGTTGGCTTCCGCGGCCTTTCCCATGATCAGTGCGCTCAGGACGGGCTCGTCCACGGAACTGACCATCTCATCGGTGAGCTGCTGGCTGAGTTCCAGGTCCCGGGTGGCAAATTCGAGTGCCTCGCGGGTTCGGCCCAGCTCCAGCAGGGACACCATGGTGTGCAGGCGGTTGGCGTGCTCGTGGGTCTGCGCGCGGAGGGCGTCTGAGAGTGTCTTCATCGTCTCCAGTTCACTGCCCAGTGACTCGATCTCGGTCCGGTCGCGGATGGTGGCCACGGTGCCGAACACGGCCGGCCGGCGGGCGCCGGGGGAATCCGGGGCCAAGGCGGGGCCCTGGTTCACCACCACAATCCGCGGGCCGGTCAGGTGGATTTCGTCGTGGGCGGTGCGGCCGGATTCAAACAGGTCTTTCAGGCTCTCCGTGAGCGGGAGGTCCGTCAGGGCAGGAGGCCTGGAGGGGTCGTCCCCGGAACCCCGGGGTTCGAGACCCAGCAGTTCGGCCGCCTGGTCGTTGTACATCACTACCCGGCCCCGGGTATCGATCAGGATGAGGCCCTCCCGGACGGAGTGGAGGACAGACTCATAGTAGGCAAAAAGCTGGGCGAGCTGCTCCGGCCCCCATCCGCGTGTCACCTGGCGCAAATAGCGGCCCAGCAGCCAGGAAGCCACTGACCCGCCCAGCAGCAGGGCCAGGCCCAGGGCCAGGAGGGCAGGCAGCCTGCCGGACAGGGCAACGTCCACCGTCCGGACCGTGACGCCGGCCGCAACCAGCGCCTTGACGTTCCCGGCCGCATCCTTGACCGGGGCAATAGTGCGAACCGAGGGCCCCAGCGTTCCGGCGGTGACCTCGGTGAACACCTCCCCACGCAGCGCTGCATCGATCGACCCGATGTACGGCTTGCCGATTTCCTCGTCCCGGGGATGGGTCCAGCGGGTCCGGTCAGGCGCCATGATGGTGACGAAATCTGCCCCTGATCCGGCCATCACGTCGAGGGCGTATGGCTGCAGCGAAGCCGACGGATCCGGGGTGTCCGCCGCCTGGAGGACCAGCGGGTTGGCGGCGATGGCGGCCGCCACACCGGTCATCCGGCGTCCTGCCTCCTCATAGCTTCGGTCCCGCGCGTCAAGGTAGGTGGCGGTACCCACAACCGCAATGAAGGCCAGCACAATCAGCAGATTCGCCACAAAAAGCCTGCGGGCGATACTCCAGCGGTGGATCATCAAGCGCCTCCCATGACCAATATGAACGCAACGGTGAGCTAAGTCACGGTGTGCCCAATGATGGATATCACACCGGACCGACGCGATGAGCCCAGAGAATGCGCCGCAGCGTCTACCAGATTATCCATAAGGAGACACATCATGGCTTCTCAACGAGGAGAGTCAGCAGCGCCTGCCAAGGCCGCCCGCAAGGGCCTGGACAAATCCCACTACCTCTACATTGCCGTCATCGTTGCCGTGATCCTGGGCGCCGTCGTCGGGCTTATGTTCCCCGAGGTCGGCAAATCGCTTAAGCCCCTCGGCGACGGCTTCATCAAGCTGATCAAGATGATGATCGCACCGATCATTTTCTGCACGATTGTCCTGGGCATCGGCTCCATCGCCAAGGCCGCAACGGTGGGCAAGGTGGGAGGCCTGGCCCTGGGCTACTTCGTGGTCATGTCCACCTTCGCCCTGGCCATCGGCCTGGTGGTCGGCAACATCATCCACCCGGGTGAGGGCCTCAAACTGACCCCCTACGATCCCAACAAGAAGGCGGCCACGGACAGCACCGTGGACTTCCTGCTGGGCATCATCCCCGGAGACATCCCCGTCCTGCCCACCCTCCTCGCGGCCATCCTTGTCGGCTTCGCCCTCCAGAAGATGGGCGCGCAGGGTGCACCCGTGCTCAAGGCCATCGGCCACGGCCAGGCGGTTGTCTTCCGCATCCTCATCATGATCATGTGGCTGGCACCGGTGGGCGCCTTCGGTGCCATCGCCGCCGTCGTCGGAGCCACCGGGTTCCAGGCAATTGTGAGCATGTTCACCCTGATGCTGGCGTTCTACATCACCTGTGCCCTGTTCATCGTCATCATCCTGGGCGGACTCCTCCAGGTGGTTGCCGGCGTGAACATCTTCAAGCTCATGAAGTACCTGGCCCGTGAATACCTCCTGATCTTCTCCACCTCCTCCTCCGAGGCAGCGCTTCCCCGCCTCATCGCAAAGATGGAGCACCTGGGTGTCTCCAAGCCGGTGGTCGGTGTCACCGTCCCCACGGGCTACTCCTTCAACCTGGACGGCACCGCCATCTACCTGACCATGGCTTCACTGTTCGTGGCCAACGCCATGGGCACGCCGCTGGACCTCGGGGCCCAGGTGTCCCTGCTCATCTTCATGATCATTGCCTCCAAGGGCGCAGCCGGCGTGACCGGTGCAGGCCTGGCAACACTTGCCGCCGGCCTCCAGGCACACAAGCCCGAACTCCTGGGCGGCGTGGGCATGATCGTCGGCATCGACCGCTTTATGTCCGAAGCCCGGGCCCTGACCAACTTCACCGGCAACGCGGTTGCCACCGTGCTGATCGGCACCTGGGTCAAGGAAATCGACGGCGAGCAGGTTGGCAAGGTGCTCTCCGGCGAGATCCCCTTCGACGAGCAGACCATGATCGCCGGCCACGGCGAGCCTGGGGACCACGTCGCCGAGGCAAGGCCCGTCCCGGCAACCGCCTAGGCAGTCGCCGAGGCGAAAGCCCGCCGGCAAAGCCGGAAACCAACACCGCCCGTGCAGCCCCGCTGCACGGGCGGTTTGCGCGTCAACGGAGCCAACCTTCGACCTCTACCAGAAGGTAAAGGCTCAAAATGCACGCAAAGTCAAGTTCCCTCGATTACCGTGTCGGGGCCTGTAGCCTTGGTGAAAAGCAGGAACGGCGCTGGACTTCCAGCGGCAGGTAAATCACCGTCATCGAAAGTGTGGATAGATACGTGAGCAGCGAACAGGGTTCGGCAACTCTGGAAGGCACGGAACTCGATCTGGAAGACGCCGTGATGGGTCCCACCGGGCGCCCCCACCGCGAATTTCCGGAACCCGCCCCGCTGTCCTCCCACGGTCCGGCGCGCGTGATCGCCATGGTCAACCAAAAAGGCGGCGTCGGCAAGACCACGTCCACCATCAACCTGGCAGCGGCCCTTGCCGAATATGGCCGCCGCGTGCTGCTGGTCGACTTTGACCCGCAGGGTGCTTTGTCCGCCGGCCTCGGCGTCAACCCGCACGAACTGGACCTGACGGTCTATAACGTGCTGATGGACCGCAAGGTGAACATCCGTGACGCCATCCACCACACCGGTGTGGAGAACGTGGACCTGTTGCCCGCCAATATCGACCTCTCCGCCGCCGAGGTCCAGCTGGTCAACGAGGTGGCCCGCGAGCAGGTCCTGGACCGGGCCCTGAAGAAGGTCGAAGATGAGTACGACGTCGTCCTCATTGACTGCCAGCCCTCGCTTGGCCTGCTGACCGTCAATGCCCTCACTGCCGCCCACGGCGTGATCATTCCGCTGATCTGCGAGTTTTTT
The DNA here is from genome assembly GCA_035254945.1 of Arthrobacter sp. GTDB lineage: Bacteria > Actinomycetota > Actinomycetes > Actinomycetales > Micrococcaceae > Arthrobacter. The sequence continues at coordinate 24,402 of DATFAE010000065.1, read as the reverse complement.
GCCCTCCGCGCCGTGGCCCTCCTGGTGGAAACCATCGACAAAGTCCAGGACAGGCTTAATCCCCGCCTGCAGGTGGACGGTGTCCTGGCCACCATGTACGACGCCCGCACGCTCCACAGCCGCGAAGTCATCACCCGCCTGGTGGAAGCCTTCGGCGACAAGGTGTTCGAAACCGTCATCAAGCGCTCGATCAAATTTGCGGATGCCACGGTGGCGGCCGAGCCGATCACCAGCTACGCCGGCAACCACATCGGCGCGGATGCCTACCGCCGCCTGGCCAAAGAGCTGATTTCGCGCGGCGGCGCACCCTAGCCACGCGGTGGCTGAGTCCAAGCCCGGCTTTGAGGTGCGGCTGGCCAACTTCACTGGTCCGTTCGACCTCCTGCTGGGCCTCATCGCCAAGCACCAGCTGGACATCACCGAGGTGGCCATCGCCACCGTCACCGATGAGTTCATCAAATACATCAGGAAGCTCCAGAAGCTGGGGGAGGACTGGGCCCTGGATGAGGCCAGCGAATTCCTGGTCATCGCCGCCACGCTGCTGGACCTCAAAGCCGCCAGGCTGCTGCCCGCCGGTGAAGTCGAGGACGACGAAGACATCGCCCTCCTCGAAGCCCGCGACCTCCTTTTTGCCCGCCTCCTGCAGTACAAGGCCTTCAAGCAGGTCGCGGGCCTGATCGGCGGGACCCTGGAACAGGAGTCCCGGCGCTTTCCCCGCCAGGTCGCGCTGGAGGAGCACTTCGCCGCCATGCTGCCGGAGCTTGTCTGGAAACACACGCCCCAACAGTTCGCCAAGCTGGCGGAAGCCGCCCTGGAACCCAAAGCTCCCAAGCCCACGGAAGTCGGGCTGGGCCACCTGCACGGCAGCGCCGTCAGCGTGAAGGAGCAGGCGGAAATCCTGGGCCTTCGCCTCCAGCAGGGCATTCCGCTGTCCTTCCGGGCACTGATCGCCGACGCCGACTCCACCCTTGTGGTGGTGGCCAGGTTCCTGGCGCTGCTGGAAATGTTCCGTGACAGGGTGGTGTCCTTCGACCAGCTCAACCCCCTGGGTGACCTGACGGTGCACTGGAGCGCTGAAAGCCACGACTGGTCCACCGCGAACCTGACTGAAGAATATGAGGAGCAGCCGTGAGCGAAGATGATTCTGCCGCCGGGAACGAAGACCTGGACGTCAGGGACCTTCCCGGCGGAGCCAAAGCTGCGGTCGAAGCAGTACTGATGGTGCTGGACCAGCCAGCCACCGCCACTGAACTCGCCGCAGGCCTGAACCTGACGGTCGCCGACGTCGACCGGCTGCTGGCGGAACTGCAGCGTGAGTATAACGGCTATACTGTTAAAGCCCCGGACATGGACGTTGCCAGCGATGCTGGCTTCAGCGCCAGCCCCCGGGGTTTTGAATTGCGGAATATCGCCGGTGGCTGGCGGATCTACTCACGCACAGACTTCGCCGACGTCGTCGGCCGGTTTGTCCTGGAGGGCCAGACCGCCAGGCTGACGCAGGCGGCGCTGGAAACATTGGCCGTCATCGCGTACCGGCAGCCCGTCTCCCGGGCAAGGGTATCCGCAATTCGGGGAGTAAACGTTGATTCGGTCGTGCGGACACTGACGCAGCGCGGGCTGGTCGAAGACGCCGGGAACGATCCGGAGTCAGGCGCCATCCTGTACCGGACCACATCGTACTTCCTGGAACGGATGGGAATCGGCTCCGTGGCTGAGTTGCCTCAGCTTTCACCCCATCTTCCGGGACTGGAAGGCATCGAGGAGTTCTACGACGCCGGAAGAATGTAGGCGGGGCACCCTGCCTGCGCACAAGAGTATTTTTCAGGGCAGATTTATTCTGCACGGCTGGCTAGGGTTGTTCTTGGACACCTTGCCGGCCAACATATCGAAGGACGGGTCATGACACAGGCGGGACGCCAGGGTTCACCACGTAACAGTTCAGGACGTAACGGTTCCGGACGCAATTCATCACAGGGCGCACCGGGCGCCGGCCGCGGAGGCACCCAGGGCGGTGGTTTCCGCGGCGCTGCCGGAAAGCGCAATGCCGGGTTCGGCGGCGACCGCCCGCACAAGGCACCCAAGCCCCGCGAGGAACGCTTCATCGATCCCGACGAGGCCCCCGCAGGCCAGCCGGGCGGCGCATCTGACTGGAAGCCGGCAGCCAACCCCTCGTCACGGAAGCCCGCTGCCCGCAAGCCGGGCGCCAAGAAGGCTCCAGGCACTCCGGGGGCGCTCAAGCCCAAGCCGCGCACGGGCAAGCCCGGGGCGGCCGCGTCGCGCGCCTTCGGCAGCGAACGGTTCGGACAGAACCTTGGCCCCGTGCGCAAGCCGTCACGCAAGCGCGGTCCCCGCGGCGACGTCCCGCAGTCTGAACTGCACGACGCCGACGGTATCCGCCTGCAGAAGGTCATGGCCCAGGCAGGCGTGGCGTCGCGCCGCGTCTGCGAAGAGATGATCGCCGAAGGCCGCGTTGAGGTCGACGGCCAGGTTGTCACCGAGTTGGGCGTCAGGGTGGACCCCAAAACCGCAGTCATCCACGTTGATGGCCTCCGCATCCAGCTGGATGAAAACCTCGTTTACATGGTCTTCAACAAGCCCAAGGGTGTCGTGTCCACCATGGAAGACCCCGACGGCCGCCCCTGCATCAGCGACTTCGTCCGCAACAACCACGGCGAACGCCTGTTCCACGTGGGAAGGCTGGACGTCGCCACCGAAGGGCTGCTGCTGCTCACGAACGACGGCGAACTGGCCAACCGGCTGACACACCCGTCCTACGAGGTCCCCAAGACCTACCTGGTGCAGGTGCGCGGACCGTTCCCGCAGGGAATCGGTGCCCAGCTCAAGGAAGGCGTGGAGCTCGAGGACGGCTTCGCTAACGTGGACTCCTTCAAGCTGGTGGACTCCACCCCTGGCCACGTGCTGATCGAGGTTGTCCTGCACTCGGGCAAGAACCGGATTGTCCGGCGTCTGTTCGATGCCGTGGGCTTCCCCGTCCTGCGCCTGGTGCGCGTCAAGGTCGGACCCATCGGCCTGGGCGACCAGCGGCAGGGCAGCATCCGGAACCTGGGCAAGCAGGAAGTCGGCCACCTGCTGGCATCCGTAGGGCTCTGACGCATGTCCGCATTTCGTACGTACGGCCGCGGACACCTGAACGGACCGGTCGTGGTGATCGGCACTGGACTCCTCGGCGCCAGCATCGGGCTGGGACTGCGGGGCCGCGCCGTGCCCGTCTACCTGTCTGATCCGTCGCCCACTAACCAGGCCGTCGCCGTCGATATCGGTGCGGGGCTTCCCCTGTCCGAGCTTCAGGGCGAGGCACCGGAACTGGTGGTCGTAGCTGCACCGCCGGATGTGACCGCTGACGTTGTCGCGGCAGCGCTGGCGGACTATCCGGAGTCCGTGGTGGTGGACATTGCGAGCGTCAAGGCTGACATCCTGGCTGACCTGCGCGCCCGTGGCGCGGATCTTTCCCGCTATGTTGGCAGCCACCCGATGGCCGGCCGCGAGAAGTCCGGGCCTGTCGCGGCCCGCGGCGAACTGTTCACGTCCATGCCGTGGGTGGTTTGCCCGTCGGACGAGTCCTCGGCCGAAGCCACCCGGGTGGCGCGTGCCCTGGCCTCGGACCTGGGAGCGGTCGTTTCCCAGTTCACCGCGGACGAACATGACGAGGCAGTGGCACTGGTGTCGCACCTGCCCCAGGTGATGTCCTCACTGCTGGCCAGCCGGCTGCAGGGAACACCCCTGCACGCCCTGTCGCTCGCCGGCAACGGCCTGCGCGACGTCACCCGGATCGCCGCAAGCGATCCCACCCTGTGGGTGCAGATCCTGGGCGGCAACGCCCGGAAGGTGGTGGAGATCCTCTACGGTGTCCGCGAGGACCTGAACCGCCTCATCGGCACCCTGGAGGCGCCCGGCGCCCCCGGTGCCCGGCTGGATCTCGCCCAGCTGATCAGCGAAGGCAACGCCGGCCAGGCACGCATCCCCGGCAAACACGGCGGCCCGCCGCAGGCCTACTCCTGGCTCACCGTCCTGGTGGACGACAAGCCCGGCCAGATCGCCCTTCTCCTCACCGAGATCGGGGAGATCGGCGTGAACGTGGAAGACCTGAGGCTGGACCACTCGTCGGGCCAGAACGTGGGCATGGTGGAGCTCTCCGTCCTGCCCAACAAACACGACCACCTGATCGAAGCACTCAACGACCGCGGATGGCGGGTACTGCAGTAATGACACAGGAACTCCTCGACACCCTGCCCGCACTGCGCGTGGGAAGGCCCCTTGTGGTGGCCATCGACGGTCCCTCAGGCTCGGGCAAGTCCAGCGTGAGCAAGGAAGTTGCGCGCCGGCTTCGGCTCGCCTACCTGGACACCGGGGCCATGTACCGGGCGCTGACCTGGTTCTGCGTGAACGCCGGAATCAACCTCAACGACGCCGCCGCAGTGGAGCAGGCCGCAAGGGACCTGGTCCTGGAACTGAGCACCAGCCCGAACGAGGACTACGTACGGGTGGACGGCGTCGACGTTGCCGACGCCATCCGCGAACCCGCCATTTCCTCGGCAGTCAGCGCCGTGGCCACCACACTGGGCGCCCGGACCGAACTGATCCGCCGCCAGCGAGGGCTGATTGAAAAGCACCACCGCCGGATGGTGGTGGAGGGCAGGGACATCACCACCGTCGTCGCACCCGGGGCGGAAGTCCGGATGCTGCTGACTGCCAGCGAGGAAGCCAGGCTTCGCCGCAGGGGGATCCAGCTCGGCGGTACCCAGAACGCCGAGCAGCTCGCGGCCCAGGTGATCCACCGCGATGCCAAAGATTCAACGGTGGTGAATTTCACCCAGGCCGCCGACGGCGTGGTGACGCTGGATTCCTCGGAGCTGGACTTCGAGGAGACCGTGGACGCCGCCCTCGTGATTGTCACCAAGGTCCTGAACCGTGACTGACGGCGGCACAAGGCTTCCCCCAACCTGGACCATGGCATGGAGCCGGCCCGTCGGCTGGATCCTTGACCACGTCGTGTACCGCACCTCGGTGTCCGGCCGGCAGAACGTCCCCACCGGGGGACCGGTGATCTTTGCCGGCAACCACATCAGTTTCCTGGACGGGCCGGTGATGTTCGGTGCGTCCCCGCGGCCCATGCACATCCTGGTGAAGAAGGAGATGTTCAAGGGTTTCCTCGGCCGGGTGCTCCGGGCATCCGGCCAGCTTCCCGTGGACCGTTCCGGTGACCGTGCGGCGCTGTTGCTGGGCAAGGACGTGCTCGACGCCGGCCGTTGCGTCGGGATCCTGCCGGAAGGTACCCGGGGGAGCGGCCAGGCAACGGACATCAACAATGGCGTGGCCTGGCTGGCACTCAACTCGGGGGCGCCGGTAGTACCGGTCGCCATCCTGGGTACCCGTACCGGCGACGAACACCTCGACACCGTGCCCAGGCCGGGGCGGCGGTTCCATGTCAGCTTCGGCAACGCCCTGACCCTGAGCCGCAGTCCCGGCGAAACGGGCCGTGCTTCAATGGACAGGGCGGGAATGGAAATCCGCGCTGCGCTGGCAGGGCACGTCCAGGATGCAATCAACCACAGTGGGCAGCCTTTGCCCCACGCGGATTTCCGCACGAACTTCACAGCAGTAGCCGGGACGCCGGCAGATGACCACTAAGGAAAGTGCAATGAGCGATACGACTCAAACCTCCGGCCACTTCGGCGCCGGCGAAGACGAATACACGCCCACCGGCACGGACCAGGTGGCCGAGCGGCTGGCTGCCCTGGACGACGACGAGGCGGAGATCCGCGCGGCGTCCCTCCGCGCGGGCCTGGAAGACTACGACCTCGATGAGGACGACGCCGCCCTGCTCAGCGGCGGATACGACGACGAGGATTTCGACGGGCCGGTCAAGCTTGACCCGGTCCTTGCCATCATCGGGCGCCCGAATGTGGGCAAGTCGACGCTGGTCAACCGGATCCTGGGCCGCCGCGAAGCCGTGGTGGAAGACACCCCGGGCGTGACCCGGGACCGCGTGATGTATTCGGCCCACTGGAATGGCCGGAACTTTACGCTGGTGGACACCGGCGGCTGGGAGCATGATGCCCGCGGCATCCACGCCCGCGTAGCCGAGCAGGCCGAGATGGCCGTGGAACTTGCCGACGCCGTGCTGTTTGTTGTTGACTCCGCAGTCGGGGCCACGGCCACGGACGAAGGCGTCATGAAGATGCTCCGCCGCAGCAAGAAGCCTGTCATCATGGTGGCCAACAAGGTGGACGACTTTGCCCAGGAGGCAGACTCGGCCACCCTGTGGGGCCTCGGCTTTGGCGAGCCCTACCCGGTCTCCGCCCTGCATGGACGTGGCGTTGCCGACCTCCTGGACCACGTGATGGATACCCTCCCGGAGTTCTCCACCATCGAAGGGCTGGAGCGCTCGGGCGGCCCGCGCCGCATCGCGCTGATTGGACGCCCCAACGTGGGCAAGTCCTCCCTGCTGAACAAGCTGGCGGGCTCGGAGCGCGTAGTGGTGGACAACACCGCCGGCACAACCCGCGATCCGGTGGATGAATTCATCGAACTCGGCGGCCGCACCTGGCGGTTCGTTGATACAGCCGGCATCCGCCGCCGCCAGCACATGGCCCAGGGCGCCGACTACTACGCGTCGCTGCGGACCCAGGCCGCCCTGGAGAAGGCGGAAGTCGCCGTCGTCCTGCTGGCCGTGGATGAAGTCCTCAGCGAACAGGACGTCAGGATCCTGCAGCTGGCCATCGAATCCGGCCGCGCGCTGGTCCTCGCCTTCAACAAATGGGACCTGCTGGATGACGAACGCCGCACCTACCTGGAGCGGGAAATCGAACAGGACCTGGCCCACGTGGCCTGGGCGCCCAGGGTCAACATCTCCGCACTGACGGGTTGGCACAAGGACCGTCTGGTCCCCGCCCTTGACCTCGCCCTGGAGAGCTGGGACAAGCGCATCCCCACCGGGCGCCTCAATGCCTTCCTCGGCGAACTTGTGGCCGCCCACCCGCACCCGGTCCGTGGCGGCAAGCAGCCCCGCATCCTGTTCGGCACCCAGGCATCCAGCCGGCCGCCCAAGTTCGTGCTGTTCACCACCGGGTTCCTTGACCCCGGATACCGCCGCTTCATCACCCGGCGCCTGCGTGAGACGTTCGGCTTCGAAGGCACGCCCATCGAGGTCAACATGCGTGTCCGCGAAAAGCGGGGCAAGAAGCGTTAATTGCGACACACCTGCTGATCCGATGCCCGAAAGTGTCACAGGCACCCTCTCGCATCGTGTAAGCTTTTCAAGGTGGTTCGGCCGGACTGCTGAGTTGAAATCCTGGATAACACCGGGAGTAGACGCAGCGGAGAACGGCGGAACTGACGGGCTGTAGCGCAGCTTGGTAGCGCACTTGACTGGGGGTCAAGGGGTCGCAGGTTCAAATCCTGTCAGCCCGACCAAAGAGCGAAAGCGTCCTGGAGAATTTCTCCGGGGCGCTTTCGCTTTTCGCGGTTATTTCAGGAACTTCGACGTCCGCCGGTCCGCCAGGATCTTTCCATTGGTCTGGCAGGTGGGGCAGTACTGCAGCGATGTGTCCGCGAACGATACTTCGCGGACCGTGTCCCCGCATACCGGACAGGATTCCCCGGTGCGGGCGTGGACCCGCATGTGGCTCCGCTTGACGTCCTTCAGTTCGCTGGGCGGTTTGCCGCTCGCCTCGGCCAGGGCCGTGCCCAGGACGCTGTGGATGGCGTCGTAGAGGGCCTGGACCTGCTTGCCGTCCAGGGACTTGGCGATCGCGAACGGCGATATTTTGGCGGCGTGCAGGATTTCGTCGCTGTAGGCGTTTCCGATCCCGGCGATCACGCTCTGGCTCCGCAGGAGTCCCTTGACCTGCTGGGAACTGGCGCCGAGGATCCCTGCCAGCGTATCGGCGTCGAACTCCGCGCTGAACGGATCCGGCCCGAGGGCAGCGATTCCGGGCACATCCCGGGGTTCCCGCACCACATAGACCGCCAGGCTCTTCTTGGTGCCGGCTTCGGTGAGGTCCATCCCGTGCCGGCCCGCGTCGCCGGAAAAAGACAGCCGGACAGCGATGTGTCCTTTCCCTTTCCTGAGTTCAATGCTGTTCGGGGAATCGGTGAAGCGGACCCAGCCTGCGCGTGCGAGGTGGAAGACCAATGACAGGCCGCCGGTGTCGATACAGACGAACTTGCCGAAGCGGCGGACGCCGGTGACCGTCCGCCCATGGAGATCGGTGTAGGCAGGATCTGCCGTCTTGAGCACGGCGAAGGACACCACCTGGACCTGTTCCAGGACTGTGCCCCGCAAATGTCCATCCAGGAACTCAGCCAGGCCTGCAACCTCGGGAAGCTCGGGCATGGTCCCATCATGTCAGAATCCGCCTCGAACGCCCCGGGACTTGTGCCTATACTTTCAGCGGCGGCTTGTTTAGCAGGCCCCGTTGACATTGGTGTTTGACCCGATGAAAGGCCCCTGATGAGCAACATTCCCGAAGACCTGTCCTACACCGCAGAGCACGAATGGGTGTCCGCACCGAACGCCGACGGCGTGGTCCGCGTGGGCATCACAGACTTCGCCCAGGACGCACTCGGAGACGTTGTCTATGCACAGATGCCTGAAGTGGGCACAAAGATCACCGCAAACGAGGTCGTGGGCGAAGTGGAGTCCACCAAGAGCGTCAGCGACATTTATGCCCCGGTCAGCGGTGAGGTGGTGGCCCGAAACGACTCCCTGGACACCGATTCCGCCCTGATCAACTCCGATCCGTACGGCGATGGCTGGCTGATTGAAGTCAAACTCGCTGAAGCTGATGCGGTGGAATCGCTGCTCAGTGCATCCGAGTACGAACAACAGGTAGGCTAAAGCTAACCGGTTCATCCGGTCCGGCCGCGCGACGTCTTCGCACGTCAATGGCCGGATCCGGCGTCCGGAACCGGGCCTGCGAAGCAGGTCCGGAGGGGACATGTTGATTGCAGGTGACGCTGCAGCGTCTAGAGGAGGAAGCCATGGTTGGCCACAAGCAAAACCCTGCCGATGGGGATTACGGTACAGGCAAGGCTTCGGAGACCACGTCGATCCATCTCACGCCTGTTACCGACGAACCCACCATTACCCCCAAGCTGTCGATGGACGAGCGCACTTCCGTAGAGGCCCTGCCTGCCGGGTCTGCGTTGCTGATAGCGCACAGCGGACCCAACGCAGGCGCCCGCTTCCTTCTGGACTCGGACGTCACCACCGCCGGGCGCCACCCCGACGCCGACATCTTCCTGGATGACGTCACCGTTTCCCGCCGCCACGTTGAGTTCCGGCGCACACCGCGCAGCTTCGAAGTGGTGGACAAAGGCAGCCTCAACGGCACGTATGTCAACCACGACCGCGTGGACAGCGTTGAGCTGAAATCCGGAAGCGAAGTCCAGATCGGCAAATTCCGCCTCACCTTCTACCTGAGCCCTGCCCGCGCTGCAGGCCGCGTCTGATCCCCGGTCAGTTGCCTGTGGCAATGGCACAACCGGAACGCCGGGGACCGCAGGTCCTGAACATCGGGGAAGTCCTCGCCCAGCTCAGCGGCGATTTCCCTGGAATGACCGCGTCGAAAATCAGGTTCCTTGAAGAAAAGGGGCTCATCAACCCGCGCCGTACTCCGGCGGGGTACCGGCAGTACTCGGACGGAGACGTCGAACGCCTCCGGTTTGTCCTGGCACTCCAGCGGGACCAGTACCTTCCCCTCAAGGTGATCAAGGACTACCTCGACGCGATCGACAGGGGAGAGCGGCCCGAGAACCTTCCGCCCGGCGTCGTGGTTTCTCCGCGGATCGTCTCTGACGAGCTGGCGGCCGAGCTGCAGAACCGTGGCCGGAAGCTCAGCGAGGAGCAGCTGCGCACGGAGTCCGGCGCGAGCGTCCCGCTGCTGCAGTCGCTGCTCAGTTTCGGGCTGATCAGCCACAGCAACGGCACGTTCGATGAACAGGCGCTGCAGGTGGCGCGGGCCTGCGTGCAGCTGGAAAGCCATGGCCTTGAGCCGCGGCACCTGCGGCCCTTCCAGGCTGCGGCCGAACGCGAATTTGGACTGGTCGAGCGTGCAGTGGCGCCCCTTGCCTCGCGCAAGGACTCGGCGTCCCAGGCCCGCGCTGCCGAAGCGGCGCGGGAGATCAGCGACCTTTGCCTCACCCTGCACCGGGCCCTGGTGCAGAACCACATCTCACGCATGGACATCTGATGATCGAAGTCGAGATCGTAGGGGTTCGGATCGAACTTCCTTCCAACCAGCCGCTGGTGCTGCTTCGCGAGATCCACGGCGAACGCCACGTGCCCATCTGGATCGGCACACCGGAGGCCAGCGCCATCGCGCTGGCCCAGCAGGGTGTGGTCCCTCCGCGGCCCATGACGCACGACCTCCTCGTTGACGTGGTGGAATCCCTTGGCCATTCGGTGGTCAGCGTCAACATCGTCGCCGTCGAGGACAACATTTTTTACGGCCAGCTCCAGTTCGAGAACGGAACCACCGTCAGCTCACGCGCCTCTGACGCGCTGGCTATCGCGCTTCGGGCCAAGTGCAGGATCTGGTGCGCGGATTCCGTCATGGATGAGGCCGGGGTCCGCATCACCGAACACGACGAAGGCGAAGACACCGAACCCGGCCCCACCGTCGACGAGGAACGCGAACTGCGCCGTTTCCGGGAGTTCCTGGACGACGTTGAGCCGGAAGACTTCGACGGCTGACCCACATTAAGCTTAAAGTTGAGGCTGAAAGTTTCGACACGCCTGCGCAAAGAGCCGAACGTCTTTGACCTTGGGACCTGGCAGGCCTAACGTCGAAGGTATCAAGTTCCCATTGCTTACAGCAGCCGCGCAAGTCACACTGTAAGGTGCGACCCCAAGAAATTACATGCATGGACTTCATGCCCGTACAGGCTGCTGCAGTTTTTCCCCGGGAGCTTATGACAAGGAGGATCCAGGTGAGTCCCAAAGGCGAAGCAGGCGAGCTCAAACAGCCCTCGACGGCTGGAGTTGCTGTGCCCGCGAGCGGTGCCCAGGGCCTCCTGTTTACCGAAGACCTTCCCGTTCTCGACGAAGACGCGGGGTATCGCGGACCGACTGCCTGCAAGGCGGCCGGCATCACCTACCGCCAGCTGGATTACTGGGCCCGCACCGGCCTGGTGGAACCTGCCGTCCGTGGTGCCGCCGGCTCCGGTTCGCAGCGGCTCTACGGTTTCCGGGACATCCTCGTCCTTAAGGTGGTCAAGCGGCTCCTCGATACAGGTGTCTCCCTGCAGCAAATCCGGACCGCCGTGGAACACCTGCGCGAGCGCGGCGTGGAGGACCTCGCCCAGATCACTCTGATGAGCGACGGCGCCAGCGTCTATGAGTGCACGTCAGCCGACGAAGTCATCGACCTCGTCCAGGGCGGCCAGGGCGTGTTTGGCATCGCCGTAGGCCGTGTGTGGCGGGAGGTTGAAGGCAGCCTGGCGTCCCTCCCGAGCGAGCATGCGGCCGAACAGTCCTTTCCGGATGACGAACTCAGCAAGCGCAGGGCTGCCCGAAAAACCGGCTGAAGCCTAAACATTAAAAGGCCACCTTCCCAGGGAAGGTGGCCTTTTGCATTCCCTTCACGCCTAGCGCTGGCTGCGGCTCCGCAGACCGTTGCCAACGGCGAGGAGGTTGGCCAGCAGGGTATCGAAGAGGGCGGCAGCGGATTTCGCCGAGTCCCCTGGCCAGTGGTGCACCGGATGGGCCGCACCCTGGATCTGCTGCCAGTTTGCCTGTTCCGGAATGCGGGGGCTCAGCAGGAGTTCGCCGAACATCGATTCCATCTCGGCGAGCCGGTAGGTGTGTTCGGAGGAACCGGTGCGGACGCGGTTGGCCACGATGCCGGCCGGCGAGAGGTTGGGCGCGAATTCCTGCCGGAACAGCTGGATGGCGCGCATGGTCCGTTCGGTGCCCGCCACGGAGAACAGCCCCGGCTCGGCCACGAGGGCAACCTTGTCGCTGGCCGACCAGGCCATCCTGGTGAGGCCGTTGAGGGAGGGCGGGCAGTCGATCAGGACCAGCTCGTAGTGGTCCGCGGCGGCCAGCACTGTGGCGAGCCGGCGGAGGTCACGGCGCCCGAGGTCCGGGCGGTCGTAGATCCCGGTGTAGGCGGAGCCGACGGCGACGTCCAGGACTGCCGGCCCCGACCCGTTCGAGTGCGTGCGGGCCGTCCAGCTGCTGCCCACCACGTTGTCCGCGAGTTTGGCCCTGCGCGGGCTCTTGAGCATCCGCCCGATGTCCAGCTGGTCGCCGGGCTGTACGCCCAGGGCCGTGGTCGCATCCGCGTGGGGATCGAGGTCCACCACCAATGTGGGGATGCCTGCGGCAAGCGCCGCAGACGCCAATCCTGTGGTGACGGAAGTCTTGCCGACTCCGCCCTTGAGGCTGCTGATGCTGACTACTTGCACTTGAGAGACCAAAACCTAACGCCGGCTGCCGTGTTGGGGGTAATGTTTGCTCCGGCAGGGCCGAAGCGGGCGGTTCCTGCCGCCCTACTCATCATATGTTGATGCGCCGGTGATTCCTGCTTTATGGGGCGTCGGGCATGGCACCCCCGCATTAAGGCAACGGCTGGTCCCGGCGGTCCCGGTCGAAGCTCCCGGGACATGACGGTATGTTCTGTGACGGTGGCCACAATGATTTGTATTTCTAAGCGCGGGTCTTAGACACTGTGACCACTTACCGATACACCCGCAATGATGCAGGAGAAGTATGTTTTCCAAGATTCTGGTGGCCAACCGCGGCGAAATCGCGATCAGGGCATTCCGCGCCGGCTACGAGCTGGGCGCCAAGACCGTTGCTGTGTTCCCGAACGAGGACCGTAACTCGATCCACCGCCAGAAGGCCGACGAGGCTTATCTGATCGGTGAGGAAGGCCATCCGGTCAGGGCTTACCTTGACGTGGCCGAAGTGATCCGGGTGGCCAAGGAGTCGGGTGCTGACGCCATATACCCGGGCTATGGGTTCCTTTCCGAGAATCCTGACCTGGCCCGTGCGGCGAAGGAAGCGGGGATCACCTTTGTTGGTCCGCCTGCTGAAGTCCTGGAACTGGCCGGCAACAAGGTCGCCGCGCTGGAAGCGGCCCGCAAGGCCGGCGTCCCGGTCCTGAAGTCCAGCCAGCCGTCGAAGGACCTCGATGAGCTCATCGCCGCAGCCGACGAGATTGGCTTCCCCATCTTCGCCAAAGCGGTCGCCGGCGGCGGCGGGCGCGGCATGCGCCGCGTGGACTCCCGTGAGGCTCTTCCGGAAGCCCTGCAGTCCGCCATGCGCGAGGCGGATGCGGCGTTCGGTGATCCCACCATGTTCCTGGAGCAGGCCGTCCTCCGGCCGCGGCACATCGAGGTACAGATCCTCGCCGATGCCGAGGGCAACGTCATGCACCTCTTCGAGCGCGACTGTTCCATCCAGCGGCGCCACCAGAAGGTCATTGAGATTGCACCGGCCCCCAACCTTGACGAGGGGATCCGCCAGGCGCTGTACCGGGATGCCGTCAAGTTCGCCAAAGCCCTGAACTACGTCAATGCCGGAACGGTCGAGTTCCTGGTGGACACGGTCGGCGAACGCGCCGGCCAGCACGTGTTCATCGAAATGAACCCCCGTATCCAGGTGGAGCACACCGTCACAGAAGAAGTGACGGATGTGGACCTGGTCCAGGCGCAGCTGCGGATCGCTTCCGGCGAAACCCTCGCGGACCTGGGCCTCTCCCAGGAAACGGTCCAGCTTAAGGGCGCAGCCCTGCAGTGCCGCATCACCACCGAGGACCCGGCCAACGGGTTCCGGCCCGACGTTGGAAAGATCACCGGCTACCGTTCCGCCGGCGGCGCAGGTGTCAGGCTCGACGGCGGCACCGTGTACTCGGGTGCCGAAATCAGCCCGCACTTCGACTCCATGCTGGTGAAGCTGAGCTGCCGCGGCCGCGACTACCCGGCCGCGGTGGCACGCGCCCGCCGTGCCCTTGCGGAGTTCCGCATCCGTGGCGTTTCCACCAATATTTCCTTCCTGCAGGCGGTGCTGGACGATCCCGACTTCATCGCCGGCAACGTCGCAACCAACTTCATCGACGAGCGTCCCCAGCTGCTGAAGGCCCGGGTATCCGCGGACCGCGGCACCAAGCTGCTCACCTGGCTGGCCGAGGTCACGGTGAACAAGCCCAACGGCGAACTCACCGTCCATTCCAATCCTGTGTCCAAGCTTCCTTCCGTCGCAGAGATCCAGCCCGTGCCGGGATCCAAGCAACGGCTCCAGGAGCTTGGCCCGGAGGGCTTCGCCAAGGCGCTGCGTGAGCAGACAGCGGTGGCTGTCACGGACACCACCTTCCGCGACGCCCACCAGTCCCTGCTCGCCACGCGTGTGCGGACCCGCGACCTGGTGGCGGCCGGTCCAGCGGTGACGGCACTGCTACCGGAGTTGCTCTCGGTTGAGGCCTGGGGCGGCGCCACGTACGACGTCGCCCTGCGGTTCCTCGGCGAGGACCCGTGGGACCGCCTCGCCGCACTGCGCAAGGCCCTGCCGAACGTCTGCCTCCAGATGCTGCTCCGCGGCCGCAACACCGTGGGGTACACCCCGTACCCCGAAGAGGTCACGGTGGCCTTCGTCAATGAGGCAGCCGCCACCGGCATCGACATCTTCCGGATCTTCGACGCCCTGAACGACGTCAACCAGATGGCGCCCGCCATCCGCGCGGTCAGGGCCACCGGCACTGCTGTCGCCGAAGTGGCCCTGTGCTACACCGGCGACCTGCTGGACCCGGACGAGAAGCTCTACACGCTGGATTACTACCTTGAGCTCGCGCAGCGGATCGTGGATGCCGGCGCGCACATCCTGGCCATCAAGGACATGGCGGGGCTGCTCCGTCCGGCTGCCGCCGCGAAGCTGGTTGCCGCGCTCCGTGAGCGGTTCGACCTCCCGGTCCACCTCCACACCCACGACACCGCAGGCGGCCAGCTGGCAACGCTGCTCGCAGCTGTGGACGCCGGCGTGGACGCGGTGGACGTGGCATCCGCCTCGCTGGCCGGCACCACCAGCCAGCCGTCGGCTTCGGCGCTGGTGGCGGCACTGGCGCACACGCCGCGTGACACCGGCCTTAGCCTGGCTGCCGTCAGCTCCCTGGAGCCTTACTGGGAGGCCGTGCGGCGTGTCTACGCGCCGTTCGAGTCGGGACTGCCGGGCCCCACAGGCCGGGTCTACCAGCACGAAATTCCGGGTGGCCAGCTGTCCAACCTCCGCCAGCAGGCCATGGCCCTTGGCCTGGGGGAGCGCTTCGAAGCCATCGAGGACATGTACACCGCGGCGGACCGCATCCTGGGTCGCCTGGTGAAGGTCACTCCTTCGTCCAAGGTGGTGGGTGACCTTGCGCTCCACCTGGTGGGACTGAACGCGGACCCGGCGGACTTCAACGAGAACCCGCAGAACTACGACATCCCCGACTCCGTCATCGGCTTCCTGTCCGGCGAACTCGGCGACCCGCCGGGAGGCTGGCCGGAGCCGTTCCGCACCAAGGCACTCCAGGGCCGAAGCATCAAGGTCCGTGACGTCGAGCTCAGCGCCGAGGACAGCGCCGCGCTCCAGGGTGATTCCAAGACCCGCCAGGCGACGCTGAACCGCCTGCTCTTCGACGGCCCCACCAAGGACTACCTCAAGAGCGTGGAAACGTACGGCAACATCTCCGTGCTCGACACCAGGGATTACCTGTATGGCCTGCAGCGCGGGCAGGAGCACGAAATCCAGCTGGAGAAGGGCGTCCGCCTGATCGCCTCGCTGGAGGCCGTCTCCGAGCCGGACGAGAAGGGCATGCGCACGGTCATGTGCACGCTCAACGGGCAGTCCCGTCCCGTCGTCGTCCGTGACCGTTCCGTGGTGAGCAACGTCAAGGCCGCCGAGAAGGCGGACCCGGCCCAGCAGGGCCACGTCGCCGCGCCGTTCGCGGGTGCCGTTACCGTCACCGTCAAGGCGGGCGACACTGTCAACGCGGGTGACACCGTCGCCACTATCGAAGCGATGAAGATGGAAGCCTCCATCACGACTCCGGTGGGCGGCAAGGTCTCCCGACTCGCCATCTCCGCCGTTGAACAGGTGCAGGGCGGGGACCTGCTCCTGGTCGTGGAGTAGGACAAAACAACGCGGGGTCACTCCTCGCCCAATAAACACTGTTTATCGGGCGGGGAGTGACCCCGCGTTGTTGTTTGCTTGGCGGTCTTGCGGTAGGTGTCAGCTGCGCGGCGCGCCGTACATCTCTTCGATGACCGTTTCGAAGTCCTTCATCACCTGGGCACGCTTGACCTTCATGGACGGCGTCAGGTGGCCGGACGCTTCGGTGAAGTCGGCGGCCACGATCCGGAAGGACTTGATGGCCTCAGCCTGGGACACCGAGGTATTCGCGTGGGTGATGAGGTCCTGGACAGCAGCCTTCACCACCGGGTTCTCCACCGCCTCCTCAAGGGTGGTGGTGTTCGGCAGGCCATGGCGCTGCAGCCAGCCGGGGAGTGCCTCCTGGTCCAGCGTCACCAGAGCGCCGATGAACGGCCGGTTGTCGCCTACCACCAGCACCTGGGACACCAGCGCGTCGGCGCGGATCTGGTCCTCCAGGAGGGCCGGGATCACGTTCTTGCCTCCGGCAGTGACGATGATTTCCTTCTTGCGTCCGGTGATCCAGACGAATCCGTCCTCGTCGAGGCGGCCGATGTCACCGGTTCGGAACCACCCGTCGACAAAGGTGTCGCTGGTCAGGTCATCACGTTTGTAGTAGCCGCGCATCACACAGACGCCCTTGGCCAGGATTTCGCCGTCCTCGGCAATCCTCACCGCGTTGCCCGGCAGCGGTTTGCCCACCGAGCCGATTTTGATCCGCGACGGTGTATTGACGGAGATGGGTGCGGTGGTTTCGGTCAGTCCATAGCCTTCCAGGACCTGCAGGCCGATGCCCTGGAAGAAGTGCCCCAGGCGTTCGCCCAGCGGGCCGCCGCCTGAGACAGCATGGGCTACATGCCCGCCCATGGCGGCGCGGAGCTTCCCGTAGACAAGCTTGTCGAAGAGGGCGTGGCGGAGCTTGAGCCCCAGGCCCACCCGGCCCTCCTGGCGTGCCTTGGAGAAGGCGATGGCGGTGTCGGCAGCCCTGTGGAAAATGGCTCCCTTGCCGCCGTCCTCTGCCTTGGTCAGCGCAGAGTTGTAGACCTTCTCGAACACGCGTGGCACAGCCAGGATGAAGGTGGGCTCGTAGCTTTGAAGGTCAGCCAGGAGATTCTTGATGTCCGGGGTATGGGCCACCGTGGTGCCGGCCGCCATGGCAAGGACGGAGATGAAGCGTGCAAAGACATGCGCCAAGGGCAGGAACATGATGGTCTTCGCGTTCTCGTGGACGATGTCGCCAATGACGGCAAGAGCATTGTCGGACAACTCAACGAAGTTGCCGTGGGTGAGTTCGCAGCCCTTGGGGCGGCCGGTGGTTCCGGAGGTGTAGATGATGGTGGCGATGTCGTCGAGGTTGGCGGCACTGCGGCGTGCCTCCAGGTCGGCGTCGCTGATGTCCCGTCCCGCTTCGCGTAGGGCATCCAGGCCGCGGCCTTCCAGCTGCCACACGTGCTGCAGGGCAGTCAGCCCTTCCGAGGTGGCCGCCTGCCGGATGATGTCCTCGTGGTGTGCGGCTTCGGCGAACGCTGCCACAGCGCCGGAGTCGCCGAGGTTCCAGGCGACCTGTGACGGGGACGATGTCTCATAGATCGGCACCGGGACGCCGCCGGCGAACCAGATCGCGAAGTCCACCAAAGCCCATTCATACCGGGTGCGGGACATGATTCCCACCCTGTCGCCGGCGTTGACACCGTTGGCAATGAGGCCCTTGGCGAGTGTCTGGACATCGGCGAGGAAATCTGTAGCTGATACGTCCTGCCAGGCACCTGCAGAGTCCAGCCGCGAGAACAGCGATGGGTTGCTGGGCTTCGCGGCCTGCCGCAGCACGAGGTCGGTGATGTTGGTTTCAGGGGGGACAACAACCAGCGGCGGAACGCTGAATTCGCGCACTATAGCTCCTTTGATATCCGTAGGCCCGGACAGGGTATGTCTAACACTAGTACGCCTGTACCTGGCAGTGCAGAAATAAACCTACTGGCCAGTAACTTATGAGTCAAAGGAAGCGGCTCCGTGGGTAACGCATGCCCGGAACGCGCCGTTCAGCGGCCTAGAATGAGGAACTATGTATGAACCGCCCCCCGGCCTGCAGGCCGGCACGCCCAGACGCCCGGCGCCCTGGAAACGGCGGCCACCGGCCCT
Organism: Arthrobacter sp.; assembly: GCA_035254945.1. Taxonomy (GTDB): domain Bacteria; phylum Actinomycetota; class Actinomycetes; order Actinomycetales; family Micrococcaceae; genus Arthrobacter. The sequence goes on along the minus strand of DATFAE010000065.1, from coordinate 6,113 downwards.
TCCTGCCCGGCCGGGGCAGGGGACAACGTTCCGTGAACACCTGCGGCTGGGCCGCAAGGGCCTGGCCATCGGCATCGACATCGGGGGGACCAAGGTGGCCGCCGGGGTGGTGGACGCCGACGGCAGGATCCTCAGCGAGGCGCGGCGTTCCACCCCCGGAAGTGACCCCAGGGCTGTGGAACGGGTCATCGTCGAGCTTGTTGAAGAGCTGGGCGCGGGGCACCGGATCTGGTCGGTGGGCATTGGCGCCGCAGGATGGATGGATCTCGACGGCGGAACGGTACTGTTCAGTCCCCACCTCGCCTGGCGCAACGAGCCGCTGCGCGAAAACCTGCAGCGCCTCCTGCGCAGGCCGGTCCTGCTCACCAACGACGCCGACGCAGCGGCTTGGGCCGAGTGGCGCTTCGGTGCGGGGCAGGGCGAAAGCCGCCTCGTCTGCATCACGCTGGGAACCGGAATCGGCGGCGCGATGGTGATGGACGGGAGGGTGGAGCGCGGACGCTTTGGCGTCGCGGGGGAGTTCGGCCACCAGATCATCATGCCCGGAGGCCACCGCTGCGAATGCGGAAACCGGGGCTGCTGGGAGCAGTACGCTTCCGGCAACGCCCTGGGCAGGGAGGCGCGGATTCTCGCGCAGGCAAACTCACCCGTGGCCCAGGAACTGATTGCGGCCGTTGACGGCGACGCCTCGGCCATCACGGGGGCGATCGTCACGGAACTCGCCCTGGCCGGCGACGCCGCCTCCCGCGAGCTCCTTGTCGAGGTGGGGGAATGGCTGGGCCTTGGACTTGCCAACCTGGCGGCCGCGCTGGATCCGGGCCTGTTTGTCATTGGTGGCGGCCTCTGCTCCGCCGGAGACCTTCTGGTAGAGCCGGCGAGGAAGGCGTTCGCCAGGAACCTCACCGGCCGGGGCTTCCGCCCGGCGGCCGGCATTGAGCTCGCCGCCCTGGGACCGAACGCGGGGCTCATCGGCGCAGCGGACCTGTCCCGGGTCAGCAGCCGGATGCGCAGCTGACACCCCGACGCCGCTGCCTAGACGCGGGCCCCGTCGTCGTTCTCGTCTTTTTCCTGGGGGAGCTTCATGATCAGGTACACCACCGATAGGACAAACACCGCCACAATCCCCAGGATGGCCAGCAGCGGCGCAGACCGCCAGAACATCGCGGAAAGAAGCAGGGCCACCGGTCCGCCCACGGCGCCAAGCCACGCGAGCATCGTCAGGGGGTCCGTCCCGGCAAGGCTCGGGGGATCCTCCGGCACAAAACCGTCGTCCTCGTCGTCGGCCGCGTAGTCCCGCGGGCCCTGCATGGTGCCTTCGGCGGTTGAATCTTCGGCGCTGCCTGGAGTACCAGGGGCCGGACGTCCAGGGGCCGCGGCCGCCAGCCGTTCGGCTGCCGAGGGCTCAGCCGGGGCGGACGGTGCCAGCCCCAGCGGGTCAAAGTCCCGGAAGGTGCCTCCTGGCTTCGCCGGGCCTGCCGTGCCGGGGTCCGGGCTTTGTGTAAAGTCCGTCCCGGCGGCCGGACTCCGTGTTCCGGCGTCGGCCGGCGGAACTGCTGCGTCGGGGCCCACTGCGGAACCTTCCAGCCGCGCCACAAGATCCAGCCATACGGCGTCGTCCGGGTTGGCACTGGGGTCCGGGAAACCGGGATCGGGCTTAGTCATGGGCGGTGCCCTCCTGGCTGGTGGCGGGTGCCTGGTGGACCGGGACGGCGGGGGTGTTGCCGGCCGGACCCGACGCAGCAATGACCGAACGGATGAACTCCACGGAGCCCTCGAAGATCTGCTCCGCGTCATTGTCCAGGGTTGCCACGTGATAGCTGTTCTCGAGGCGCGTCAGCTGCAGCGGCGCATTCGTGAGGCCGCGGCGCAGTGCCGCGATGCTTGAGTCTGACACCACGTGGTCCACGCTGGAACGGAAAACCCGCACGGGCGCGGTGACCCGCGGGAGCAGCCGGATGGTGTCCTTGAACATCTTGTTGAGCTCATGGGCTGCAGCCACCGGCGTCCGGAGGTAGGCGCCCTCATCCATCCCGGGTTTGAGGATGTCGTTGGCGATGGCCGGAGTGCTCTTGAGGAACAGCTTCAGGATGCCGGCGATCGGAGCACGGGGATCGTCAATGACAAGGCCCGGGTTCACCAGGATGACCCCGGCAACTGGCCTCGTGGCCGCGATCCGCAGGGCCAGGGCGCCACCCATGCTCAGTCCCGCGGCGAACACGTAGTCACACTCGGCGTCAAGCTCCAGATAAGCGTCATCAAGGGCACCATGCCACTGCGTCCATCGGGTCCGCGCCAGTTCCTGCCAGGTGGTGCCGTGCCCGGGAAGCAAGGGCATCCGGACAGCAAAACCGGCCGCGGCCAGGGCCTCGGCCCAGGCCCGCAGCCCATGCGGGCTGGCGGTGAAGCCATGCGAGAGGACCACGCCGATGCGTGGTCCGTCACCGCGAAAGGCACTACGGAACGGGCTGTGGTCCGGAACCAGTGTCATGAAGTCTCCGACGTAATGGGGCGGCTGGCGTGCTGCGTAATGGGGCGGCTGGCGTGCTGAAGGAAGAATGCGGTGGATTTGGCAAAAATCTCGGGAGCATCAGTATCCAGCGTAGCCACGTGGCTGCTGTTAGGCAGGTCCACGACTTCCACCAGGTGGACTCCCAGGCGCCGCCTGAGCATGGCCAGGGACGATGGGGGAACCACGGCGTCGGTCCGGGATTTGAACACCTGCACCGGGGCTGACACCCGCGGAAGGCCGCGAATGGTCGCTCCGAAGAGCTTTTTCAGCTGATGGACTGCGGCCAGTGGCGTCCGGGAATAGTCGCCGTCGTTGGTGACGGCAGCCGTGGGCTGGTCCTCCTGGATGGGCATCGTGGTCTGCTGGAAGTACTTGAGCACGCCGATGACCCGCACCCGCCGGTCGTAGAAACTCAGCCCCGGGTTGACCACGCAGACGCCTGCCACGGTATGCCGGGAGGCGGTCAGCAACGCGATGGCGCCGCCCATGGACAGACCGGCCACGAAGCAGGTGTCGGTACGGGCAGCGAGGTCCAGGTAGGCGGCTTCGAAGGTGCGCTGCCAGTCATGCCAGTTGGAGCGGGCCAGTTGCCTCCAGTCCGTCCCGTGCCCCGGAAGAAGCGGCACGGACACCGCGAAGCCCTGTGCCGCGAGGTGTTCTGCCCATGGCAGGACGCTGAGGGGGCTTCCCGTAAAGCCGTGGCAGATGGCGATTCCGGTCTTGGCGTTTGGTCCGTGGCCGGGGTAGCTGAAAGCGGCAGGCCTGGGCGGGATGCTGCTTTCTGTCATGAGTCCATCGTGTCACTGTTCGGCACAAATCTCACTAGAGTAGGGTTGCAGTGGAATGCTGGCCCTACCGATTCAGTGCTGGCCGATCGGGTGCCGGCCGGCTGCCTTCCGGAGAGGTTCATCACGTGTTCTATTGGGTCATGAAAAGGATCTTCCTGGGTCCGGTACTGCGGCTCCTGTTCCGCCCCTGGGTCAAAGGCCTGGACAACGTCCCGGCGACGGGTGCGGCCATCATTGCCTCCAACCACCTGTCGTTCTCCGATTCGATTTTTATGCCTCTCATGGTGCCCCGGCCGGTGATCTTCCTGGCGAAATCCGAGTACTTCACCGGAACCGGGCTCAAGGGCCGCCTCACGGCCTTGTTCTTCCGGCTCACCAACCAGCTCCCGATGGACAGGTCCGGGGGCGCCGCCTCGGCTGTTTCGCTCAGCGCGGGCATGGACGTCCTGACCGGCGGCGGCCTGCTGGGAATCTACCCCGAGGGCACCCGCAGCCCGGACGCCCGCCTGTACCGCGGCAAAGTCGGTGTGGCAAAGCTGGCACTGCAGGCCGGGGTTCCGGTTATTCCCGTTGCCATGATCGGCACCGACAAGGTCCAGCCCATCGGCAAGCGCCTGCCCAACATCCGCCGGATCGGCATGATCTTCGGGGAGCCGCTGGACTTCAGCAGGTACCAGGGGCAGGCCGAAGACCGCTCGGTGCAGCGCAAGGTGACCGACGAGATCATGTTCGAGCTGATGCGTCTGTCCGGCCAGGAATATGTGGATGAATACGCTGCAGTTGTGAAGCTGCGGCTTGCGGGCAAACAGGACGGGCCCGCGGCAGATCCCGCCGCTGACAACCCCGGTGCCAATTCCGGCGGCGCTGCCACACCGGAGCCGCGGGACGATGAAGGTACCCCGGCCGCCGGATGATGTGACGCCGGCCGCACCCGCGCGTGACGGCCGGGTGTCCGGAAGCGCCCCAGTGACACTAGTCTTAGAGGGTGACTGAGCTATCCGCAAAACCTGCCTTCTCGCTGTCCAGTACCGCCCAGAGCGGCGCCGCCAATTATCCGGGCCTGGATGACTGGCGTGACCTTCCGATCTCCCAGCAGCCCAGCTGGCAGGACAAGGATGTGTTCGACGCTTCGGTCAAGGAACTGTCCGTGCTCCCGCCGCTGGTTTTCGCCGGCGAGGTGGACATCCTCCGCGAAAGGCTGGCCGCCGCCGCCCAGGGCAAAGCGTTCCTGCTCCAGGGAGGTGACTGCGCCGAAACCTTCGAAGCTGCCACGGCGGACAAAATCAGTGCCCGTGTGAAGACCATCCTGCAGATGGCGGTGGTCCTCACCTACGGTGCCGCCATGCCCGTGATCAAGATGGGCAGGATGGCCGGCCAGTTCGCCAAGCCGCGGTCCTCCAATGATGAAACCCGCGACGGCGTGACGCTCCCCGCATACCGCGGCGACATCGTCAACGGCTATGATTTCACGCCGGAATCCCGCGGCCACGACGCCTCCCGGATGCTCAGGGCCTACCACACCTCGGCATCCACCCTGAACCTCATCAGGGCCTTCACGCAGGGCGGTTTCGCGGACCTGCGCTCGGTACATCAGTGGAACAAGGGCTTCACCGAAAACCCCGCCCACGCCCGCTACGAATCCTTGGCCCGTGACATTGACCGTGCCATCAAGTTCATGGCCTCCTGCGGTGCCGACTTTGAGGCTCTCAAGCGCGTGGAGTTCTTCGCCAGCCACGAGGCCCTGCTGCTCGACTACGAGCGTGCACTGACGCGGATCGACTCCCGCACCGGGTTCCCGTACGACACCTCGGCACATTTCCTGTGGATCGGGGAGCGCACGCGCGAGCTTGACCATGCCCACATCGACTTCCTCTCACGCGTGCGGAACCCGATCGGCGTGAAACTCGGTCCCTCCACGACCGGTGATGATGCCCTTCGCCTCATCGACAGGCTGGACCCCGAGCGGGAGCCGGGACGGCTGACCTTCATCACACGGATGGGCGCGAAGAACATCCGGGAGAAGCTGCCCGCCGTCGTCGAGAAGGTTACCGCCTCAGGCGCCCAGGTCCTCTGGGTCACCGATCCCATGCACGGCAACACTGTCACCTCGCCCAATGGCTACAAGACGCGCAACTTCGACGACGTCATTGACGAGGTCCGCGGGTTCTTCGAAGTCCACCACGCCCTGGGCACCGTTCCCGGCGGCCTGCACGTCGAGATGACCGGCGACGACGTCGCCGAATGCCTTGGCGGGGCCGATCCCATTGACCAGGAGGCGTTCCTGGACCGCTACGAGTCGGTCTGCGATCCGCGGCTGAACCACATGCAGTCGCTTGAAATGGCGTTCCTGGTCGCAGGGGCACTCGCCAAGCACTAAGCGCCCCCGTCGCGCTTGAACCAAAAGGATGCCTCCCGGACTTCGCGTCACGGGAGGCATCCTTTTGCGTCTCCCCGCACTGCCCGGCCGCGCTACACCACCGTCAGGGTGATGACCGATCCCTCCGGAACCTCTTTGTTCACAGGGTCCTGGTCCCGGACGGTTCCGAAGAAGCCCCCGAGGACGTTGTTCACGCGGACCTCAAAACCCAGCTTTTCCAGTTCCCTGCGAGCTTCGGCGGCCTGCTTGCCCACGAAGCTGGGCACCTCCACCAGCTTCGGTCCCTTGGACACGGTCAGTGTGACGGTGGCGCCCCGCGTCAGCGTTCCGGTCGACGGCGACTGGCTGGCCACCGCGCCCTTGGGCACCTTTTTGTCGTTCACCTCGTCCCGGGACACGACAGCCTTGAGCCCTGCCGCTTCGATGGCGTCAACAGCAT
>DATFAE010000064.1:0-2620 GCA_035254945.1 Arthrobacter sp. | reverse complement strand
AGTTCGGTGGTGATAGCGGTGAAGGCGATGGTGGCCAGGACCATCATGGCGGCCAGCGGGAAACGCTGGGCCGCCGGCGCGGAAGTCGCGGAGGACATGGGGGAATGTTCCATTCAAGGAGGAGGGGGATGGAACCGGGCTCTGCGGGCCGAACAATTCCTCCGTTAAATTTACCCCATCGAAGGGCGTGCGATGGAAGCGAATGACGGAGGAGACGCCTGATCTTGGCGCAGTTCAGTCGATGGCCTCGACGCCAAGCCGCTTGAGTTCCTCGAGGTGGTTCCGCATGTGCTCAAGCACCTCGGGGGAGTGCGGCTGCCAGTCAAGGACCTCGTCAACCACCCGCAGTGCATCCTGGGTGCGGTAGGACCTGGTGGGGTTGCCGGGGAATCTTTTGTCCGTCAGGTTGGGGTCATTCTCAAAGGGGCCTGTGGGTTCCACCCGGTAGATCCTGCCGGGTCCCTCGCCCACCCCGAGTTCCGCTCCCCAGGTGGCCGCATCCAGGGTTGCGGTCAGGTAGATGTAGTTTGCCCTCTTCCGCTCCCCGAAATTCGAGGTATAGCCGGGCTTCAGCAGGTCGCCGGGCTTCAGGTCAGCCTTCGTGCCGTGGTAAAAGGGCCCCGGATCGTCGGCCGCGGCTGGCATAGGTTCGTTCCCCACGTACGCCTCCTTGATGTGGGTTCCCACTCTAGCCACCGGCCGCGGCACCTGGGCACCCGGGCCCGCCGTCGGCGTCGTAGGCTGAATCCTGTACGTGACGGACGGGGAGGCTGAGGTGGCAGGGACGACGGCGGCAGGGACGACGGCGGCAGGGACGCTGGGCGACGTGATGGCTGAGCTGGCCGGGCTCGAGGACCCGAAGGCCCGCGAGGTGAACGAGAGGCACGGGGACGACCACGGCGTGAACCTCGGCAAGCTGCGGGCCATGGCGAAGCGGCTGAAGACGCAGCATGAACTTGCGCGCGAGCTTTGGGCGACAGGCGAGACTGCGGCAAGGCTGCTGGCGCTCCTGGTCTGCCGCCCGAAAGCGTTCGGGCGTGACGAACTGGATGCCATGCTGCGGCAGGCGCGGGCCCCCAAGGTGCAGGACTGGCTGGTCAACTACGTGGTGAAGAAGAACCCGCACGCCGAGGAGCTGCGCCTGGCCTGGTTTGACGATCCGGATCCGGTGGTGGCAAGTGCGGGCTGGGCGCTGACCAGCGAACGTGTGGTGAAGACGCCCGAGGGCCTGGACCTCGCAGGCCTGCTTGACGTCATCGAGGCGGAGATGAAAGACGCCCCGGACCGCCTGCAGTGGGCGATGAACACCTGCCTGGCCCAGATCGGGATCGGGCACCCCGGGTACCGTGCGCGGGCCCTGGACATCGGTGAGCGGCTGGAGGTCCTCAAGGATTACCCGACGCCCCCGGGCTGTACGTCCCCGTTCGCACCCACCTGGATCGGCGAGATGGTGCGCCGCAAGGACGGCACCTAACTGCCGGTCTGGCCCCGCACGCCGGACCGGCGTAGGGTCTGAGGACCATGACAGAACAGCAACCGTACGAGCCGGTCAAGCGCTACCCACACTTCGAGTTGCGCCGCTATCCCGCGCACGTCGTCGCCGAGGTACACGTCAACGCGACCTTCGACCGCGCCGGCAATGCCGCGTTCCGGCACCTGTTCAACTACATCAGCGGCAGCAACACGGCCCGGCAGAAGCTGGCAATGACCGCCCCCGTAGTCCAGGAGCCCGGATCTTCGCAGAAAATTGCGATGACCGCACCGGTGCTCCAGAGCGGCCCGTTGCCGGGACGCGATGCGCCCGCTGATTTTGTGGTCGCCTTTGTGCTGCCTGCGGGCCTGACCGCCGGGACGGCGCCGGTCCCGACGGACCCCGAGGTCAGGATCCGGGAGGTCCCCGGCTCACTGGCCGCCGCCCTGCGCTTCTCGGGCAGCGGCTCGGAAACAGCGTTTGAACACCGCAACGAAGGGCTGCAGTCTGCGCTGACCCTGGCCGGGCTGACGCCCGTGGGGCCGCCGCGGTTCGCCCGCTTCGATCCGCCGTTCAAGCCGTGGTTCCTGCGCCATAACGAGGTAGTGCAGGACGTGCAGGAGCCGGCCACCTCGGCTTAGCTGCCGGGTGCCTGGGCCGGCCACTGGATTGATGTGGCGCGCTCTTCAATCAGACTGGTTTGCGGCGTGTCCGGCTAAAGCATCCCCGCCAGGGTGCGGCCCACCGTCCGGCCGGTGAAGAGGCAGCCGCCCAGGAAGGTTCCTTCCAGGGCGTTGTAGCCGTGGGCGCCGCCGCCGCCGAACCCTGCGGCCTCGCCGGCGGCATAGAGTCCGGGGATGAGGATGCCGTCCTTCGCGAAGGCCTGGCCGGTGAGGTCGGTCTGGATGCCGCCAAGGGTCTTGCGGGTGACGATGTGCAGCTTCACGGCGATAAGTGGGCTGGCCCCGGGGTCCAGGATCCGGTGCGGTTTCACGGTGCGGAAAAGCCGGTCCCCGAGGTAGCGGCGGCTGTTGTGGATGCCCGTCACCTGGGCGTCCTTGGAGTAGGGGTTGCGGATCTCGGCGTCGCGGTCCAGAATCTGCCGCTGCAGCTCCCGGTAGTCCAGCAGCGGTTCCTCCGTGAGGCCGT
>DATFAE010000063.1:0-6936 GCA_035254945.1 Arthrobacter sp. | reverse complement strand
AAGCGCCTGGTTGAGCAGGGCATTGGCCGACCACCGCTGGGAGGCGGCTGCTTCTTCCCTGCTCAGGCCCCCCACGTCCGTCAGCCACACCAGGGACTCAATGCCGGTGGCGCTGCGGATCGCCAGGACCAACCGGTGGATGTCCTGCTCCTCCATGGTTGCCTGGAGCGGGGCGAGTGCCTCGGTGATCCAGGCGATCGCCCGGCCCTGACGCAGGGGCAGGCCTTTTTGCTCCCCAGCGCCCTGTTCGAGGGACAGCCTCAGCATGGTCCGCTGCTGCGCCTCAGTCTCAATAATCATTCGGGTGAACTCCGCGACGACGGCGTCCAGCCGCTCTGCCACATCTTCGGGAGGATTGTCCGGCAGCATCGACGTCCGGGCGGTTTCCGGATGGGCGGCCGCGAGCAACTCCCGCTGACCCGGGAAGTATCGGTAGGCAGTGCTGCGGGCCACTCCGGCGAGAAGGGCGGCGTCGTCCACTGTGGGCGTGGCACCCCCCGCGACCAGCTGGCGCGCCGCTGCGACCAGGGCGTCCAGCGTGCGGCGCTTCTGGCCCGTCCGGCCGACAGCTGCGTAAGGTCTTGACATGCTTTTCATGGTACTCCAGTCTTGTTATGGGACATGAGTCCCATAAGTCCACCAGCATCGGGGCAACACCATGGAGACAAAGAATTCAGCATCCGCAATTGTCCGGCAGCCCGGCGAAGGGGCCCGGCGCTGGTTCTTCGGCGGAGGCGTACAGACCTGGAAGGCGACGGAGGAGGACACCGCCGGGGCGTTCCTCCTCTTCGAAGATGAGATGGAACTCGGCAAGGTCACTCCCCTGCACACCCACCCCGACTCCGACGAAACCATGTACATCGTCTCCGGCGAGATCCTGATGAACATGGACGGCACCGAGCACCGCGTCGCAGCAGGTGGGGTGACCATCGCACCCCGAGGAGTCCCGCACGCGTTCAAAGTCACCCAGGAGGGAACCCGGGTGCTGTGCCTGCACACGCCCGGCGGTGCCCAGGCGTTCTACTTCGGCGCCAGCGAACCGCTTGCGGCCGGCGAGGCTTCAGGTGCTGTCGATTTCGACCGGATCCGTGAATCCGGGCGGCTCAACGGCGGCATCGAAATCCTGGGGCCGCCGCCGTTCCCTCAGGCTTAGTCCCTAAGGCCGGCCAGGTACCGGCCGCGGTTGGTGATGAGGCGCTGCAGGTAGCGGCGCAGGACCACGACCTCCGCCAGCCGGCCCAGGATCCCGAACGGCGCCGCGAACCCACGCAGTCCGTCAAGGCCCCAGGGAAAACCAACGCGGGGTCAGATCCGGCCCAATAAACGACTGTTTTTGGGCAGGATCTGACCCCGCGTGGAGGGAGGGAATTTAGCGGGTGCTTCCGGAGAGGAGGCCGCGGCTGCGGAGGAGCCGCTTCTCGATCGGCGCGAACACCAGCAGTTCGATCAGGATACCGACACCCAGGATCAGCAGGATCGCGGACATCACCACGGTCATGTCCGAAAGGATCCGCCCCTGGTCCAGCAGGGAGCCGAGTCCGAAGCCGATGGTGCCGCCCACAGCGATGATTTCGGCCGCCATCAGCGAGCGCCAAGAGAACGCCCAGCCTTGCTTTAGCCCACCCAGGTAGCCGGGAAGGGCCGCAGGAAGGACGATCTGCAGCGCCATCTGGAGACGGTTCGCGCCCAGGACCGTTCCCACCCGGCGGTACTGCGGCGGGATCTGGTCCACGCCGGAGATCAGGCCGTTGATGATCGACGGGATGGCGCCCATAAACACCACGAAGTAGACGGTGGCATCAGTGAGGCCGAACCAGATGATCGCCGCCGGAACCCAGGCCACGGAAGGCAGTACCTGCAGGCCCGAAATCAGGGGTCCGAAAGCCCGCCGCAGCGGTGCCACCTGTGCCAGCAGCAGGCCCACGGGAGTCGCGATGGCTACGCTGATCAGGAACCCCACCAGCCCGCGCTGCAGCGAGGTCCACACGGCTTCCTGGAGCTTGCCTTCGCCCCAGAGGACGCCCACCTGGCCCAGCACGTCGAGCGGGCCCGGCACCAGGTCGCGGCGCTTCACGCCAAGGGAAACGTAGAACTGCCAGACCAGGACCAGGACCACGAGGGCGGCCACGGGCAGCAGGATGCGGCTCCAGTCGATCCGGGTCTTGCGGGCGGCGTCGGACTGCAGCGAATCCAGCCCGGATTCCAGCTCGCGCAGGTCCTCATGCCCCGTGGAGGTCCGGGTCAGGGCGGCGTGGATGTGGCGGGATTCGGGCTCAGGACCAGAATCCGCGCCGGATGCCGCCCAGGGAGTGGCATCGGGCCTGTCGGAGCGGGACGCGATGCTGCTTGCAGCATCGCCGTCCCGCGGAGGGGCGGGGGCGGCATCCGGCGCGGAGGCTGCGAGGGGTGTGGGGTTATTTGGCATGGCGGCGAATCTCCTCCCGGAGCCGGGCGGTGATGACCCCGGTCAGCTGTCCGGCCAGGCCGGCATCGGTTCGGTGTTCCTCGGTGACGGCCCACTCCTCCACCACGCGGCCCGGGCGGGAGGACAGCAGCAGCACACGCTGGCCCAGCCGCACGGCCTCGCGGACGTTGTGGGTGACAAAAACGATGGTCCGTCCGGTCTCTTTCCAGATGCGTTCCAGCTCGTCATGTAGCAGGTCGCGGGTGATGGCGTCCAGGGCCGCGAACGGCTCGTCCATCAGCAGCAGCTGCCGGTCCTGGGCCAGGGAACGTGCCAGCGATACACGCTGGCGCATGCCGCCGGAGAGTTCGTGCGGGCGCTTGTCACCGGCTCCGCCCAGGTGCACCAGCTCCAGCAGCTCGTTTGCCTTGGCGCGCCGCCCGGCCTTGCTCACGCCGCGCAGCTGCAGGGCCAGCTCGATGTTCTCCCGCGCAGTCAGCCAGGGGAACAGGGCGGCGTCCTGGAACATAAAAGCCGCGCCGTCGCTGGGTACTTCCAGGGCGCCCGACGTCGGGAGCTCGAGTCCCGCCATGATGTTCAGCAGGGTGGATTTGCCGCAGCCGGAAGCACCGAGGAGGGCGACGAACTCGCCCGACGCGATGTTGGCGTTGACGTCGTCCAGCACCGGGGCGCCGTCGCCGAAGCGCTTGCCCAGGTTTTCCAGTACGACTGGCATGGTCCCGTCCTTACGTAGGTGGTGCGGTTGCTGTGGTGCGGTTGCTGTGGAAGTGCGGCGGTCAGTCTGTGGCGTCAGTCCTGGCCGAGGCCGGCTGCGGAGATTGACTGTCCGGTGACTTCGTTCAGGGCCCGGAGGTCGAACAGGCCGTTGATGTCGGCCTGCTTGGTGGTGCCGGCGTCCACCCCGTCCTGGAGCAGCCTGGGGTAGGTTCCGGCGAGCGGATCCACGGTGAAAACGATGTTCTTCAGCGACCGGTCGATGACGTCGGCCGGGAGCGCGGCGCCTGCGGATTCCTGCAGCGCGGCGTTGATGACGGCCGCCTTTTCCGCGGACGGCGTGTTGTTGAGCCAGGCCACGGACTTGGAGTGGCCGCGGAGGAGGGCCTTGACGGTGTCCGGATGTTCGGCAGCGAAGGCCTTATTGACGATCAGGATGGTGGTGGGAAACTCACCGGGCTTGCCGGACAGCGCACCGTCCCACAGGTCCTTTTCGTCCACCAGGACCTTGGCTCCGGCCTGGAGCACCAGGCGTGAGGCCCACGGCTCAGGCAACCACGCGCCGTCGAGCTTTCCGTCCTGGAACAGCTTCAGGGTCTGCGCGTTTTCGGTGGGGTTGATGGCGACGTCGCCGCTGCCGTCAACGTTGGTGTCGTAGCCCTGCGAGCCCAGCCAGGCGCGGAGCGCCACGTCCTGCGTGCCGCCGAGCTGCGGGGACGCGAGCGTCTTGCCTTTGAGGTCCTGGGCCGAGGTGATTCCCGGCCGGACCACCAGCTGGGCGCCACCGGCGGCAGCACCGGCGATGACGCTGACCGACTCCCCGCCGCTCTTGACGAAGGAGTTGATCGCCGGGTTCGGGCCGATGTAGGCGGCGTCGATCGCGCCGGCATTCAAGGCCTCGATGGCGGCCGGCCCGGCGTTAAAGGTCTCGGTGCTGAGCTTCGTGCTGCCCAGTTCTTTGGCCAGGAAGCCTTGGTTGAGGCCCACCAGGGCGGCGGCGTGGGTGATGTTGCCGAAGTAGCCAAGCTTCAGTGCTTCAGCGGGCGTGGGCGACGGCGTCGCGGCCTGGGCGTCAGTGTTGCGCGAAAGGCTGGACGCCACCACCGCGCCGACGGCGATCAGCAGGACCAGCCCAATGGCCAGCGCGGCCTCGATGGCACGTTTGTGCTTGGGCACCGCGCTTTCACCGGCCACGATCCGGGTCATCCCGGGCTTGGAACTAGTCATTGTTTCACCATAGGGAGTGCCGATTGCCCGTTCAACGAAGCAGAAACGGGGGGTCACGCGCGTTCATCTAGCGTCACATTCGGTGCCCAGGAGGCGGGTTTTGGCGGGTTCAGTTGCCCTTAACGTTGACCAGCTGCCGCAGCTTGTGCCGGACCTTCACCAGGTCCGCTGCGTCCCTCATCACGACGTCGATGGGTTTGTAGGCCGCCGGGATTTCGTCGATGAACGCTTCCGACGCGCGGAACTCGATCCCGTGCATGGCTTCCTTCAGTTCGGCCAGCGAGAAGGTCTTGCGGGCGGCGGTGCGCGAGTACTCGCGCCCGGCCCCGTGCGGGGAGGAGTTGAGCGATGCGGGGTTGCCCAGGCCCTCCACCACATACGACGCCGTCCCCATGGACCCCGGGATCAGGCCCAGGTCCCCCGGTTCGGCGCGGATGGCTCCCTTGCGTGACACCCACACGGACTTGCCGTAGTGCGTTTCCAGCTGGGTGAAGTTGTGGTGGCAGTTGATCCGTTCGCGTTCCCTGACGGGGCCACCCACCCAACGGCCGAACTGCGTGATGACCCGGTCCATCATTTCCTCGCGGTTCAGCAAGGCGAACTGCTGGGCCCAGCGCAGCTCCTCGATGTAACGCGTGAACTGGGGCGTGCCCTCGTCCAGGTAGGCGAGGTCGGGGTCGGGCAGTTTCGTCCCGCGCTTCCGGGTCACCTGCTGGGCGACGCCGATATGGTGCTGTGCGATCTTGTTCCCCACCCCGCGGGAGCCTGAGTGGAGGAACAGCCAGACGGCGTCGGTTTCGTCGGCGGAGACTTCGATGAAGTGGTTGCCCGATCCCAGGGAGCCCAGCTGGAGTTCCCACTTCGCCAAGTACTGGCCAGGGTTGAAGCCGGCCTTGGCGGCAAGCTTCTTGAGCTCGGCGATCCGGGGCTCGGCGGTGGCGTGGATTGTCCTGTTGTTGTGGCCGGCGGACAGCGGAATGGCCCGTTCGATGTCCTCGCGCAGCCGTTTCCGGTCCTTGGGCAGGTCCTTCACCGAGTACTGGGTCCGCATGGCGATCATGCCGCAACCGATGTCCACTCCGACGGCGGCCGGAATGATGGCGTGCAGGGTAGGGATCACCGAGCCCACGGTGGCGCCCTTGCCCAGGTGCGCGTCCGGCATCAGGGCCAGATGGGGGTAGATGAAGGGCAGCGTTGAGGTGGCCAGCGCCTGCTCAAGGGTCTTGGCGTCCAGGATCGAGGCCCAGCTGATGAGCCTGCTGTTGATGGTCTCCACCGGTTCGCCTCCCAGTTCAAGGATACGAAACGGCAAAACCGCGGCTTGTTCGCAAAACCGGCCCGTCAAGGCCAGGATCTGCGAACAAGCCGCGGTTCAGGACAATCAGATCGAGTAGCGCTCGTCCTCGTGGTCGCCCGGGTGGTCCTTGACCAGGCCTGCGGCCAGCGTGTTGCCGTCCAGCGGGTCGATCACCAGGAACGCGCCGGTGCGGCGGTGGTGCAGGTAGTTCTCCAGCGGCAGCGGCGCGGCGAGCCGGAGCTGCGCGTGGCCGATGTCGTTGAGCTCCAGGCTGGACGCGGCCTCAAGCTTGAAGGACGCGAGGTCCAGCTTGCCGCTGACGTTGCGGACCAGCGCCTGGACGGTGCGGGTGCCGTGCTTCACCAGCACCTTGGCACCTTCCCGCAAGGGCTTGGGCGAGAGCCAGCACAGCGCGGCGTACAGGTCTGCCGAGGATTCGCGGACGGTGCCGGCGGCGGCGATGGTGTCACCGCGGGCGACGTCGAATTCCTCGGCCAGGCGGATCGCCACGGACTGCGGCGCGAACGCTTCCTGCAGTGACTCTCCGGCGAAATCGATGCCGGTCACCGTAGTGGTGCGGGGGGCCTGGCCGGGCGTGAGAACCGACACGGAATCCCCCACCTTCACGGAACCCTCGGTGATCTGGCCGGCGTACGCACGGTAGTCGCGGTAGGCCTCCACATCCAGGCCGGCGGCGACGGCGTCGGGAGCCAGCGCACCCTGCGGCCGGATGACCAGCTGCACGGGGAAGCGGAAGCTCTCCAGCTGCGTGTCGATCTCGGCCGCGGCCGGGAGGGTCTCGAGGACCTCCAGCAGGGCCGGGCCGTCGTACCAGGGGGTGCGCTCGGACCGGTCCACCACGTTGTCGCCTTCGAGGGCGGACACCGGGATGACCAGCAGGTCATCGATGTGGTCAGCCGTCCCCAGCGCAGCCGCGCCGATCCCCAGTTCGCGGGCCACCTGCTGCACGTCAGCCTGGATTTCACGGAACACGGACTCGCTGAAGTCCACGAGGTCGATCTTGTTCACGGCCACGATCACGTGCGCCACCCGCAGCAGCTGCAGCACGGACAGGTGCCGGCGGGTCTGCTCCAGGACACCCTTGCGGGCATCAATGAGTACGACGACGGCATCCGCAGTGGACGCGCCGGTCACCGTGTTTTTGGTGTACTGCACGTGCCCGGGGCAGTCGGCCAGGATGAAGCTGCGCTGGTCAGTGGCGAAGTAGCGGTACGCAACGTCGATAGTGATGCCCTGCTCGCGTTCGGCGCGC
>DATFAE010000062.1:0-22126 GCA_035254945.1 Arthrobacter sp. | reverse complement strand
AAGTGGAACGAGGAGGGAGAAGATGAACACCGATTTGTCGCGGATGCGCTGCCTGAGGTCGTTGCCCACCATCGTCCAGATTCCGCGCATCTCAATCCCTCAGGGCTTTGCCGGTCAGGTGCAGGAAAACGGACTCCAGGTCCGGCCGGGTGATCTCCACTCCGGTCAACGTCATGCCGGCGCTCCCGGCTCCGGTGACGATGGCCGGCAGGAGACTTGGCCCGTCCTTGACGGTGAGGATCAAACCCGGCCCGCCGCCGTCGACGTGCTGAACGCCGGGCAAGGACTTCAACGCCGCCGCAGCGGCGCTGGTGTTGCCGCTGCCGCGCAGGCTGATGCGGTCCACGCCGCCGGTCAGCCTGACCAGCTGGTCCCGTGTCCCTTCCGCCTGGACCCGGCCTTCGTCAAGGATGGCGATCCGGTCGCACAGCCGCTCGGCCTCTTCCATGTAGTGCGTGGTATAGAGCACGGCCATGCCTTCCGTGGCCAGACCCTCCACTGACTCCAGGATCGCGTTCCGCGATTGTGGATCAACCCCGACCGTCGGTTCATCGAGAATCAGCAAGGTAGGCCGGTGCAGCAGACCGATCCCAATGTTCAGCCGGCGCTTCATGCCGCCCGAAAACTTCTTGGTCTGTTCACCTGCCCGGTCGGCCAGCCCGATGAGCTCCAGCAGTTCGTCCGTCCTGGCGCTGAGCTCCTTGCGGCGCAGCCCCTGGAGGCGTCCAAAGAACCGCAGGTTTTCCCGCGCCGACAGGTCTGGGTAGATGGCGAGATCCTGTGGGACAAGGCCAATGTGCCCCTTGGGGTGCGTCGATGCCGGGGTCATTGTTTCACCCACAACGGTGACGGACCCGGCGTCTGCGGGAATGAGCCCGGCCACCATCGAGATGATGGTGGTCTTGCCTGCCCCATTTGGTCCAAGCAGGCCGTAAGTCTCACCGGCCTGGATGCGGAAGGACACGTGGTCCACCACGGTACGTTCGCCGTAGCGCTTGACCAGTCCATCAACGGCCAGGACATCATCAGTCCGGACCTTGGCTTCGGCCATGGCCGATGGCTGCATGTCAGGCGCCCGCGGGGAATGGATCATGGTGCGATTCCTCATCCCTGAACACGTCACACGATCCTGCCATGCGCTTGCTCCTTCAAACTTCCTTGTCCGAGTTACGGGCGGCGATAGTTTGTGCCAATGCTTCCAGACGTGAACCGCGTCCATCAGGGACAAAGGTCCCGGTGAGCTACGAAGGAGCAACCGGACCTTAGTGCCCTGGCTACGGCCGCCTCACGGCATTAGCGTCAGAGGCATGACCTTGGCTGCCCTGAGAAATTCTGTTGTGCGTTTTCCCCTGGTGGCCGCCACCCTGGCCGTGGGGCTGACCGTCGCAGTGCTGCTGGCCGTGGGCCAGGGGCAGGCAGCCCAGTGGTCGGCGAGCGTGTATGCCCTCCTGGTGGCTGCCTTCAGGTCGGTGTCCATGGTCAAATCCTTGTTGAGGGGCCGGTGGGGGATCGACCTGCTGGCGGTCACGGCCATCGCCACGACGGTGGCCGTAGGGGAGTACGTGGCGGCCCTGATCATCGTGCTGATGCTTTCGGGGGGCGAAGCCTTGGAAGTGATCGCCCAAGGGCGGGCTACCCGGGAACTCAGGTCCCTCCTGGAGCGCGTCCCGCAGACAGCCCACCGGGAACAGCCTGGCTTGCCGCCGGAGGACGTCCCGGCGGGGGAGGTCCGCCCCGGCGACATCCTCCTGGTCAGGCCCTCCGAGGTGGTTCCCGTGGACGGGCTGCTCCTGACGGTCTCCGGCAGCTTCGACGAATCCACGCTGACGGGTGAAAGCCTTCCGGTGGAACACAGGCAGGGCGATACGCTGCTCAGCGGATCCGTCAACGGCGAGGACGCCGTGCACATGAAGGCGACATCCACGGCGGAGGAGTCACAGTACAGCCAGATCGTCGCGCTGGTCCAGGAGGCCGCATCGAGCCGGCCGCCGGTGGTCCGGCTCGCTGACAGGTACGCCTTTCCGTTCACTCTCTTCGCCTTCGCCCTGGCCGGCATGGGCTGGTATTTCAGCCAGGACCCGGGGCGTTTCGCGCAAGTACTCGTCGTCGCCACCCCCTGCCCCCTGCTCATCGCCGCTCCGGTGGCGTTCCTGGCTGGCACCAGCCGGGCGGCCCACTCCGGAATCATCATCAAGAACGGCGGAACCCTTGAACAGCTTGCCCGGGTGCGGACAGCCGTATTCGATAAGACAGGCACACTCACGCACGGCCGGCCCACGCTGCACGCCGTCAGGGTATCCCGGGCAGCCTCGGGTCTGGTATCGGAGGACAGGCTGCTTCAGCTGGCTGCTTCGGCAGAGCAGTACTCCTCCCACGTCCTTGCCTCCTCCGTCATGGAAGCTGCACGGAACCGGGGCCTGCGCCTGCTGACAGGAACCGGTGCCTTCGAGCACGCCACCCAGGGAGTGACGGCCACCTGCGGCAACCAAACGGTGGTGGTCGGCAAACCTGACTTTGTCCGATCCGTCACCTCAGGGTTCGAGGAAGCCGGGGTGGCCGGTGGACAACTGGCAGTCTATGTGGGCGTTGACGGGCGTTTTGGGGGAGCGCTGATCATGAGCGACCCGCTTAGGGACAACGCAGTGAGTACACTTGCCTACCTCCGCCGGCTGGGCGTCAGGGAAACCCTCCTGCTCACCGGCGACGCACAAGCCACCGCCGAACAGATTGCTGCGCGGGCCGGGATCACACGGTTCGAGTCAGGTTGTCTGCCGGGAGACAAGGTTTCCATAGTGGCCGGGCTGCGGGAAAGGCCCGTCATGATGGTGGGCGACGGCGTCAATGATGCTCCGGTCCTGGCCGCCGCCGAGGTCGGTGTCGCCATGGGCGCCAAGGGGTCAACCGCGGCGAGCGAGTCGGCCGACGTCGTCATCATGCTCGATGACCTGTCCAAGGCGGCGCTGGCGGTCGATATCGGCCAGCGCACGGTCCGGATAGCGCTGGCGAGCATCTGGACGGGCATTCTGCTGAGCGTCGGCCTGATGGTTGCAGCGGTGTTCGGCTTCATCCCCGCTGTGGCCGGCGCCCTTCTCCAGGAATTGGTCGACCTGGCCACCATCCTGAACGCGCTTCGGGCCCTGCACGGGGTCCGCCATCCCAACGCGAAGGCGGTGGGCGGCACGCCAGCGAGCGTGGCGGCATCAAGGTGAGGGCCGACGTCGTGCCCTCACCTTCGCCGGGACGTTCAGGTCCGTGCCGTGTCCAGCGGTGGCCACCAGCGGGAGGAGGGATTGATCACAAACCGACGGCCGCTGACCTCCGTGGGCGTCACACGCACCAGATGGTCCTTGCTGCCGGTCTCCCAGGGTGACAGCCCGGCATCCGCTGCCTCCTGGAAGGCCTCCTGGGTGTCCACAACTTTGGCGGCACCTCTGATGATGACACTCCATGCGATGGTGCCGTAAGTATTCAGGCCGTCGGCTTCCAGCGCCACCGGACTGCCGCCGGCCACCGCATCCAGTTTGGTTCCCGGGCCAGTGCGGAACACGACTGTTCCGTAGTCGGGGACATAGTTCACCGGGAAGATTTCGGGCCCGTCCGCTGTTGTCACCGCGACGCGGCAGACTGATGCCGACCGGAGGTACTTCCAACAGTCATGAATGTCGAGGACTTCTGTTTCCTGTCCTGAAGCGCTGCCTTCCATGCCGGCCGCCTCCTACACGGTGCCCTTGAGGCGCTGCCCTACAGGAGTAATCACCGTTGGGCACGGCAGATGCGTCAGGACTGCGTGCGCCGTGGAACCGAGCAGAAGCCGCTTGAAGCCGCCCCGGCCGCGGCTTCCCACCACAAGCATCCGGGCTCCCGCCGCCGCCTTCACCAGCGCGGCGGCGGGTTCCACGTCTGTCTCCAGGACCTTGTGGACCACGAGATCCGGGTAATCCTCTGCCAGGCCGGAGACCGTCTCGGACAGCACGATCTGCTCCTCTTCGACCGCCAGTTGGGCCAAATTCCTGGTGAGCAGTCCGCTGTCGATCCACCGGTCAGGCGCCCGGAAAGCGTAGACAACTGTCAACTCCTGGCCCTCCCTGTCTGCTTCTGCAGCGGCGAATGCAACGGCCTGGGTGGAATCTTCCGATCCATCAACGCCCACGACAACCCCGTGCCTGCCTTCATCGTCCTGGTCACCGATGACTGCAACCGGACACTTCGCTGCGGCAGCAACCTGCAGGGCCCGGTCCGTCAGCGAACCGCCCAGATGGGGCGCACCGGATCCGACCACAAGCATTGACACCCTGGTGGAGTACTTACGCAGCGAACCGGCGATGCCTCCCTCCAGTACTTTGGTGGTGACCTCAACCGGAACGGTGCCCCGCACCCGCCCGGCAGCGGTTTCCAGCAGTTCTTCGCCCTTCTCCACCAGCATTCCGGTCCACGGGATGGGCTCTGCCACCCAGCGGTCATCGACGACGTGCAGAAGGACCAGCGGCAGCCGTTCACGGGCAGCCCGGTGCGCAGCCCACATCACGGCTGCCTGGCTTTGGGGAGAGTCGTTGGTTGCAACGGCGATCGGTTTAGACGTTCTCACGGCTGGTCTTCCTTTTTTCATTGTCGGGGCTATGAACAACAAGGACGGGGCAGTGCGCATGCGCCACACAGGCTGAACTGACGGATCCCAGGAGCAGGCCGCCGAATCCGCCGTGGCCGCGCCTGCCCACAACGATCATGTCGGCGTGGCGGCTGGCATCAATCAGCGAATCCCGGGGGTGGCCACGCACGACGCGTGGAACAACGTTCGGCGGAGTCTCCTGCCCGAAGGCCTGCTCCAGTGCCTCGTTGAGGATGAGCATGACGCGTTCCTCGAAGCGGTCGATGCCCATTGCCACATATCCGGCGTACACCTGCGGATCATCCCAGAAGGCGGTGGCCAGTACTTTGGCCCCAAGGGGGACAGCCAGCCGCTGGGCCTGCCGGAGCGCTTCCACGGAGGCCGCCGATCCGTCCACCCCCACAACGAATATGGCATCCCCTGACGCTGACTCCTCCATGACCGGTTCCCTTCAGTACGCGTTGGCTGCCTCTCCAGCGTGCGGCGTCGGGCCGCGGAGCTGTAGGGCCGAAAGTCACCTAGAAGCCCGACGAACTGCCTGAACCGGAGAAGCTCCCTCCGCTGCTGCCATAGCCCGTGGTCCCGCCGCCGCCCCTGGCAGTGCTCACGCTGCCGACTCCGGTGCTCAGGCCGGAGTTGAAGGCAGGAACGGAGAAGAAGTAATAGGACGGATAGACGGTCCCCAGAATGCTGGGTTCGTAGCTCCGCCTTCGGTGGCCCAGGCCATCCTGCGCATTCTGCATCTCCCTGCGCATGAGCTGCGCTTCACGCCCGGTCTTGGCGAAGCCATCGATCACGGTGTCCGCATGGTTTTTCAGAAGCGTCGAAAGGTGGGTGCGGGCGTCACGGAGGCGGTCCAGGGCCGCTTCGGGGCTGATCGCACCATCCGCGAGCTGGGCTGTCCATCGCTCGATCTCCTGCAGGCTTTGGTCGCGGAAGGACCTCAGGGCCGCTGCGGTGGCGGAGTCACCCTGACCATGGCGTTTGCTCAGGATCTGTTCAAGTCCGGCGAGGTCGCTCCGGAAGGGTGCAAGCTGGCGGTCCCATGCAGTGCGCCAGGTGCTCAAGCGGTTCAACAGCGCATTGCTGTCGGCAATGACGTCGTCCAGGGCATCCAGTTCGGCGGCCGCGTCCGCATACTCCCGCGCAAGCGACAGGTTCGATCTCCGGCTCAGCGCCTTCGGGGTCAGGGCATGGACCCGGTTCGAGAGCGCGGTAGTGGCGTTATACCGGTTGAGGAAGGTGCGGTGCTTCTCCAGAACGCTGCTGCCGTAGGAGGAGGCCTCGGGAATGGTGCCGGCGTTGAGTTCGGTGACGTCCAGGTCCGTGCTGACGCTGGCGTAGCTCCGGTCTCCCCTTTCCAGCTCCTTGCGGCTGGCGGACCGGGTCACGGCACGAAAGACCAGCAGCGCGGCAGCGCCCAGGAAGGCGGCCGCGCCGGTCACCCAGGCCGTGATGGCGAAGGCAGCGGACCGGTACCATGGCTGGTTGATCAGTTCGGCCCCGCGCCGGACTCCTGCGATGGTACCGTCCGTCCATTGGGCGTCCCGCAGGAGATCCTTGGCGGCGTTTTGAATGTCATCCCGTTGTTCGAGGGAAACCTTGCGGTCCTCTCCCATATAGGTGCCCACATGCCGGCCCACAGGATCCAGGGCGAAGATGAAGAGCCCGTCTGCCCACTTCTGTCCGTCAGGACTGATCCAGTCCGGGTGCTCGGCGCGGGCGAACCTGAGTACCTCTTCGTTCATGTTGTCCGCGGCGCTGCCGTTGTAGGTGTACACAGCCACCCTGGTGGGTTCGTAGAACTCGATGGCCGTGACGGCCGGGACGAGGGTGTTGCGGTCCAGAACTCCCGCCCGGTCCTCTACAACAACATCTGTGGGCGTGGCCGCGAGGGCCGCCTGCCCGCCGCCGGACAGCAGGACAAACAGCAGCAACAGCCAGATGCTTCTCCACCGGGCACCGCCTGCCGAGGGAATGGCAACGCGGTAGTTCACGGGCTTCATAGTGAAAGAATCCACCAGGGCAGGCACACGCGGACAGGGCCATAAGGCACCGGAGGGAGCTGTCATCCTTCCGGCGGGGCCGACTGCCGGGCGTTCTGCCAGAGTCCGATCACGTTCCCTTCGCTGTCCTGGAAATAGGCGTTCCAGCCCGAACCGGGAACCTCCATCCGGCCCCGTACAGTCTTGCCTCCCGTGCGGCTTATCTCTTCCAGTGCGGCATCGATGTCGTCGACGTCGATTGTGACCACCGGCGCCTGCAACATGTCTCCCCGGCGGAAGATCCCCCCGTTGATCGCGCCTGGCTCCGCTGGGACGCCCTGTTCGTTGAGCGGCGTGGTCATTGCCAGGCTGTACTCCATTTCCGGCAGGACCTGGAAGGTCCAGCCAAACACTGACTGGTAAAACTTCCTCGCGCGGTCTTCATTGTCTGCGGGGATCTCAAAATGCACTACTGCACCCATTGCGTTCACCTGATTCTGGGAGGGACGGCGCCGGTTACCGGCGCCACTACCGGGAGGATTTGTCTGTTTCCAGTGGAATTGCCTCGATCCGGGCCGGTTGACCGGTGACCGGACTGATCACCAGCAGGACGCTGGCGGCCGTGACAGCGGAAAGGGCGGTTACTGCCCGGTCCGCCAACCCGGGTTCTGAAGGGAGGGCAGCCTCCGCCGGCAGCGGTCCGCCGTCGGCACCGGCCCTTCTCCACACCGTGACTTTGGCGCCGGTCGCGGCGGTGATCGCGGTGGACAGCTTCTCCGGATCCGACGCCGTCACCAGCGTGACACGCGCGATGCTGCGAGTGCCGGACGGCGCCGCGGCGGCCAGCAGGGCGCGCTCACGCCGCCAAAGGGCAAAGTGGTAGGCGGCGACGAGGCCGGCCGCCACGAGGAGGCCGAGCGGCGCCCGGACGCGGTCCAGCAGGCTGCCTCCGGACACATCGCCCAGGAGGTACTCGAACAGCCGGTATCCAATGACCAGCAGTGCCACGAGCGCCACCACGGCACTGATGCCGAAGAAGACAACGAGGTAAACCCGCCGGCCTGGCGGAATGGCGTCCGCGCTGTGCGGCTGCCGCCCCGGCTTCCACGCCCGCCACCAGACGGGGCCTCCCACCAGGAGGGAACTGATGCCACCCAGCAGCAGCGTGCGGATGCCGCCTCCGGCAAGGGGCGAGACGGCCATGGCAAGGGCCGCGTTTATGATGACGCCGACTCCGGAGGCAGCCGCGGCCAAGGCGATTCCTGACGTCACCAGGGCGCCTGCGCGCCGGGTGGCCGCCGAACGGCGTGTTCCACTGACCCTGTGATAGCGCCACACCAAAGTTCCGATGGCTGCAGAGGCGATGGCGGGGCCCAGGGGAGCAAGCAGTTCACTCAGGGGTCCTGCCCGGTCGAAAGCCATTCGGAGCAGCACAAAAACCACGACGGCGGCGCCGCCGAGCGCGGTGATGCCAGCCGCGAAGACCCCCACGGCGATCAGGGCCACATTTTCCAGTGCGGTTTCGAGTTTGCGCCCGCCAACCCTGAACCAGTGCCACCACCACACCACGCTTCCGCCGGCAGCCCACACCAGCGCCCTCAGCACCGGCTGCCACCACGCCTCTGCCGCCGGGGTGAGGCTGGTGAAGCCACGGATTGCGACGTCGAGGAGGCCGCCCATGGCGGAGATGGCGGCGAAGGTGCCAACCAGCAGTCCAAAGACCGTACCGATAACGGCCGGGACGTCGTCGAGATTGACGGGATGTTTGACGGGGTGCCGCCACATCCAGCGGTGCCACAGCCAGATTGCGGCCCAGGAAAGTCCGGTGGACAGCGGCGAATACCATTGGGGTTCCTGCGGGCCGATGAAGGACGACGCCAACCCCAGGAGGGAGCTGGTTGCAACGATGAGGGAGACCGCATAAGCCGCTGTCAGGTACAGGCCCCACCCTGCTGCCGCGCGTTCCGCGGGGTCATCGAGCCTCCGCCACACGACCCACCACAGGAGCCCGGCCAGCGGACCTCCCACTAACGTGAAGGCGAGCGACCGGGCTAGCCCGGCCACATCCGTGGACGCCAACACCGCGCCTGAGCTGAACAGGCGTTCCAGCAGGCCGCTCAGCCCGCTGGCCACGATCACCACCAGGGCAAACAGCAGGACGTACAGGATCAGACGGCGCAGGGTGAGCAGGGCAGAGCCTCCCGCTGGTACGGCTGTCCGGACTGTGGCGTTCATGGCTTCAGGCTTGTTCCGGGGCAGGCCATGAGCTGGTACGGGGCCTGGTCGATAAGCCACCTGCCATCGACCTTGGCCAGGGAGAACCGGTCTTCGGCCTCGTACTCGGATGGACCGAAGGGGCCGCCCGGGCTCGAGGTGACAACCGAGACTTTCACCTGGGCAGTGTTGTCCCTCTCGGTCGTGGAGATCAGGACCACCCGGGCGGGGAGGGGACCGCTTTCCCGGTAACCGCTGCAGGTGGAGCGTGCCGCCTCGGTGAGGTACGAATTGGCGGTGGCAGTATCGCCTTCGATGACCGCAGTGCTGTACCGCTGGACCACGCCCGGGGGCGTTGCCTCATCCAGCACCTCGGGCTCCCCGCGGGTGAAAACGACGGCCAGCGCGATCACCACCAGCAATGCAATGGCCGCAATGATGGCGATGAGGATTCGGTCAGGCTTACCCGACGCAGCGTTCATGCCGTCAGTATGGCTTGCAGCAGAGTATTTTGTATGTGCCTTACGGCCCTACGCGTTGTTCCCTGCGGCCACGCAAGACAATCAGGCAACAGGCCAGACCACCCGTGTCTGCCACGTGGCCGGGTCCGGCTCTGTTGCGGGATCACTGAGGTAGTACTCCCACATCGTGTCCGAGGGAGTGAAACCGTCCGCCCGCATACGCTCCTGGATTGCTCCGTAGGTGTCGCCGAGGGTGTCATAGGGCCCCAGGTGAATGGCCTCAAAGGCGTCGGCTTCCGGAAGGATTCCTTTCGCCACTCCCTGGGCATCCGTAAAGCCGGCGTTGACCGGGAATCCGGCTTCCACATCGACGGTTTCGGCAGGCATTCCCCGGTAGAGGGCAAACGGCGGCCCGGCAAGTTGGACGTTCTGTGCCTGGGCTGCTGCCATGACTGCGCCGAACGCCCGCCCGAAGAATTCGGTGAGGGCAGCCATGGGAACGTGTTCATGGACAACGGCGGTGGGCTGTTCGGCAGTGTGGATGATCTTGGGGCCTGCGTTAGTGGCATTCATGAGTCCAGCTTCCGCCTCCGGCGCGGGCGCCGCCAGGGCCAAACGTCTCTGTGCCGGTCTTCACGTGGTTCTACGCTGCCGAGGGGGAAAGACGCCCAGCAGGAGGAGGAGAAAGCCCACCTCAGCCAGTCCAGCCGCGAAATATATGGCTTGAAGGACGCTGAAGGGGACGAACATCATCTGGACGAAAATCCAGACCAGGATGGAGTACCCCGCCGTGGACGCGGCAAATGGTGCCATTCGGTGCCTCTTCAGCAGCAGAACAGACGCGGTCAGGTGCAAACCTCCGACGACGAGAAGGAGCAGCAGCCCGGGAATGAGGTATGTGCTGAAGGGAGAGCCCTGAAGAAGATCCAAGGGCACAGTCGCTTCAGGCGGGATGCCCAAGCGGTCCGCACCCAGCCACGCTGAGGCCGCCATTGCCGTCCCGCCCGCAATCGACGTCAGGGCAACGAAACCGAGAAGAACGAGAAGTGAAGCCCTGACCATCGGAAAGCTATTCGACCGAGGTGTTGTGCCGCACCTCGGGATTGGGCGGCCGCTTGACCCACCGGAGTTGCGGAGGGTCGATACGGCGTGATGCGAGTGTTCCGCCGGCTGCCATGGTGACGAAGCCTGCGGCGCCGAGTTCCGTGGACATCAGGACAGCCCCCAGCATCAGGATGACGAAACCGGTCACCATCAGCAGTGCCGCGCCGGCCAGGAACCAGCCATTGGAGGCTGGCCGCGGCGGTCGCCCCAAACGCGCTGCGAGTTGCGGGTCATCCTTGAGCAGCTGGCGCCCAATTGCGTTGAGGCGGCCACGCTCCCGCCGGGAAAGTGACATCCTTACCTCCTGAAGTATGAGATTTGGGGCGTCTGGGCCTGATGTCAATATCGAGTCTCCAGCCTGCCTCCGGGCGGGGGTAGGGGCGAACGTCCCGGAAGGACGATCAGGGCCTACAGTTCCTTACGGCCCAGGAGTGCCGCCGCGAGCCAGACCAGGACGACGGCGAGGAGGACCGCCGTCGTCACGGTCCACAGTGGCGAGGTGAGCCCGGTGCCGGCCGCAAGAGACGCTGCCTGGCCTGGTATGCCCGCAGGGGAGTAAGTGCTGAGCGGTTTCCACAGGCCACCGACGGAGAGCACTGCATACGCGCCCAGTCCGGCGCCCGCTGCCCCTGCGGGCGCCGGGATGAGCACAGACAGGGCGGTCATCAGGGCAATGAAGAACACGCCGAGCACCAGCCAGAGAAGCGCGGATCCCCACAATATGGAGGCCGGTGCCTCGCTGAAAAACGAACGTGTCATGCCCCAGGTGACGAGCGTCCCCGCCGTCAGCGTGACGGCCAGGAACACGGTGTGGACGGCAGCCTTGATGATGACGAAGGCCGCGCGGGACAGGGGCTTGGTGAGGACGAAAACAGCGGTGCCGCTCCGGACTTCGGATGAGATGAGCCCGCCGTAGATGATGATGAGGGCGAAAAGCACAATCTGCGACAGGTTCTTGATCCACTGCCCATATGCGTCGAGGTAGGTGGGTGGCGGAATCTGGAACCCGCCCAGCTGGTCGCCGGCCACAGCGCTGATGAGTTCGGGGGTGAAACGCGCGAGCGGGGGGCCGGTCAGTGCGAAGAAGAGAACGATGGATGGCAGCACCCAGATACGCCAGGTGCGGACTATCTCAAGCGCTTCCTTGCGGGCGAAGACGAGGTATCCGTTCACGACCGGTCGCCTCCGACAAGCTGCACGAAGACCTCTTCGAGGTCCATCTCTTTGATCTCCAGACGTGCCAGGCCTGTGCCCTGATCACTGACCATGGTGGGGATTGCGTGCTGGGCAGCTGCGAGGTCGCTGACAGTGATTTCCAGGACGTCGTCCGGGCCGCGTGTGACCGACTTTGCCCAGCCGCATTGCGAGATGGCTGCGGCGAGTCCGCCGGCGCCACTGGTCACTTCGACGACGATTTTCTGCTTTGAGTACCGCTCCTTCAATTGCTCGATCGGTGCCTGGGCCACCACCCGGCCCCGGTTGAGGATGGCGACCGAGTCGCAGACGCGCTCGGCATCGCCGAGGATATGCGTGGAGAAGAACACCGTTGTGCGGCCCCGCAGGGAGGTGACCAGTTCCAGGACGTCTTTGCGTCCCATGGGATCCAGCGCACCCGTCGGTTCATCAAGCAGCAGGAGCTGCGGGGCGTTGACGAGGGCCTGTGCTATGCCCAGGCGTTGCCTCATGCCACGCGAGTAGTCACCAATTCTTGTGCCAACCTGTCCGAGGCCCGCCAGGTCCAGCAGCAGGTCCACCCGTTCGTCCAGTTGTTGACCTGCCATCCCATGGAGCTTTCCCGCGAAGCGCATGGTTTCACCGGCCGTCATCCAGTTGTAGAAGGCGGGGACGTCCGGCAGGAAGCCGATCCTGGCCCGTGCGGCGTTGCCGGCAGAGCCCACTGCGTATCCCAGCACGTTGAGCGACCCCGATGTCGGCCTGGCCAGCCCGCCCAGGAGCCGAAGCATGGTGGTTTTACCCGCCCCGTTTGGTCCCAGAAAGCCAAAGATGGAGCCTTCTTCCACGGTAAGGCTCACGCCGTCGAGGGCACGTGTCTGGCCGAAGGTCTTGGTGAGCCCGGCGGCTTCGATGGCTGCGTTCAACGTCGGCGGGGATGGTCCGGAGGACCGTAGAGTTTGGCGACCGCGTCAGCGGCAGCCGTCTGTTTCGAACGCACCGCCTGCGGCGTCCCGGCGGGCGGGGAAGGCTTGCGGCCGGCCAGGAGGTAGAGGACAGGGCCCAGAAGGTTCAGGAAAAGGATCACCAGAAGCCAGACCCACTTTTTGCCGAAGACCACCAGTTCAGCGGGCCGTCGGTAAAGGTCGACCAGGGCGATTGCGTCCAGTAACAGCGCGGAGGTGGCCAGTACCCCCAATGCCACTAGAACGCCGGCCGGGAGAGCCCACACGTCAGTGATCATTGACCGCCGCTCTCCTTCCGTTGGCAGCGTCCGCCATTTACGGTCCACAGATGCTGCATCGTTCTCCCAGCTTCACGCGCCGGACACTCCGGCAACAGAGCCTTTGGTCCCCGGAAGAGCATCACGGCATCCGCATCTCTCACTAGCGGTAACGCCGGCCGCGCTACTCGGCGGCCGGCCGTCGTCGTTGCTGCTTCGTTGCCGACCGCTGTTCCTTGGCGGCGAGGCGCCGCCGGTTCGAGCCCCGGGTCGGCTTGGTCGGCCGGCGGGGTGCACCCTCGGGGGCAATGCCCTCCAGAACAATCTCGGAGAGCTTGGCGAGCGCGATTTCGCGGTTGCGCAGCTGGGAGCGCTGAACGGAGGCAGTCACGGTGATGACCCCGGCGGTAAGGCGTCGTTCGAGACGCGTGAGCAGCCTCTGCCGCTGGACGTCCGAAAGTACTGCCGAACAGCCGATGTTCCACGACAGCTCGACGCGGCTGTCAGACGTGTTGACGTGTTGGCCGCCCGGCCCTGACGAACGCGAGAAACGCCACCCCAGTTCCGAGGCGGGAATCGTGAGCGCGGGCGAGACTTCAAGATCCATGCAACCAGCGTTGCACGAGATTGGTCCGGTTGAAGACCCCGCCGTGTGGCCGCCGTTAATGGGCCACTGCTGTTGCGTGCCTGGCTTGGGCAGCGAGCCGGAACTGCTCGGGGACGGGTCCTGCGCAAGTTGCCAGGTCCGCGGCAAGCTGGCCGATCAGCGGGGCGAACTTGGCGCCGTGCCCCGAGCAGGGGGACAGGATGGTAATGCCGTCGGCGCGGTCGAGGATGAAGTCCTCCGTGGGGGTGTTGGTGAACAGGCATGTGGTTTCCGAGTACGGTTCCGGAACCAGCCCCGGCAGGTACTGCTCGACGTAGTCAATGACCCGGCGGCGGTTCCCGGGGTCGATCCGGCCATCCTGTCCGGCGGCCGATGGCAGGACCTTCCCGCCGTTGTATTCGGCAACTTTCTGCCCGCGGAAACCGGCGTCACGGCCGCCGGGCAGGCCGTAGGCCTGCCATCCGGCCCGCTTGTGGATGAACGTCGGCCACGGCGCCGGCCCATGGTCTGCCCCCTCTGCGTAGGGGAAGTGGTAGGCCTGTTCCTGGCGCACTTGGATCGGGGGCATCAATGACAGGAACGCTGAGGGCAGGGACAGCGCCCCCAAAAGCTGTGGAAGCCAGCCTCCGGCGGCGACAATGACGTTGGCGGCCCGCATCGGCTGTCCGTCGGCGGACGTCAGGAGGTAGCCGCCGTCGGACGCTGTGATGGAGGCAACCGCCCAGTTGTTGTGGAGGGCCGCGCCGTGTGCCACGGCCTGGTCCACCATGGCAGCAACGGATTCGTGGGCGTCGATGACGCCGGCGTCCGGGTGCCAGAGCACCTGGGTGTCGAAGGTGATCTGCGGCCAGCGGCCGTTCGCCTCCTCCGGGCTGAGGAGTTCGTGGTCGATGCCACGGGCAGCCAGCACGGCTGCCAGGCGTTCCGGACCGCGGATCGCGCCGTAGTCCACTGCACCTGTGGGGGTGATGAGCTGCTTGCCGCTGAGGCGGGCCAGCTCGTCCCACCCGGACTTCGCTTCCTGGACGAGGCCGGTGTAGAACTCCTCGGGGTAGGCGTAGCGGAAGATCCGGGCCGATCCGTGGGAGCTTCCCGCGTCGTTCGCGGGCGTTGAACGTTCGAGCAGGGCGACGTCGTGGCCGCGGGCTGCGAGATGCCAGGCAGCGGCAGCCCCGGACAGGCCAGCACCTACGACGGCGTATTCGGTCGATTCCATGGGTGACTCCTTGGTGCGGGATGGGTCTCGGGGAGTGCCCGGCTTTAGATCCAGTAACTCACCCGCAAACGCATCGCGTCCAATATCATTTGGCTAGTAATTGTTAGTGTCTATCGAAAGAATCGCCATGGAACTGCGGCAGCTTCGGTACTTCCTCGTCGTGGCGGACGAACTCCACTTCGGCCGGGCGGCGGAACGGCTGCACCTCACGCAGCCGCCGCTGACCGTCGCCATCAAGGGGCTGGAGCGCGAACTCGGGGTCCAGCTCTTCGACCGGACCACCCGGCGTGTAACGTTGACCGCGGCCGGCCACGCGTTCAAGGACCGTGTCCAGGCCGCAGTTGCCGAGCTCGACGACGCCGCAGGGGACGTTGCCGACGTCGCCGCCGGCAAGAGCGGCAAACTCAGGGTGGGCTTCGTCAGTTCGGCCAGTTACACCACGGTTCCCGAAGCGATCCGGGCCTTCCGCCAGCAGCGTCCCCGCATAGACCTGGTGCTGAACCCCCTCACCAGCGGCGAGCAGATCGAACAGCTGCTGGACGGCACCCTTGACCTTGGCCTCATCCGGGATCCGGGCGACGTCCCGGGGCTTAACCTCGAACTGCTCAGCACGGAGGACCTTGTGGTCGTCCTGCCCGACACCCATCATCTGGCGGCTGCGCAGGAACTGCGGCCTGGGGACCTCGAAGGCGAGCCCATGATTCTCTTTCCCTACCGACTGATGCCCGGATTCGTGGCCCGGGTGCTGCGATTGTTCGAGCCGCTGGCCGCGCCTCCGGCCGTGGTGCAGCAAGCCATCCATCAGGAAACTGTCCTCGGGCTCGTCGCCGCAGGCCTGGGGATCTCCGTCCTGCCGGAATCCGTACAGCGGTTCCACATGCCGGGAATCACAACTCGCCGCTTTGCCGGCAGGCCGCAGACGGAACTCCACGTTGCCCGGCCCTTTGGTTCCTCGCCTGCAGTGGATGAATTCGTCCTTTGCCTCAAGGGGGAGATACCCGCATAGCCATGAAATGATCACCTGTCCGGCGGGTTTGTTGCTGCCATTTGACTGCGCGCAGCGCCGCGATGGTCCGTTGGGCTTCCACGCCGGAGTGCCGGAAGACCGGAAAAAAGATATTTCCCTCCGAGTGCCTGCGCCCTGTCTTCTGGGGACAGTCAGGTCTAGCGTGGGAGTCAAGGCTGGTGTGCGTTTGCGGGCTGGCCGGGAGCGCCGGATGGGGATCCGGTGAGGTTCGTCCTCGCAGCGGTGGCGCCGGCGTCAGCGATCCACGATCCACGATCAGCACCTTCGGGGTCTCAAAGGTGAAGGAACGGACAGGCTTTATGGCTGACCGGCAGCTCCGGCCCACGTACGGTTCGAACGCACCCAGCGTGTACCTGCTGGATGACCACGAGTTGGTGAGGCGGGGCCTGCGCCAACTGTTGGAGTCAAACGGCTTCAGCATCGCTGGAGAGACGGGGTCGGCCCGTGAAGCTGCCCGGGAGATACCCTCCCTGCGCCCGGACTTGGCGATCCTTGATGATGGTCTGCCCGACGGGTCCGGTGCCGGGGTCTGCCGCGCCGTCGCCGCCGCGGACGTGTCCATCCCATGCGTGCTGCTGACCGGGGAGTCCGGGGAGCCGGTGCTGATCGAGGCCATTCTGGCCGGCGCGTGGGGTTGTTTGTCCAAACAGGATGACAGCAGTGAACTTCTCCGGTTACTCCGCCGGGTATTGGGCGGACACACCGCCTACAGCCGCCTGTTCGCGCTGCCGCGCGCAGCCTCGTCGCCCTCGCCCGCGCCGAGCCGGCCGGAGGACAGGCTCATGGTCCTGTCGAGGCAGGAACTTAGGACCGCCGTCGGTTTGGCCAGTGGGCTCAGTAACCGCCAGATAAGCCTGGAGATGTCCCTGGCGGAAAAGACCGTCAAGAACCTCGTCTCCTCTGTTCTGATGAAACTTGGCATGGAGCGCAGGACACAGGCCGCTGTGCTTGTCACCACAGCCCTGGGCCAATCGGACGACGGCCTGGACGGTGGATACAGGTTCAGTCAGTTTCCGGATCTTGTCACGGAGGTCACGGAAGCACTGCTGGCCTGTACCAGGGAGGTACGCCCGGCCGTGTCCACAGAGGGCACGCGGGCAGAGGAATGCGTCCGGCTTGCTGATGCCCTTGCTGCAGCAAGGGCAGGAATGACCAGTTTCCGGGCTTGGCCAAACCGGACAACACCAAACCGGACAACACCAAACCGGACAACGCCAACCCGGACCGTGTAAGCATCGGTTCTGCCAGAACCGAAGGCCCCCGCAATATGAAGGTTTCTGGCATATGCCGGGTGCGCAGATCCTGCCGACATGCAGGAAATCCAGCCTTAGGGACTTTTTCCCCTGACTCGTGCTGGCAGGCACAGTGCACTCTGGACAGGAAAGCTCCCCCGTGGGCGGACCCGCAGGCGTGTGCGGACGCATCAAGCCGCGCATCCCCGCGAATGACCACCTCATAACCGGGCCTTCAAGGCCCTGGCGTGATCCCCTGACGGGGACGCCGAAAGGACGACAAATGGCTGGAATCTTCGAGGTTTTCACCGATTTCCATTTCCAAATCCGGTTCCGGCTGCTTGCGGCCGACGGGACAGTACTGGCCACCTCGCAGGCATATCCGGATAAGCGCACTGCGGCCGCGGCCATCGCCGAGGTGCGCGAATGCGCCGGAACAGGCCTCATCAACGACCAATCCGCTGCCACCCCGAAGGCAGTCGGCCTCCCGGGACCATACCGACGGAAAATATCTCACGGCCGGAGCACCCAAAGGACGATCAGGACGGCCCCCGCCGCGCCGCAATCAAGCATGGACGTCCGGCTTCTGGACCTCATCCTGGACAGCAATGACTTTGGGCAGTTCCTTGGCGGTCTGGCCACCCTCGCAGCGACAACGCTCTCGCGGGCCGGCACTGAAATGTCCTGCGGAATTACTGTCAGGCAAACGAAGAAGCCGGTGGCCCTGGCCGGCAGTGAACCTGGTGCCCGGTCCATGGACGAACTGCACAACATCCTGGGCGAGGGCCCGGGCCTGACGGCTATGGCCGAACAGAGGACAGTCCTGGCCGCCGATCTGGACGAGGTGCACCCTTGGCCACGCTTCGCTGGATCCGCCGCCCGCCATGGCATCCGATCCGTCCTCTGCGTGCCGCTGTCCGCGGAAGGAGAAACCCGGGCCGCCCTGACCCTTTACGCCAGACGCCCGCACGCGTTCTCGCCGGAAGACATCGATACTGCGGAAGCCTTCGCAGCGCAGGCTTCAAGGGGACTCACGCTGGCGCTGTACATTGCGCATCTGAAAGACACCACTCAGAACCTGAGTGCCGCCCTGGCCCATAGGGCAACGATCGACACCGCACTGGGTGTGGTGATGGGCCAGAGCAGGTGCAACCACGACGCCGCCTTCACCATCCTGGAACGGGCATCCAGCACCAGGAACGTAAAACTCCGGGACCTGGCGGCATCCATCGTCACCTCGGTCTCGGGAGACAAACCCAGTCCGTTTCACTTCGACCCTTAGGGGCTGCGGCCATGGGCACCGACAGGGTGGGGGGACAGTCGGGAACTCTCCCTGCCGGACACAGGGGTTTCCTCGTCCGACCAAATCCGGGCGATGCGGCAGTGGCAGGATTTGTGTCTTCCCGCAGCGCGTGCCGGGTGGGACCATGCCATTATGAGCGAAAAATACGAAGAGGATCCACAAGACCACGGCCCGCATCAGCATGCGCATGCGGCTCCGACCACGCAGCAGATGCGGACCGTCGGACAGCGCCGGCGGGATGCGGAGGAGAAGCTGGAGCATCACCTTGATGAAGCGCGCCACAAGGCGGAACACCACGGCGGCGCCGCATCGGACACCGCAACGGCGGCTGAAGGTGCCGCCGGCGTGGACAGCGAGGACGTGGCTGCCATCCAGAACGATGACCGGCTGACCGCCGCAGACCGCGTCGACCTGATCGCCAACCAGGTGGTTCCCGAATCCCAGGGCCACCGTGCATCCGAGGGCAAGGCCTAGGGTAGAAGTCCGTAGCAGAGGATGGAGCACATGACTTCCAGGACCGGCGAAAGCCAGGACGCTGCTGCCCAGGAACCGGCGGTGGGCCAAGACCTCGCCGGCCGGCTCAGCGATCTCGCCCGGGAGCTTCAGCAGGAGCAGGACACCGATGCCCTGCTGACCGATATCGTCCACGCTGCCTTGGATCTGATCCCCCATGTTGCCGAGGCCTCCGTCAGCCTTGTTATGGGCAGGAGGACGGTCCAGTCCCGGGCCGCGTCAGGCGAGCTTCCCCGGAAGGTGGACGCCCTGCAGAGTGCGACCGGTCAGGGACCCTGCATTGACGCCGCCTACGAGGAGCGGATCGTGCGGGTCCCGGATATGGGAGATGAAGAACGCTGGCCAGACTTCGCGCGGGCAGCTTTCGTTGCCGGCGCCCGGAGCATGCTGTCTTTCCAGCTTTTCGTCAAAGGGGACAATCTGGGTGCCCTTAACCTTTACGGCGACGACGTGAACGTTTTCGATGAGGAATCAGAGCAGGTTGGTCTGCTGGTTGCCGCCCACGCCGCGGTCGCGTTCTCCGACGCACAGGAAATCCGTCAGCTCAACCAGGCACTGGACACGCGGGACCTCATCGGCCAGGCCAAAGGAATCCTGATGGAGAGGTTCAAAATCAGCTCCCAGCAGGCGTTCCTTATCCTGACCAGGGCCAGCTCGGAATGCAACATCAAGCTCAGGGACGTCGCCGACCACCTCACGCGCAGCGGGGAAATACTTACCCGCCACCGGCAGTAGGCAGCTTCCCCTCTCCGTGCCGTCCGGACTGTTTAGGCAAAATTGCCTGGATCTTGAGCCGATGAGGCGTGTCCACCGGAAGTCCTGGGGCTAGGGTTTGGCGTAGTGGTTCAGGCAGATGGACCCCCACTCTCAGTGGTTGGAGTACCAAATGGCTGACAGCAAACCCCGGGATCGTGCACCTCGCAGAGCGGGCGAACGTGCGGAAGGCGACCCCCCGGAGCCAGCGGACACGGGCGAACCGGATCAGAAGGATCCTTCTGACCAGGCCCAGCGGCCGCGCCGAGTGCCGGGCCTTCACGGCTATGACCCAGATCAATGGCCTGACGCCACCGTTTAGCCGCTGGAAGCGGGTACTGCCTTATGGCACCCTTTGAATGCACACTTGATGCCATGGCTGATTCTGAAGCGGTGACGACGCAAGGTGCAACAGTTGAGGACTGGACGCGGGCTTTGGCGGAGTCCAAAGGTTCACCAGGCGGCGGGGCCGGGACTGGAGTGATGCTGGCCATCGCGGCGTCCCTGATGTCGATGGTTGCCGGATACACGGAAGCCGGGGAACACCAGCTCACGGAGCTCGACGATCTTCACGCCCGGGCGCATCACCTGCGGCAAACCGCCCTTCGGCTGGCCGATGACGACGCGTCGGCGTCCGCTGCATTCGGCGCCGCTTTCAGGCTGGACCCAGGGCCGGAACGCGAGGACGCGATAAACCGTGCATCCGTGGAAGCTGCCAAGGCATCAGCCGTGCTCGGGGAGCGGGCCATCGACGCCGTCGAGGATCTGGGCTGGCTGGCGTCCAACGGAAACCCGGCGCTCATCGCCGATGTCGTCGTCGCATTCGGTGCCCTCAGGGCCGCAGTGACAGGTGCACGCACCAACGTGAGTTTCGATCTGGCAGCGCTGACCTCAGCGGGCGCGTCGCTCGAACAGATCCGGGAAGAGCATCCCGCTTTGTGGGCCACAGTCGAGCGACTCAATGCCGCACTTGCGCGGATCGACGGCCTGACTGCCGGGGTAGACCACCGTGCGGCGCCAACCGATGCGGAGCCTTCGGAATAGCCCAAGTGCCTCAGTAATAACGCCGCCGTAACGGCAGTTCCGTATGTTAAAGCCGGAACTGCCGATACTTGGGAGGTATGCCGTGGCCCCGCGACTCATTGAAATCCGCCAGCCCAAGGCGAACGACGTCGTTGGCCGGGACTTCACGGTGGCCGGCTTCGGAACGGGGTTCGAAGCTACGGTGCTGTGGCGGGTGCTCGACACCGCCGGGCACATTGTCGCCGCCGGCAACATACAGGGCGCGGGCAGCATGGGGGTTATCCGCGATTTCGGCCACCAGGTTTCCCTGGGTGGTTTCACGGCCCGCGGTGCCCACCTGATGCTCCAGGTCTTCGGTGAGGACGCCTCCGGGATCCATCCGCCCGGGACGGACCTGTTTGTCCTCCCGGTAACCGTGTTCACAGGCCTGGAGGGCTTCAGGCTCTATGAGGTGGCCGGTGGTGACAACCTCACCAGGATCGCCCGCGAGCAGGGACAAAACACCACGGCCGACGATATCTTCCAGGCCAACCGGGACCGCGTCAGCAACCCGAACCTGATCTTCCCCGGCCAAGTCTTCCGCGTCCCGCTCCTCGCCTGACGTTGGGAAACCGCACGCCGGTCATTCCCCCAGCATGCATGCATCCCAGCATGCATGCGCGCAAGCCATGTCAGGCGTATTGAGTGATCTTGAGACTGCCCAAGGTGGCTGTGCCGCCAAGGGCGTAGACGGCGACGTCGGTGCTCGACGCCGCGGGGAAGATCAGGTCCGTCACGGTGACCCGGCCGTCCTCGGCGAAGACTTCAACGGAGCAGCGGTCCACGTAGATCGTCAGCTGATAGGAGCCTCCGATGGACTGGAGGGGGGCTGTATCGATGGAGGGGAAGGACTCGTGGAAGTTGGTCCGCCCTGATGTCCGGCGGTCGACGTGGAGCGTGCCTTGTACCGGCTGGATGCCGATGCGGGTTCCGTGGGCGCCGTTCCCACGGACAATTATCCCGAATTCGTGGGCGCTTCCGGGTGTGAAGGCCACGTCGATCCGTTGGACGGAACCGGCAGCGCCGTCAAGGACGCGCGTGCAGTCGGATACTTCCATTCGTTCAAGGGTGAAAAGTTGGTCTGCGTTGGAAGACGCGGCAAAGTCTCCGGCGGCCTTTTGGATCAGCCGGGGTTTGCCGTCCATGCTGTGGAGGGAAATTTCGCGGGCCAGGGTCATGGGGCTGCGCCACGGTGAGGTGGGGATGTGGTTGGCGTATTCCCAGTTGTTCATCCAGGCGATCATGAGGCGGCGGTTGTCGGGGGCGTCGCTGAAGGAGACTGCGGCGTAGTAGTCACGGCCCCAGTCCAGCCACTGGTACTCGCCCAGCCGATCCGGGTCCTGGAGGCCTTCGGTCACGGTGGTGGCCGAGGTGAACGTGGTCCCATCGAAGTCGCCGATGAAGTACTGCCCGGCAGAGCCGTTGTTCGGGCCACCGGGGCTGAGGTTTACGGTGAGGACCCACTGAAGGTTCTCCGGGTCGCCGTCGACGGGGAGGGGGAAGAGGTCGGGGCATTCCCACACGCCTCCGGTGGCGTTGGCCGGGCCGAAGGTGCTCAGCGCTTCCCAGTTCTTGAGGTCGTGGGACTTGTAGAGCACGACCTGGAAGTCTTGGGCTTCCACGGCGACCATGACCCAGTAGCTGCCCG